>JBBDYD010000039.1:0-7820 GCA_040901865.1 Bacteroidota bacterium | reverse complement strand
CGAAGAGGAAAGCGACGAGTCTCAGTACTGGTTGGAATTGCTGGTAGAGTCAGCTATCGTAGCGCAGGACAAAATTAACCGATTGCTGAAGGAAGCCGACGAACTAACTGCAATCTTCACAGCCTCGGGCAAGACAGCAAAATTCACCGGGACATCAAAGTAACTTACAGTCCGAAATCAACAATCCGCATTCCGAAATTACAGAGTTTTTCAAATGACTCAAGACAGCAAAATTCACCGGGACATCAAAGTAACTTACAGTCCGAAATCACTCCCGCCAAAAAACGGCGGGACGCAAAAAACGCGCAATCCGCAATGAGGGACAAAGTTGAAAATCATCATTATAGGTGCCGGTGAAGTCGGCCTTCATCTTGCGAAACTTCTTTCACAGGAACGTCACGATATTACGGTGGTCGATCGGGATGCCGACCGGCTGGCGCGGGTGAGGGAAGGATTGGACGTTCTCACCCTCCAGGGGAACGGGGCCTATGCCAGCGTCCTCAAAGAAGCGGGTGCGGCCGAGGCGGACATGCTGATCGCGGTCACCTCCATCGATGAGGTCAACTTCACGGCGTGCACTCTGGCCCACCGCTTGGGAACCAGGAAGACGATCATCCGGTTGGATGAGCCCGAACTTATGTTCGGAGATGATCGTACCATCCAAGCCTCGGAACTCGGGTTCGATCTGGTCATCTCGCCTGATGTCCTGGCAGCCAGGGAAATCGTGCGCCTGATCCACCGTTCCGCAGCAACGGATGTGCTCGAGTTTGCCGATGGGAAAATTCAGATCCTTGGCCTCAAACTTGATCAGGACAGCCCTCTTATCAACAAGAAACTCAGTGAAATCACCAAGGACTATACGGAATTACCGTTCCGGGCTGTAGCCATCAGCCGGGGAATCAGTACGATCATTCCGGGCGGGGAGGATGTCTTCAAAAAGGGAGATCAGATCTTCGTTGTCTCAAAATCCGAACATGTTCCGGAAATGCTGAAACGCGCAGGGAAAGAGACGGCACGGTTCGAGAACATCATGATCCTGGGGGGCAGCGGAATCGGAAGGCAAGTGGCTGCGAGCCTGCAACATGACATTTCGGTGAAGCTCATCGAATCAAGCAAGGAAGGATCCGTTCAGTTGGCCAACTCCCTCGAGAAGACCATGGTGATCAGGGGGGAAGGGAAGGATCTGGATCTGCTCGCAACCGAGGGCATCATGGACATGGATGTCTATATTGCCGTTACGAGAGATGAGGAGGATAACATCATTTCCTGCCTGATGGCAAAACACCTTGGAGTCAAGAAGACCATCGCTCATGTCGAGAAGCTCGATTACATACCACTCGCGAACACGATCGGCATCGACGCACTTGTCAACAAGAAACTCTCCGCGGCCAACGAGATAATGAAATTCGTCCGGAAGGGCCAGATCGTTTCCGTTGCGACCCTTCATGGCGTTGATGCGGAGGTGATCGAAATGGTCGCGCAGAAGAGCTCATCGGTGACCAAGAAGGCCCTCCGCGATCTGAAATTCCCGGACGGTGCGATCATCGGGTGCGTTATCCGCGATGAAACCGTAACGATCCCGGTCGGTTCTACGCGGATCCTTCCTCAGGACCGCGTCGTCGTGTTCACCCTTCCCACAGCCCTTCGGGATGTCGAAAAATTCTTCAGCTGAACGTGCATCACCCATCCCCACATTCCCGCCCCCGGTCCTGATCCATGCGCATCGTCCCTGTGCTCAGCGTTCTCGGTTTTATAATCTGCGCAGTTGGCATCGCAATGTTGGCGGCCGTTCTCTGTTCATGGTACTTTGAAGAACCCGATGTCCAACCAATTCTTGTTTCGGCCCTCATTAGCATTGCAGTAGGTGTGTTTCTCATGATGTTTATGAAGCGTCTTGACGGGGAGGAACTGCGGGCCCGTGAAGGATTTGCGATCGTCACCTTCGGCTGGATTGTGGCTCCGCTGTTCGGAACGCTCCCATTTTTGTTCAGCGGAGCCATTCCAAGCTTCACGGACGCTTTTTTCGAATCCGTTTCGGGCTTTACGACAACCGGGGCCTCGATCCTCTCTGATGTCGAATCGCTGACGCACGGCTTGCTGTTTTGGCGGGCGATGACGCATTGGCTGGGCGGAATGGGCATTATTGTGCTTTCACTGGCCATTCTCCCCTTGTTAGGTGTTGGCGGAATGCAACTCTTCAAGGCGGAATTTGCCGGTCCGACGAAGGACAAACTCACTCCCCGAATAGCGGAAACGGCCCGGATTCTGTGGTCGGTCTATGTCCTCATGACGGCGGTTCAAGCAGGGCTGCTGATTGCGGGGGGAATGTCCTTCTTTGACTCCATCTGTCATTCGTTTGCGACGATTGCAACGGGCGGGTTCTCAACCAAAAACGCGAGCATAGGGCACTTCAATTCAGCGTATTTCGATGTGGTCATTACCGTATTCATGTTCATCGCCGCGACGAATTTTCCTCTTCATTATGCCGCCCTGAGCGGCAAGTTTCGCTATTTCAAGGACAACGAATTCCAGTTCTTCTCAATCAGCGCCATTGTGGCCATAGCGCTCATAGTTCCCCTATTGCTCTCGGAACATGATTTCTTGAATGCCCTTCGGTATGCAGCGTTCAACGTCGTTTCCATCATGTCGAGTACGGGGTTTGCTTCCGCCGATTTTGCGCAATGGGCCCCGCTTGCCCAGATCGTTCTGTTGCTCCTGATGTTCCCGGGCGCTTGTGCGGGATCCACGGGGGGCGGAATGAAGAACGTCCGTGTTATTCTGTTGTTAAAGACGGCGGCGAATGAACTCAAGCGTCTTGTTCACCCGCAGGCAGTTATCCCGATCCGATACAACGGGCGTATGGTAGAGCAGGATATTCTCTTCAACATAGCAGGATTCATCATCCTCTACCTCGTCACGTTCGCGACGGCGACTATCTTGGTCGCGGCAAATGGTTTGGACCTCGTCACATCCATAAGCGCTGTCGTGGCGGCAATGTCGAACATCGGACCGGGGTTGGGTGCTGTCGGCCCGGCCGCGAATTATGGCGGACTGCCGGACCTGGTGAAGTGGATTCTTGGTGTGTGCATGGTGATCGGACGCCTCGAGATTTTCACAGTGTTCGTATTGTTCAGCAGGGCGTTCTGGCGAAGCTGAAGTAGTTTACAATTGCCGATGTTGAATTGTCAATGGGAAATTGACGGCCGGCAATTGACAATGTTCATTATGCGTATTGCTCGTGTCCTCGGTGTCCTGGGCTTTCTCGTTCTCATTGCCGGCCTTGGGATCCTTTCCTCAGTTCCGTTTTCCGCATACTACAACGATCCCGATGTTCCGCATCTCTTCGTATCCGCTCTGGTGACAATTACCGTTGGCGGGCTCATGATGCTGCCCCTGAGGCGCAAGAAGATCGAACTTGGAGCGAGGGAGGGATTTGCGATTGTTGCCCTGTGCTGGTTTGTCATTCCGTTCTTCGGGAGTTTCCCGTTTCTTTTCTCAGGCCAGATCCCCCGGATGGTCGATGCGTATTTTGAAAGTGTTTCGGGATTTACGACCACCGGCGGTTCGATCCTTTCAAACGTCGAGGTTTTGTCTCATGGGCTTCTGTACTGGAGGTCGTTGACGCATTGGCTCGGCGGAATGGGGATCATCGTTCTTTCCTTGGCCGTTCTCCCCATGTTGGGAATCGGTGGAATGCAGCTTTTCAAGGCGGAGGTTGCCGGGCCAACGAAGAACAAGCTCACCCCAAGGGTCGCCGAAACCGCCCGCCTTCTCTGGGGGCTTTATGTTATTCTGACGGTCGCCCAAATTGTCTTGTTAAGGGTGGGTGGAATGCCGCTCTTTGATTCCATATGTCACGCGTTCGCAACGATATCGACCGGAGGGTTCTCGACGAAGAACCTCAGCATCGCAGCGTACGATTCCGCTTATATCGACATGGTGGTCACGCTGTTCATGTTCATTGGGGGAACGAGTTTTTCACTGCATTTTCTTGCCCTCCAGGGAAAAGTCAGACAATACAGGGATCAGGAATTCGTTTTTTTTACCATAACCGCCATGGTTGCGATCTTCGTGGTTGCATTTGCCGTCGTTGGCAAGGAATACGGCGGGGATATTCTTCAGGCCCTTCGGTACTCGGCGTTCAATGTTATGACGGTGATGTCATGTACAGGATTCGCGACGGCTGATTTCGCGCTCTGGTCGCCTCTGGCGCAAGGGGTACTTTTCTTTCTGATGTTCCCCGGAGCCACCTCCGGGTCAACGGGGGGCGGAATGAAGACCGTGCGGGTATTGCTCATGCTCAAAGCAGGCACCAACTTGTTCAAGCGGTTGCTGCATCCGAAGGCCGTCACGCCGATTACATTCAATGGTGCGCTGGTGGGGATGGAAACTATGATGGCGATCGCCGGGTTCGCGATGCTGTATTTTGTCACGTTCGGGACCGGAACCATTGTTCTGACTGCTGCCGGGTCGGACATACTGACGTCAATGTCTGCCGTGGCCGCCAACATGGCGAATGTTGGTCCGGGACTTGCGGCGGTCGGACCGATGGCAAACTACGGGCATCTTCCCGACATCTCAAAATGGACGCTTGATGTCTGTATGATTCTCGGCCGGCTGGAGATTTACACGGTGCTCGTGTTGTTTACGAAGGTGTTTTGGAGAGGATAGGTGGGGGTGGAAGATGGAAGTCGGAAGTCAGAGGTCGGAGTAAGAGGTAGGCAGAAATCAGAAGTCGGAGGTAAGCGGGATTGAAAACCGAAAACATCAAGAGACAAACGCAAATGAAACAGAAAAATGCAAGGAAATTAGTATTTTGCTTTTTATTCCGCTTTCCTGCCCCGATGCTTTCTATCGGGGAGCGGAATTGTGCGTCACCTGAGGTGAAATTAGACCCGGGATTTATCCCGGGGCGGAGATCAGAGGTCAGAGGTCGGAGGTCGGAAGTATACAAAAGGAAACTGAAAACGACAAAGGACAAAGGGAAATTAAGAAGCAAAAAGCAAAAAGAAACGATTGGCGATGCGCCTTTTTCTTTTTGTTCTTTTCTGTTTCATTTCGTTTTGCCTTTTTCCTTTTTCCCTTTTTTCCCCGAATCAAAACAAATTCTCAACATCTTTTCCGTGTCCAATATCCGGTTACTATCCAACCGCATTCCGCATTCAACTCAACACCTTCTCCACCCGCTCCCGGATTCCGTCGGCCAGGATGTCGACATTCGTTGTGATCGCGTCCGCGAGTGTCTTTGTTTCCGCAACGAATCGCGCGTCCTTCAGCGTTGCGAGATTGATGCGCACGTTATACGCCGCTCCCTCGCATGCCGCTTTGAGAATCAACCCCGCCATACCTGCATCTGAAATGGAATTCACATTCCCTTCCAATGCCACGGCTTTGGCCAGCGTGATGGCTTGCTCGGACAGTTTCATGACTTCAAGCGGAACGAGCGTTGCCTGCTTTGTGGCGGCCTGGATCGCCTCGCTTCGCCGGAGTTTCTGATCATCAGTGTCCTTCGGCATGCCGAATGCCCGCATCACAGCGGTAAAGGCCTCGGTGTCCTGATCGATCAGATCGGTGAGTTTTGCGCGGAGTTCATCGGCCTGACCGAGAGTGCGGAGCATCTCGCCCTGCACATCCTCGTATTTCTTCTTGCCGATGGTGAGTTGACAAACCATCGAAGTGAGCGCAGCCCCCAAGGCAGCTGCGAGCGCCGAAACACTCCCGCCACCAGGAGCAGGAGAGCTTGCCGCGACTTCGTCAATAAATTCTGAAACACGCTTCGTTGCCAGCATGACAGATCCTCTGTTACAATTGATACTCGATGACTTTTGTTGACGGATCGAACTGCTCAAGTTGACTCAGGCCAAGGTGTTGCACCGCCATCTGCACAAGTGTTTCATCCGTGGCTTCATCCATGTGTTCACGTCCCGCATAGAACCGTCCCGCCGTCAGAAGTGCCTGAAGCGGTGTGAGGCCGACGATTTCACTACCCGTCACCTCAACGCCGAGCGTGACGGCTTGCCGCCGTACCTCTTCAAAGGCGATGTGGGGAGGAGTGACCTCGTAATCGACAAGATTGATGGAGACCTGTGCGATGTTGAACCGGTGAAGGTGAACACCCATGGCCTTCACGGACTTCAGGGTTCCCGGAATCTTCATCGGCTTTCCGTGATCGTCCTTCAAGCTCTTACCGTCGGCATCTTTCCTGGGGCGGCCCGCCTCGCGAATTCTCAAAGCGATTTCGTGAGCGATGGCGGCGTCCGGAGTGTTGAGATTGACGTTATACGCAATGAGGAATTTCCGCGCACCGGTCACCGTCGCCCCGGATTTTGGCTGAAACACAGCTTCGCCAAAATCGGGCTTCCAGGCCGGATCGGCCAGTTTGTCCCGTAATCCCTCATATTCACCTTTCCGGATGTCTGCCAGGTTTCGCCGTTGCGGCTGTGCGGCTGCAAACTCATAGAGATAGATCGGAATGCCAAGCTCGCGGGCCGCACGCTCACCGTACCGGCGTGCGAGAGACACACATTCGTCCATGCTCACACCGGAAACCGGAACAAACGGAACAACATCCACTGCGCCAAGGCGCGGGTGTTCCCCTTTGTGACTCCGCATGTCGATCCGCTCAACGGCAGTCTTGGTACTCTGAAACGCAGCTTCAAGAACTCCCGCCGGAGTGCCGACAAACGTCACGACGCAACGGTGATAGTCTTTATCCGGTTCAACACCGAGCAACTTCACACCGCTGACTTGCCGGACGCTCTCCGCAATCGCGTCAAGCGTCGTTCGATCCCTCCCCTCACTGAAATTCGGGACACATTCAACAATCTGTTTCATCAGAACTCGAGAATCGTGCCGTGTTTAATGATCATGGAGGCGTGATTTACCCCAAAATGATAGGCAAGATAACGATAATTCGGAACATCATACAGAATGATATCGGCTTTTTTCCCCGGCTCGATACTGCCGTACTGAGCTGACAATGCAAGCGCAGCGGCACCGTTAAGCGTTGTTGCCGTAATCGCTTCTTCCGGGGTCATGCCCATATGCGTGCAGGCAATCGTCATCATGAGGGGCATGCTGAACGACATGCAGGACCCGGGATTAAAGTCACTCGCGATGGCAACCGGAACGCCGGCCTCGATGAGCTTGCGGGCAGGGGCATACCCATGGTTTAAAAAGAAGGAAACACCGGGGAGCAGCGTCGCGACAACGCCCGCTTGCTTCAATAAGCGGATCGATGCCTCATCAATCTGTTCGAGATGGTCTGCCGATACCGTACGGAGCTCCGCCGCAAGGGCTGATCCGCCCGATGCAGCGAGTTCGTCTGCGTGTACCTTGATCTTCAAGCCGAGTTCGCGGGCGCGTTGCAGAATGCGCCTTGATTGGTCGACGGAAAAATAGCCGGATTCACAGAACACGTCGCAAAACGAAGCAAGAGAGCGTTTAACAACATACGGCATCATCCGGTCGCAGACCAACTGTACATAATCGTCGGGTGCGGACTTGAATTCCGGGGGGATGGCATGGGCCCCAAGGAATGTCGCGACAATGGTTGCATAGTGCTCATCGGAGAGCTCATGGATCGCTTCGAGCATCTTGATTTCCGAGTCGGGGTCAAGTCCGTACCCGGATTTGATCTCTACGGTTGTCGTCCCGTGCTTCAACAGATCATCGAGGCGACGCTGGCCAAGTTTCTTGAGATCGCGCTTTGTGGCCTCGCGAGTTGCTCGAACGGTGCTGATGATGCCTCCGCCATCTTCCGCGATCTTCTGATACGTTGCTCCTGCAGCCCTCTGGGCAAACTCGTTCTCGCGGCTTCC
>JBBDYD010000038.1:0-7837 GCA_040901865.1 Bacteroidota bacterium | reverse complement strand
GCTAACCGGTCGCTAAACTGATCCCGATAAAAAGCATCGGGACAGGCGGAGCCTCAGGACGGTGAAAACGTCATGGCAAACAAGAAACCATCTGAATTTCGGATTGCGGATTTTGGATTGCGGACTGTAAAACACAGTGGCGATGGTGCATTGTACGTTAATCGACGAGTACGTCGCCGCAGTCCCGCTGTACGGGATCCTCGTTCCGCCAACAAACTTGCTACGCAAGTTCGGGCGGAACGGGATTTAGCTCCCAACCGTTATACAGGGGCGCTTTCTTTGCCTAAAGTGTTTTGCGGCGAACTTTGAATTAGCGACGCGGAGATTTGGAGGAGTGTTTCTTTAGCCAGCCGGAGAGTTGTGGTTTCGTGAACTGCCCTGAAGCAAGGGCCATCATAACAGTGTAGGCATCTTCTTCGGGCGCAGAAAGATCCCAACCGTTTTCCTGGAGGAAAACGTCCATAAGCACAAAGGCAACCCGTTTGTTTCCGTCAACAAACGGGTGATTTTTGCAAACATGAAAACCGTAGGTAGCGGCCTTGTCAAACAAGGTCTTGTTGGCGTACCTTCCCCCTACGGTGATCATTGGTTGGGCAAGAGCAGAATCAAGCAAGCCAGGATCCCGCAATCCCGGCCTGCCGCCGTATCGTTGAAGGAGGTCCGAGTGGATGATGAGGACTACTTCTTTCGGAATGAAACGAACTGCCATCTACTTCGCCAAAGCCTTGAGAGTATTCTTGTATTTTCGGTTCGTTCTCTCATACGATTTGGCCCATTTGGCAAAATTGGGGCTAAACGGGGTGAGCACAACACCTTCATCGGTTTCGACAAGGTGAAGTTCATCTCCTTCGTTCAAATGATAGTTGTCGACAATTGTCTTGGGTAGGGTGATCCCCAAACTGTTGCCAACCCGACGGACGGCAGTTTTAAGCATGGCCATTCTCCTGAGTTCATGGTATTATAACATTCGTAATACTCAAAGTCAATGATCTTCTCGCCGCAAAACACGGCTCAAGTGATGTGGCGCCCCTGTATAACCGGTCGCTAAAAGTGACGGAACCTCAGGACGATGAATTTTCACCAATTATACAATTTTAAAACTCAGGAGCTTAAAGCAGTGTACGTTAATCGAAGAGTACGTCGCCGCAGTCCCGCTGTACGGGATTTAGCTCCCAACCGTTAGGCGGCTTGCCCGATTTACATTATGACATCATCACTCTACTATCATGGAGGAAGATCCGAAATTGCCCCTCTACTTCCTGCAGACTACAAAACTGTTCTTGAAGTCGGGTGTGGAGAAGGCAACTTCTCTCGCAACTTGAAGCCAGGTTGCGAAATCTGGGGGTGTGAACCAAATGCTCAAGCTGCCAAAGAGGCAAAGAAGAAGCTAACGAAGGTTTTCCTGGGGAAGTATCAGGACATTGCGGGCAAGCTGCCGGATCAGTATTTCGACCTTGTCATTTGTAATGACGTAATCGAACATATGACGGATCACGATTGGTTCTTCGAATCCATTCTCAAGAAGATGAAGCCTACAGGTGCTCTTGTAGGCTCCATTCCAAACATGCGACACATTCGTGCCTTGTTTCAGCTGATCGTCAAGAAGGACTGGCAATATCAGGATTCTTTGACCCTAGACAGAACACATCTTCGCTGGTTTACCCAGAAGAGCCTTTTGCGTACCTTTGATGAACATGGCTTCACAATTGAGCAATTTGTCGGAGTAAACGGCACTCAAAGTACTTCTAATCACATTCTGCTCTTCTTCATAAATCTCGTCACCTTTTGGCAACATCGAGATATAGAGCATCTACAGTTCGCGTTTCGAGTACGGCGGGCAAGTCGCCTAACCGGTCGCTAAAAGTGACCCCGACAAAAAGCGTCCCGATAAAGAACATCGGGACAAGTCGGGGCAGGTGGAACCTCGGGACGATGAAAACGTCATGGCCAACAAGAAACCATGTGAATTTCGGATTGCGGATTTTGGAGTGCGGACTGTTAAACACGGTGGCAACGGTCCATTGTACGTTAATCGAAAAGTACGTCGCCGCACTTTAGCTCCCAACCGTTAGGCGGCCACATCCACAGGAGGATTCATATGAAAACATCGATTGTGTTACTGGTTCTTTTTGCGGGTACGTCCACTGTACTCGCTCAACCACAGCTCCAACGTGGTGTTTATTCGTTGTCCGGATCTTTGGGTTTCTCTTCCTCGTCTACAACATCCCCATACGGTGAGAGCAACACGAGCGAGATTTCACTTTTTCCCAGCCTTGCCTATTTTGTTCTTGACCACATTGAATTGAGCGTCGGGCCTTCCTACCTTTACGCATCATCTGAAGTCTCTAGCCCGGGCTTTCCTTCGAGTACGACCACTTCTAGTTTAATGGGGATTCGCCTCGGTCTGAGATACTATTTTCAATCAGAAAAAATCGCACCATTTGTGGGAGCAAATGGAGGCGTGTCCTGGTCCAAGGTTTCCGGTGGCACTCCCTTTTCACCGCCATTACGAATTTACGCCGTTCAGATTGGCGCCGATTATTTCGTCGCTCAAACCTTTGCTCTTGAACCTATGATCCAATATGGTGGTGTCAAAACCTCAGGTACCTCTGAAACTGGATTTAATATAGTTATTGGCGCGAAATACTTCATTCTATAAACGCAGGGGATGTGGCCGCCTAACCGGTCGCTTCCCGTTCAGGAGTATTACGAGGAAGGGACCCCTTCGGGGAAACTGATCCCGCCATAAGGCGGCAAAACAGGCGGAACCTCAGGGCGGTAAAAACGTCATGGCAAACAAGAAACCATCTGAATTTCGGATTGCGGATTTTGGATTGCGGACTGTAAAACACTGCGGCGATGGTCCATTGTACGTTAATCGACGAGTACGTCGCCGTAGTCCCGCTATCATCTGACAATTTTAAGGCGGGATCCTACTTGTCCGCCGAATTCGTTTCTCAGACGCAGGCGGGGCTCCCAACCGTTAGGCGGCTTGGCCCCTCAAAGATTACTCACTATGACCAATCTACTTCTGGCCCTCCGATCAGCAACCTACGCTACAACCTTCGTTCTGTTGTGGGGCTGGTTAGCTATTCGAACAAAGGAGGTTCTTGGAGAGTGGTTTACGCTTCCAACGTTGACGCGATGGATCGGATTTCTATGCTTCGTCCTTGGCGGCGCATTAGCACTCTGGTGCATCATTCAATTTTTTCTCGTCGGAAAGGGGACTCCGGCCCCATTTGACGCGCCGAGAAATCTTGTGAGAACCGGACCCTACAAGTACGTACGCAATCCAATGTATATCGGTGGAGCCGTGGTTTTGCTCGGCTTCGGACTTTGGAATACTTCGGCGACAATGACTCTCTTCACGTTGTTCTTTCTAATCCTATCACACTTCTTTGTTGTCTTGTATGAAGAACGTGCACTTGAACGTGAGTTTGGGCCCAATTATTTGCTTTACAAAACAGCGGTCAGTCGTTGGCTTCCGAAGAGGTCTGGCCACGCCGCCTAACCGGTCGCTTCCCGTTCCGGAGTATTACGAGGAAGGGACCCCTTCGGGGAAACTGATCCCGCCACTACGTTTTCTCGCAGAGCTCGCTGCGGCGGGAGAATTCAAACCGGTCATTGATCGGCGCTATCCGTTCGAGCAGATCGCCAAGGCTCACAGTTACATCGACACCGGGCGCAAGAAGGGAAATGTCATCATAACTATCGATTATGACGACTGAACCCAGTCGGGCACGTGACAATCGTAGGGAATCTTTAACGTCCATTGAAGAGTACATCACCACCACCTAGCTCCCATCCGTTAGCCGCAACAACCATGCTGCAAATACTTACACCACTCGCCCTGATCATAGCGGCAGTTCTCATTCGGACGGATCGTCGAATAGTCCAAGAATTGAGAGGCGCTCAGGCGACTACTGTTGAGGGCGCAATTAGCCTTAACACTTCTGGCATTCGCGGCATTCGGGTTAAACGACTTACAAATCTGGGCTGCCTTCACATGGTTTCGGATGATCGATATTATCTTGATGAACAGGGTTGGAGCAATTGGCGCTCCCTACGGAGAGGGCGAATTATCGCTGCGGTATTTGCAGGGGTCATCATTACGGCGCTCGTTATCATATTGCGTCAATCATGAATTGACGGTTGCAGCATCACCGGTCAAGAGTTGTGCGCCAGCGGCACCTTTGTTATATTGCGTTTTGCAGCAAGTCAGATGCACTTGCCGCCCCAACAACAGAATCGGAATGAAATCATGAAAACCCACATTCTCGTAGTCGCTCTTGTCTTTATTGCTTGCAACAGCAAGAAAGCAGACGAGCAAACACCGGAAGCCTCCAGATCGGGCATCCATCGAACCATGATTCAGGGAATCTGGTGGTCACACGATATGCCTCAGGTAGCAGCTTTTCAAGTCAACGATTCGACTTTCTATTATCCTGACCATTTTATAGATCGCAAATACGAAATCAAAGGCGATAGCCTTTTTGTTTTCTTTGAGGACAATTATATTTCATCTTCAGCCATCGTGAAGCTCACTGTTGACACCTTGATCTTATCAACGGACGGCACAGAACAAGTCTACACAAGAGCGGAGCCACTACCGTAGCCCACACGTGCGCCACTCCCCTGGTAATGATCGCCAAGGGACATTCGCTCTTCAACACGCCAATCAAACTAAACGAGGTTGCCATGGTGCAGGCAATTGTTCTCATCAGAGTAATTCAAAACGGGAAGCCGCTATGATAGAATCCCGGTTGCCATGGTATGCGAGAACCACCTTCGTCCTTATTGGCGTTTCCCTGGTTACCATCGTCCTATCCCTGGGGAGGGCCGTGTTTGTTCCATTGGCGTTTGCGGCGTTGCTTTCCGTCCTCATGTATCCCCTCAGCAATTTTCTGGAGCGACACAAGGTTCCCCGCCTTCTTTCCATTTTCATCGCTGTAACAATCGCATGCATTGTGTTGGTAGGTGTCGCCGTCATTATTGCAATGCAGATCGGGCAATTTGGGGACGACCTCCCGCGCTTAAAGGAAAAGAGCGTCGAGTATGTTGCTCGTTTGCAGGCATTCCTAAGAGATGACTGGGGTATTACCTACAAAGATCAATTGCAGTGGTTCGAGCAATGGGTGGCGCAAACGTGGCAAAGCGGCGGAGAAGTTATGAGCCAAACACTGCTGACGTTTATGGACATCACTGCTCTCGTCACCCTCGTCCCGTTGTTTGCTTTCCTGATATTGATGTACAAAAACCTTATCATCGAATTCTTTTTTGGAATAATTGCCGGAAAGGATACAGCGACACTGATAGATGTCTTGCAGGAAGCGCGTGCGGTCGTGAACCAGTATGTCGTAGGATTGACGTTACAGACCGTTATTGTCGCTGTTTTGAATTGTATCGCATTACTTCTGCTGGGCATCGACTATGCAATTCTTTTCGGTGTTCTTGCCGCTCTCTTGAATCTCATCCCTTACATCGGAATTCTGATCGGAGGTTTGCTTCCCCTGCTCATGGCGCTGATAACAAAGGATTCGGCATGGTATCCTTTCGGGGTGTTAGCGACCTTCATTGTGATCCAGGTTATCGATAACAATATCATCGTCCCCTATATCGTCGCCTCTCGTGTCAGCATTAACGCTCTGGTCTCGATTATTGCCGTGATCATTGGCGGATTGCTGTGGGGCATTTCAGGAATGTTTCTCTCCCTGCCTGCTGTGGCAATTCTCAAGATAATCTTCGACAGGGTCGAATCCTTGAAGCCCTGGGGATTGATATTGGGTGATGTTATTCCGCCTCAACGAACGGGTAAAAAGCGCACCGTGCGATAATACAACAGACTATTCGGGGAGTTCTTGACAGGAAAGAGCTTATGCAAATGACGCCAGACCATATTGAGCAGCTAAGAGTGGCGAAACAGATTCTGGAAAACCCGAGTCTGACTGCAAAACTCACAAGTGTAATCGGTCGGCCAATAGAAAGGGGATTGGAGCTGCTGCCGGACAAATGGTCTGAGGTCATCAACAATGCCACAACGAAATCATTGGAGGCCGCTCTCGACGTGGCTCTCATGACTTTTGGCAAGAACGGCCCGGTAAAGCCAAGCAACCTATGGCATAAAGTTGCGGCAACTGCGGCGGGTGCTGGTGGAGGCGCCTGGGGTATTCCTGCTTTGGTAATAGAACTTCCTGTTTCTACAACAATCATGCTCAGGTCTATTGCGGACATTGCTCGAAGTGAAGGCGAGGAGATACGCCTCCCCGAGTCAAAGCTCGCATGTCTCGAAGTGTTTGCTTTGGGCGGACGGACATCAAAGGACGATGCCGCTGAATCCGGATACTTCGCTGTGCGTGCTGCTCTTGCCAAAGCCGTTTCAGAGGCTGCCCAGTTTATAGCGAAGGGAGGACTGGCAAAAGAAGGTGGACCTGCGATCGTTCGACTCATCTCGCTCATCGCGGCCCGATTCGGTGTTACCGTTTCGGAAAAGGCAGCCGCGCAAGCTGTTCCAGTAGTTGGCGCCTTAGGAGGCGCTCTCATAAACCTCGCGTTCATCGATCATTTTCAAGATATGGCCAGAGGGCATTTTACTGTCCGCCGTCTTGAAAGAGCCTATGGCAACGAAGTGGTGGAGCATGAATATCGCAAACTGAACCAATGAACAATGAACAATGAATAACGAACAATGAATAATGAACAATGAACAATGAAGGAAACGATCGCTTCACACGTATCGGAACGCAAGCTGGTCCGACCCCAGTGACAGTATCTTTGTTTGTTTCGGCGAGATTTCCATTGATTGGATTCTCCGAACCGGCGCGGTTTCAATCCCTCACGTCATTCGACAATGACCGTTTCCGCGGACAGAAGAGATTTATCTTTGCAGATCTGACCGGGGCCGGATTCTATACGCTCATCTTTTCGTCTGAGGACTATTTGGATATAGACCCACGGCTGTTGGAGCAGGTCATCACCAAAGCGCTCGATTGACGTGACCTCGCCCTCTCCATCGTCTGCTGCCCGGCACGGCATGAACCCCGCCAAAATATCCATCACTTACTCTCTTTTGTGCGCGTTTCTCTTCGTTACCGCGTGTTCCACTCCGGTTCAAGTCGCGAATTGGCGGGAATTGCCGAAGGGGAAGAAGATCCAAATAGTCACCAGATCAGGAGCCGAATTGGTCTTTGAAAACTGGCTGTTGACACCCGACAGTGTCTTCGTCGGTTTTTCACGGTCCAAGGTGATGACGATGCCGCAGGACAGTATTCAGACGGGATACGTCTTTTCCTCTTCGATGCCGCAAGCCCTCAGCACGGCAATTATTGTGGTTGGGGTCGGGGCCGGTCTCGCTTTACTCTGGTTGTTTTATGATCTTATCAAGGATGGAGTCGGCCTCGGCAAAATTGGTTAGTGCCTCCCCCCATCGCCACACGGAATCAATAACCCAGAACAAGGTGACCCGTATGTCTCAGGAACGACTGTTTGGCAGAATGAAGGGAACATGGGAAGGCACCTGCCGAACCTGGTTCGAACCCGACAAACTTGCCGACGAATCGAAAGTGACCGGCGAGATTACGGGTGTCCTCGACAACCGGTTCCTTCGCCACACGTATGCCGGCATGATCCAGGGAAAACCGCGTCGCGGCGAAGAACTCATCGCCTTCAATTCCGTGACAAAGATGTACCAAACGTCGTGGGTGGATGACTTTCATATGAACTACGCCATCTTGCACTCAGAGGGCAAAGCAACCGAACGCGGGTTCTCCGTTCGCGGCAATTATGACGTGGGCGAAAACCAGCCGCAATGGGGCTGGAGAACGGAATACGAATTGATTGA
>JBBDYD010000037.1:1261-7857 GCA_040901865.1 Bacteroidota bacterium | reverse complement strand
TGGCAACGGGAGCATATGTCGAAGAATCGTCTTGCCATCCTTCCGGACCTGACGCATTACGAGGCCTTTCTGTCACCCAGGCTGGTGGAAACGATCCTTCCCTTCATCAACGGAGTGAGCGGGGCGGATTCGTGGAAGTCCAAGGTTGAATCTGATTCGTCGAAGAAGTGAATTGAATTGCGAGAGTAGGTGGTAAATGAGAAGCCCGGCTTTTGGCCGGGTTTTTTGTTTTGCCTGAGAGCCCGATCGCTCCCCAGATCCCAAAAAAAAAAGGCTTGACATACATAATACTGCTATGTATATTAGCGCTATGTATGATCGTATTCGCATCCACTGACACCGTCGACCGACTGACCATGGAATTCAACAAAGATTTGGTCGCCGCTTCCTCCACTCCGATTGTTCTGGCAATATTATCCGAAGGGGACAGCTACGGCTACGCGATCATCAAGCGAGTCCAGGAGTTGTCTGGAGGGCAAATGGAGTGGACCGACGGGATGCTCTATCCCGTTCTGCACCGGCTCGAGCGGGTCGGTTACATCAAAGCTCGGTGGGAAGAAGCGGAAAGCGGCCGCCGCCGCAAATACTACCGGATCACATCGCAGGGCAAAGCCCAACTCGCTGAGGAGCGCAAGCAATGGCAGGCGGTGGATGCGACACTGAGGGGGATCTGGAAAATGAGCTGTCTTTATTTGTCATTCATCATTCGACGTTCGGCGTTGGAAATTCAAAGAAATGTCCAATGTCCCCGGCCCAATTAATGCTTGAAAGGGGCGGGCGAACGTCCCCGCCCGAACGACCGCATGAGTTTCATTCACGTTCGGGTCGGGCGGGCAACACCGCCAGTCCTACAAGGAGTCTGAACGATGTCGACAACCCCTCTCCATTGTGTAGGAAATATTACATGAAAAACAAGACGGGCATCATCAGCGGTTTTATCTTCGGTATGGCTGGTTTTCTTTTAACGTTCAAATTGTTCGTCCTTGACAATATCCCACCCTCAGACGAGCTCGCTCCGGGAATGGTCGTTCTCGCTTCATTCTTCAATGGATTACTTTTTGCTTTTGTTGGTCATCGGATCCAGCATCATTTTCGAAAGAAAACAACCCACAGCGGAGTTTAAATAATGTCGACATCCGAAAATAATCCAGCACTCGAAGAACAGATCGACCAATGGCGGAACTATCTGCTTCGCAGGCAGGCCATTCAGACCGTC
This sequence comes from Bacteroidota bacterium, assembly GCA_040901865.1. Classification (GTDB taxonomy): domain Bacteria; phylum Bacteroidota; class Ignavibacteria; order UBA10030; family UBA10030; genus JBBDYD01. The sequence goes on along the minus strand of JBBDYD010000037.1, from coordinate 6,641 downwards.
GATATAGCCGAGCTCGAAGACCACCTGCGCGAACAGGTGGCGGCTCTGATCAAGTCGGGGCTCTCCTCTGATGAAGCGTTCCTTGTTGCAGTGAAACGAATGGGGGCGCTCGACTCACTCTCGCGGGAATTCGCACGCGAGCATTCGGAACGCCTCTGGAAACAACTCGTCGTTCTTCCTTTGGATATCAACGAACAGGGAACGGAGGCGCGATCGGATACATTCGTCGCCTTTCTTCTGGCGGTGGCCGCAGGCGTGGTCATCAAGCTGCCGGAGCTCTTCGGAATGCACCTGGGAGAGCACGACGGCTTTTACGCCCGCAACTTGAGTCTCTTCGTGCTCCCACTCCTGACCGGCTATTTCGCCTGGAAGCGGGGGCTCGGTATCAATACCCTCCGCTGGTTGGCCGTCACGTTTGCCGTGGCGGGTGTTTTCGCCAACGTCTATCCCTTCCCTTCCAATAGCAACACCGAGGTGCTGTCCGCCTTGCATCTGCCGATCGCGCTCTGGCTCGCAGTGGGGGTCGCGTACGCCGCCAGCCGCTGGAACGAGGTCGCGGGCCGCATGGATTTTATTCGATTCTCCGGCGAGCTGTTCATCTACTACGTGCTGATTGCCCTCGGCGGCAGAGTTTTTACCGGATTTCTGATGATGATGTTCAAGACAATCGGGATCGACGCGGAATGGTTCATCCAGTCGTGGCTGATACCATGCGGAGCCGCAGGGGCTGTCCTGATTGGCTCCTGGCTGGTTGAGGCCAAGCAGAGCGTGATCGAGAACATGGCCCCTGTGTTGACGCGCCTCTTTACTCCCATGTTCGCCATTCTGCTGGTTACGTTTCTCGTGACCTTGCTCCTGACCGGGCGGGCCCTGGATATCGAGCGTGAGGTCCTCATCGCCTTCGATCTGCTTTTGGTGGTCGTTCTTGGCCTGCTGCTCTATTCTGTTTCAGCCCGGGACGCCCAGTTGCCGCCGGGGGTTTTCGACGTGATGCAGATCGTGCTCGTGGTCAGTGCTTTATTGGCCGATGCGGTGGCGCTGTGGGCCATTTCTGCGCGCATCACCGAGTATGGCTTCACTCCCAACCGCGTGGCCGCTCTGGGTGTGAATATTATTCTCCTTGTCAATCTCGCGTGGTCTGCCGTGCTGTACATCCGTTTTCTCAGAGATCGCGGCTCGTTTACTGACCTCGAACGTTGGCAGACGGACTACCTGCCCGTGTATGCCGTGTGGGCAGCCATCGTTGTGATCGTCTTTCCGCCGCTGTTCGGATACATCTGACTGCGTGCCAATAAACCCTTCTTCTCCGACCGTCCGATACGCCCAAGTGATGAGCTTGGGCGTTTCTGTTCAGATTGTGCAACGGGCTTCCTGCGGCTGGTTCGGCCTCTTGATTTCCTAATCCTCCATACGCGCATTGGTACCCACGTTGGGGGCCGGTCACAACACCTCGGCTCAGGCCAGCCCTTCAAAAAAAAAGTGCAACCTTTTTCTGCTTTCACGATTATACGCATAGACAGGGCATAGGAAGAACACGACACTTCAAAGGCCTTGGATCGGATGGGGGAAAGAAACGGAGTAACAGCAACCACGCGATAATCATGGTATGCGTCTGGCTTGCTGATCAGGCAAGAACGGCATCAAAAGTCTCTCAAAAATCGTCGGGACGAGAAAAACCCACAAACAAGCTGCCAGGCCGAAAATCTGGTGGCTTTTTTATTTTATGGGGGATAAATATGCCGTGCCACACATACTGTCTCACGATTGAGGAAGGAATCCTATTCAGATTCACCCAAGCCTTTTACCTCCGAATTTGAACCCGTTTCGGGTTGCCTCGAATTAATAATGGTTAATGATTGTGATTTTCATCAAAATAACGGGCTCCCGCGCCGAGGGGGTGACCACTGTCATGGAATTCAAGGACAAGGGAGGGTACCATGCGAATGAAATTCACAATAGAAGGAGACACTCTTTGACCTCCCACAAAGATGTGCAGTTGGCAACCCGGAAACCAGATTTGACCGCGGAATTGGAGAAAGGCGTTCAAATGCTTCTCAAATCACCTCACGTTCATTATCTTAAAGAACTTCACGCTGCGGCTCAATCGGACCCCACCTACATCTTCAATAACGAATCTACCGTGTGTACCGCTGTTCAGCAGATTCTCGTGAAGGAAGGTGTTCAGTGGAAACCGGATTTCCTGGCGCGTAACTGGCAGCGGGTTCTCGGAATTGCCTTTCACATGATCGAAGGAAATTAACTGGGCTTCCGGGTTTTGGAAGTTGTTTGTCAGGACGTCCCGCCTCGAGGATTCCGCTCTGAGCGGCGTTCTGGGAAGCGGAACAGGAAGCGGAACGAAAGGTGCGCAAAAAACAGGCCCCCAGGCTAATCAGTCTGGGGGCTTTTCATTTTATGGAGATCACGCGAAGATGAGATAATCCCTTCAAACCCTCAAAGCTCCACAGGTATCTTAGAGAGGGAAGACTACAAGCGCTATCGTAGTCTATTGCCATTCATCAGGAAGGGAACAATTGTGAAACACGCAATCATCACACTTCTCGCCATTATGCTGTTTGTTGCCGTGGACGAAGTCCGCGCTCACCCAGGATCCGGAATCGTCAAGGATCGGCAAGGGAACATTTATTTCGTTGATACGGGGTCCGGCGTGTGGAAGATCGAACGCAACGGCAAACTCACCCGACTTACCGGGCCCGCCTATCACTGGATGGCAATCGACATCGAAGGTCGATTAAAGAATGTTGCGTTGCCCTATTTCTCATCCCGTGACGCTACCGTTACGCGGGTTGGCGGAGATCCAACCCTCCTCCTCTCCAGTGACTTTCCGGTCACTGTCGGAAGCGATGGCAGCCTGTATTATCCCTGGCTTTCCGGCGGCAAACAATTGCAGATCTTTCGACTCACACCCACAGGAACCACAACAATCCTTAAGACGCTGCCCGCGAACACCGAGAGCGGTCCGCTCCGTTGGCTGAACGGCATGGCATTGGGACCGGACGGATCTCTTTACTATACGGAAAACAAAGCCATCAGGAAGATCACTCCCCAGGGTGAGCTAGCGACATTTATCGATAACATGACCCTGACCGGGTGCGATTCAGTGCCTGAGGTGGGGGCAGATCTTGGACCATATTTTCGCGGCCTTGATGTTGGCGAAGACGGAAGTGTCTACGTGGCGGCCACCGGCTGTCGGGCCGTCCTGAAGATCAGTGCGGACAAAAAAGTTACGACCATTCTGCGGGCATCAGGCCCATGGTCTCCAACGGGAGTCGCCGTCTTCGGAAGCGACGTATACGTGCTTGAGTACTTTCACACCCCGGGAGACAACAGGCGAGAGTGGCTGCCGAGGGTCAGAAAAGTCGCTTCCGATGGCAGCGTGGTTACTGTGGCGAACATCGACCGACGCTAGTTGAAGATCCCATCCTACGGATTGCGCGCGCCCTACGGCGTACTCAGGACGTTTTCAATACGTCGGTCCGGAATCAGCCAGATCAGGGCCACGGTCACGAAGATCCCTTCGGCGATCCATGGAGACCAAAGGGTCGCAATGATCGCCACGACATAAAGAACCGGCGACATCTTGCCCTTCCAGTCGCCCCCGACCCGCCTTTTTCAGGATAGAGTCCGGTCCATGTGCACGGATGATCACCTGCTGGAGTAATGCATCTTCAACAAAACTGTATTGAACTTGTCCACCCCAAAATCCATAGTTAGCCCCGGGGCTTTCGTTCAATCTAAAGCGTTACGGGTTAAGGTTCAAATCAACTTACACTAAATATCGGGCTCCCATCACGGCGGTTGGGATTCTTTATTTTTGTGCAAAGATATTGTACTTTCGGCTCATCAACATGATGATCAACCAACTGAAAATGGATCAATCTGTGACAGGTTCCCTATGGCCTTAAAGGTCAAAGGGAAAGTCTGGAGATATCCCGGCTTTGGCGGGTGGCATTTCTTCACGGTGGGGAAAAGAACCTCTTCGAGGATTAAAAGCACCATGAAGGGTCAGTTGCGAGGTTTTGGCTCAATCCGCACGAAGGCTCGGATCGGCACGACTGAATGGAGCACTTCCATTTTTCCGACAAAGGAGGGAACATACCTTCTGCCTCTTAAAGCGAGTGTACGACACAAAGAAGGAATCGATATGGGGGATTTGGTCGTTGTTCGTTTGGAATTCCCTTCTTGGAACGGCTGAAGCGGCTTGGACCACAATTTATCCGATGATAATCGGGTTTACGCCTGGTTTCGGCGGGCCTTTGCATATTTAAGCTCTGAGACCCTGCCGCTTTGTTAACGCTGGGTTCAAGGTCTTCCTTCCCCTACTGCTTCTGTTTCCTCGTCATATAGAAAGTCATAACTGTTCCCACGAACACGCCGACAAGCACCATCTCGACCCAACCGGATTCGGTACTTGAACCGCCAGAACGAGTGTCAGACAGGCTTGGAAGCGAGTCCGGATGAAACAACTGATAGAGGAAGCCTGCTTGTGCCGGATCAATAACATCAGCGTGCCAGATACTTGATGCGATCACAAAAGTGAGGTACTGCGTGAGGGCCGCGAGAAGAGCGCCCTGGATAACATAGCTGGTCCGTATGATGCGTGGATTTATTCCTTGGGGAGTAACAGCCTCTGCTTTTTGTGCCCGATCCCAACCCAGGTAGACGCCTCCAAGCGGTACCATCAATGCGAGGGTGAGCCATCGCTGGCTAAACGACGTGTCTGAGGAGGCCAGCCACCAAACAAGGAGCGAACTGATAAGCACACCTGCGAGTCCAAGTCCCATCCCGAAAAGCCATGATCTCATGGAATCTCCTTCTATCAAAAAAGTCGGTTATGTGTGGATGAAATCCACAAAGAATTTACATGTTTGAATGAATGAAAACAACCGTCGCATAGCCCCCAAGTACCTTTTAGGGACTGATTTCTTTTGGGGTGGGCAAATAATTGGCGAGGTTCCGTAGGGAGGTCGATTGCATCAAATTGACACGGAATTTGATCCATGCCCGGAAGCAATAGAGCACGAGCGTTATCTCAAATCAAGTGCGGGAAAACGAGTGCCGCAATTGTGGGCTACGGCGCGACGCTATGTTTGTCGCTCATTGCCTGGGCTTGAATCGCGCACCACGACTGGAAAGCGATTTTCGTGACGTCAGTTTTGTTCAGCCCGTACGGAAACGAGGCTGCGAAGTTTTTCATGATGTGTTCGAGAAACGTGTTGAAATCCATGGGTTGACCTTTGGGGTAAGTGATGGCGTCTCTCATCGGAGACAGCCTTGCATTCAATATGCTCATTACCCGGAGAGTATCACAGTGAATTCAGCATTCCTGAAGGGATTCGGTCGAATTAGCCCCTAAGCGGTT
>JBBDYD010000037.1:0-1161 GCA_040901865.1 Bacteroidota bacterium | reverse complement strand
ATGGGATGGAAGATCGGCAACTTTGGATTCGAGATGATCCTCTCTTCCGATCTCCCCAAGATTATTCTCAACGACGCGGCGCCGAAGCTTAAGGAAATTCTGGTCGCCCAGAATGTACGCCCCGAAAACATTGCTCATTGGGCCCTTCATCCCGGCGGACGGGCAATTCTTGACGCGTTGCAGAACGGCATGCAGTTGAGCGACGAGCAAATGATCCCCTCCCGAGCCGTGCTTAAGACCTTTGGCAACCTCTCCTCCGCTTCGATTCTTTTTGTGCTGAAGGAAATCCTGAAGAACTCAAGTATGAAAAGAAACGATCTTGTCTGCGCCGTTGCCTTCGGACCCGGGCTGACAATGGAAACCGCCTTGTTGAGAGCATGCTGAGACGCCGCTACGATCCTGAAATCATGGATGACCTTTCCATTCAGGACGAGCGGATGGACAATGCACTTCGGGAATTGAAGCGGGTGAACATGTTCCTCGGCGGAAGGGCAACCACGCAAAAGGGCCTTCGCGTTCTTCGAAAGAAACTCGATCTGCATCACCCCTTGAGCCTATTGGACATCGGTGCGGGCGGAGCGGATGTGTTTGACGATTCGGTTCAACCCCTGGATATCACGGTACTTGACCGCAACCCGCGTGTATGCGAGTACTTGAAGATCCGCGTGCCGTATTCCGTTGTTTGCGGAGATGCGCTGCACCTCCCGTTTAACGACAAATCGTTCGACGTTATTCACGCCTCCTTATTTCTGCATCATCTCCATGAAGAAGAAATCCGAAGAATGCTCATTTCCTGTTTGCGGATCTCCCGCTCTGGGATCATCATCAACGACTTGCGACGTTCCATGATCGCCTACGCGGGAATCAAAGCCCTCACGACTCTCTTTTCGAACAGTTCCATGGTGAAACACGACGGGCCGCTCTCGGTGCTCAGGGGTTTTTCAAAAGATGAATTGGAGAGCCTTCTTGCAGATTGCGGCGTTACGAAGTACAGCCTGCAGCGCAGGTGGGCTTTTCGGTGGCTTGTTGTTATTTGGCACTAGAAGGTAGATCCTCTTGTCCAGCGCATCCCCCGCCTCGATTTCGGGGGCTTTTGTTTTCACATTTCTGTGGAGCGAGACAATATCAAAACACAAAATTCTAAAGGGCAGTTTCGATATT
>JBBDYD010000036.1:0-7888 GCA_040901865.1 Bacteroidota bacterium | reverse complement strand
GACCGCTGATACGCTGACCGACGGAAATACGGACAGCATCTACACAAAAACATTCACATTGCTCGAAAACGCCAACGTCAACTACAAGTTTTACAAGACAGTTCGTGGTGGTTCCGACTGGGAAGGAGATCCGAACAGGGTGTTTACTGTACCCGTGGGCGGTGGAAACCCGGATACCGTGTATTTCGACAGGGACGAGGTTGTCGACGCGCTGGTGAGCGGACAGGTTCTCTGGCGGGTTGACATGACCACTTTTGAGAACCTCGGATGGTTCCGAAGGTTGTCAGGCGACTCCGTGGAGGTGCGGGGAAACTTCAACGGCTGGAGTGGTACAAAGCTCGAACGGGTCCCGTCGACGGAGGTCTATGAACTCCTCCTTCCGTTCGACCTCTCACCTGCGAATTCCGACTTCTCGTACAAGTTTTTCATGGATCTCGATACAAACGGTATCGCAGCCCGATTCCCCGGGTATGTGGATGACCCTGATGGGTTCCGATACGATCACCCCACGGAACGGGGCGACGGAAACCGTCAGTTCAATATCGGAAGTGGTGGGAATCTCGAACCCCCCATCGTTTATTTTAGCAGCATCAATCCGGGCGGTGTTATTTTGGCCGGGGATACCGTGACTGCAACCTTCCAGGTTGACATGAGACCCGCTATGGCCTATATCAATCCGTTTGTGCCTTCAACGGATACTGCATTTATCGTTTGGAATGACGATCCGTCGCGGTCGAAGCAGGGTAATCCGCCGAACGTGCGACTTTCGGACGCAAATAGTGACTCGATCTATACCGGCAATCTCACTATTGCGGGCCCGGCTCACTATAACTTGCTCTATTTCGTTCGGTTTGAACAACCGGGCGGCACTTCCGAGGAGGAAGGAGCAGGGTTAGGTGCGCAATTCGGCTATAGGAGCAGATACATCACCCCTACATCCCCGAACACTTTCACGCGGAATTTTACACTCCCCATCGATGTGTGGAAGGCGGATCCGCCATATCCGGCTGAAACCCCGCCGCTGGTGACGGCCATAGAGAAGGCACCATTAGGGCCGCCCGATCAATTCACGTTGGCACAGAATTATCCGAATCCCTTCAACCCCTCAACAAATATCAGGTATAACTTGCCCAGCCAGGCGCGCGTGATTCTCAAGATTTTCAACCTCCTCGGTCAGGAAGTTGCGACACTTGTGAACGGCACCCAGGTCGCGGGTGAGCATATGGTGGTCTTTGAAGCGGGACGACTTGCTGCAGGAATCTACTTCTATTCACTGCATGCGGGAGAATTCAGAGAGGTTCGAAAGATGTTGCTGTTGAAGTAAAAGGAACCTGTGCAAAAGGTTTCCTTCTACCAGGCCTTTTCCAGAAATGAAGGAAACCTTTAGCTCCTGATGCAGTTCCGAGAGGCAGGGCGTGATCGACGTCCTGCCTCTTTGTTTTTAGCGGAGCGGGGATTGCTCCAGTTGGCGGATCTGCCGAAGCAGATCCATGATGTCCGGGTCGGAGGGTTTGTACCGAAGGGCCTGCTCTGCCTGATCTCTTGCCTTACCGAGAATGCCGGACTTCGCATAGGCAACGGCGAGCAGGTATCTCGCGTTTGCCCTGGCTTCCGGCGAAAGGGATAATCGTGTTGAATCCGAAACCGCAAAGGCCCGTTCGATCTCCACAACAGCGTCCCGGGCCATTTCGCGTTCCAACAGGAGAATAGCGAGCTTCAACCGCGCGTACGGATTGTCCTGAATTTCGATGCAACGCCTGTAGGAGGCCATTGCCTCGGTATTCAGACCTTCCTGACGGTAATAGTCGGCCACCCTGAGAAGAGGCTCGTACGAAAACGGAATGACCCGAGAGACCGCAAGGCATTCCTTTCGGGCATGCTCAAACTGCTTTCGTTGAGCAAAATATTCAGCCAATGTATAGCGGGCCTCTGACCACGCGAGCCTCCCCCGGATATATTCATGAACGATCGCCTCGATCCCATTGCCTGGATGAAACCGGTAATTTGAAGATTCCACAAACGGCCATTGATGCGTGAGAATGTCCGTCTTGATCCTGCCGACAAGCGTATCGAAAACCGTTGTGCCGTAACCGGCCTGATAGATCTCTTCCTTCGCAGGCATCGCCCATTCGCCCGTGGAAAGGAACAGCCCATTGTTGCGGATTGCCGAATGAAATGACTCCGCCATGAGGGCGTAGCCGCGGATGTTCGGGTGAAGGTGCTCCGTAAAGAGCTCCTTGCCGGGGATTCCATCTCTTGATTCCGCCTCGAAGACCTGATCAACACGGGCGATTGGAGCGCTGAGTTCTTCGCAGATTTCCTGCAGGTCCGATTCAAATTCAGTTGTTGCTCGGAACCTGAGCACGTCGAAATCCCTTGCGTTGCGGTACGCTTGTGCCGCCGTTTCGGTTTTCCCCCGCCGGTCGAGAGCCCGGGCAAGCTTATACCATCCCGACGCATATCCGGAATCAAGCTGCACCGCCCTGGTAAACGAATTCACCGCGGCCTCAATATTGCCTGAGGCCAAGAGGCTGTCACCGGCGGAAATGATCCGTTGCATGGTCGTTTGGACGGATGCATCGTTGTTTGTGAAAGCCGACTGAAACGGTGGGTGATCCCGAAGGTTGCTGACGAGGGCGGAGAAGAGGATGGGCACGTTATGCCGATTCCCGAGTTCGATCATTCGCCTGAGGTTCTCTTGATAGGCAAATCTGGCATCCTGGTACGCCGGGCCGCCATATATCACCTTCTGATCCCCGATCATTTCGGACATCATTGAGCCGGAAGGTGTCTGTGGAGTCGAACCGAATTGCGACTTGGCCCATCCAACGAAATCGCGGAGAACAAGGAAGATCTTGAAACGGGTAAGCCAAACGGCGAGCCTGGTGATCAACTGGTTGCTTCCAAATCCGACACTTGATGCTGTTCCAAACGCCCCATAGAATTCGTTGTGGCCGGAATATACAATGATCAGATCCGGCTTATACTCGAGGAGCTCCTCGAGCATGTCCACGAGCACAAAACTGCTCACGGCGGATAGCCCTGCGTTGATCACTTCAATGTTGTAATCCGGGAGATCCAGCCGAAGCCTTGCTGCCAGCATCGATGGTGCGGTGGCGTGGAAATCGTATGGGAATCCGGCCATGGTAGATTCCCCGATGCAGAAGATCCTCTTTGTCGCGGCGGTTTTCGTGATCATGAACGTATCTTCCGCCGGTTCCGGAACAACGATACCGGACGCAGGGAAGTACCGCTGTGCGAACGAACGATTGATCACGTATTCTTCGCGGTCACCAACGGTTCTGGAAACAACAAGATCCAGTGTTCCGCCGTAGTTGAACAAGCGGAGAATAATCTCGAGGACGGTTAGTGTCACAACGGGAATTGAAAGTGTGACAAGCCAGAAGAAGAGCTTCCTCCCTGGCACAAGTCCGGATTCCGGAGTGTCGTGATTATCGGTCATTTCCGGTTGAGGAGGCGGAGAATCTGCGCCGCTGGTTGATGTGATGGATTGAGCATCAGTACGTTCTGGAGGTGCTGGCGGGCCCTGGATTGGTCTCCCGTACGGTAAAACGCGACGCCGAGGAGGAACGATGTTTCCATCCGGTCATTCACACTCTTGCCCAGCGAGTGCGCCTCTTCCAGGATCGGGATGGCTTCGCTGAAATTTCCCCGGTCCAACTCCAGGCTGCCAATCCTGGCCAGGGCAAACGTCGTTCGTTCCCGCTGCAGAGACTGACGAAAAACGCCTGACGCTTCGTCCAATTTTCTTTGACGGATCAAAACCTGGCCAAGGGCCAGTGAAGGAGAGACTGAATGGGGAAGACGGTCCATGAGTGAGCGGTATTCTGTCTCCGACTCCGCATACATGCCCTTGCGTTCGTAGAATTGCGCAGCCGCCACATGAACCACCTCCCAGGAGGAGCTTCCGTAGAGCAGGGAGTCGATAAAAGAGTCCAGAATTCCGGGCGAGCGCCTTTCGTCCGGCGGCTTGTTGAACGGCCAGCGGGACATCAACAGGTTGATCCGTCTGTCGGCCGCAAGGCGGTCGAGAGGAGTGATGATTCGATCGGCCCGCAACCCCCTCTCGTCAAGAGTGTCTGCAGTGAGCCATTCTTGCCCGCTTCCGAACAATCCCATGCGCCGCATGGCATCGACGTACGCCTTTGCCAGCAAAAAGTTCCCCTCGAGATTCGGATGCAAATGCTCGAGAATGAGATTGTATCCGGGAAGGGAATCCGGCGAAAATTCCACGAACATCTGTTCACAGTCTGCCACCACGATGCTGGTTCCGTCCTGCATCGATCGTATGGCATCGTTGAACCTTGAGTCCGCACGAAAACGAAGAAGGTCGAAATCCCGGGCAGCAGTATAGGCCTGCAATGCTTGCCCTTTCATATCCAGAGCATCAAGTGCCTGGGCGATGTGATAGTGGTTCATTGCGTGCGTTGAGTCGAGGAGGACGGCCTGCTGCAGGGATTGAAGGGCTTCTGCAATACTCCCAGAGGAGCGAAGGGAGGCGGCCTCATCTGAAAGCCGTTCGATTATCTGAACCTGGCCTGCCGGGAGTCGCTCGGAAAATGCAGATTCAAACGGCGGCTGATCCCGGAGATTGGACACCTGCGTTCCGAGCACAAGCGGAATGGATGAACCTCTGCAAACCCCTGCCAGGGCAGAGAGGTTGTTTTCGAAGATGTCCAGGGCCGTTTGGTAGGTCTCGCTCTCAATCCGAACAAGCCGGTCTTTGGCGAGATGTTCCATCATTGTTCCAGCATCTGTGGTTACACCCGAACCGAACACTGAAGAGATCGACGTAAGAATGTTTCTCGCAAACAAGTATGTTTTCAAATGCACTAATCGCAAATGAAGGGCCGTTGTCCATTGTGTTCCGGTCGGCAATTCACGGGAGGCGGCGCCAAGGGCGCCGTAAAACTCATTGTGTCCATCGTACACCGCTATGACATCAGGTTCGTACTCCGGAAGTTCCCGCGCGATGTCAGCAGCTGTAAAACTGTTGGTTGCTGTCATGGCAAGGTTGATTATTTCGAATTTGCGGGCCGGGAAGATGCGCCGCAGCCGGTCCCCCGCAAACGCGGGGAATGATCCGGCATAGCCGTATGGGAAGCCGACCGTCGTCGAACCGCCAAGAAAAAAAATGCGAGTGACGCCTGCAGGTTTCGGGGACTGAAAGAAATCGTGCGAGGTGGTGGGACTGAAGTCGACGGTTTGAAAATAGCGGTGTCGCACATCGGGATTCATGACGAGGAATGTCTGTCCACCGCGCTCCTCGCGGATGAACAGATTCAGTGATGGTCCGTAATTCGCCCACCGCAGTACAAACTCCAGCAGCAAGAAGAAGAGGGCAGGGGAGAGGACTGTTACACCGATGAAGATCCGCCTCTTCGTGCCCGACATTGGTTTCGGAAGAGTTCCTTTCGTCGTTGTGGATTTTCTCATTGCGATATGGAGTCGTTCCAATCCATGGTACCGATATCTATGGTTTCAATGTAAACGATTTTTTGGCGGAAACGAAAATTGGAGAAATGTGGAGTGTGGCTCCGTCAAACTGACCATGATCGAACTGTGCCTGGTTGCAACTCGGGGCTCTTTTGGCTATATTTTTTTGTGAAAGCGAATTCCAATCATGCCGAAACGCTCGTTCCTTCTCGCGTCCCTCCGTTGTGGACCTGGAGGAAGAGCGTGATCGGGAAAGCCGGCTCTTTGGCATACAGGGGCTGGATGGCGTTTGCCCGTGTTCTTGGGATCGTCAACACGACCCTGCTTCTCACCCTGGTGTACTTCCTACTGATTGGCCCCCTCTCTCTGATCATGCGTGCCTTTGGCAGCGACTTGCTTGAAAAGCGAATGAAGACCCCCTCGCGGCCGCTCTGGAAAGCAAAAGCTCCGCTAAAACACACTCTGGAAGAGTGCAGGCATCAGTTTTGAGGAAGCCATGACAATCCTGGGAATCTCGTGCTTCTATCATGACGCCGCCGCTGCTCTCGTCCGCGACGGCGTACTGATTGCCGCCGGCCAGGAGGAACGGTTTACAAGGCAGCGCCACGATCAGAACTTTCCCATAAACGCGATCCACTATTGCCTGGACACTGCCGGACTTGACCCTTCCCAGGTCGATTACATTGTCTTCTACGACAAACCGCTGGTGAAATTCGAGCGCATCCTCTCGACGTATCTCGCGACGTTTCCCAAGGGCCTTCCGTCCTTTCTCAAGGCCATGCCTGTATGGCTGAAAGACAAGATCTGGATACCCCAGACGATAAAAAAAGAACTTTCGTATGAAGGGGAGATCCTTTTTACCGAGCACCATATGTCTCACGCGGCGAGCGCGTTTCTCGTCTCACCCTTTGAAAAGGCCGCAATCCTGACCATTGACGGGGTGGGGGAGTGGGAAACTTCGACCTATGGCGTGGGAAAAGGCACCGAAATTCACCTTCGGCGTGCCATCTATTTTCCCCACTCCCTTGGGCTTCTTTATTCTGCATTTACCTATTATCTTGGGTTCAGGGTCAATAGTGCCGAGTATAAGGTGATGGGATTGGCGCCTTATGGCGAGCCGGTCTTCTATGACAAGATCATGAATGAGCTTCTTCACGTCGGCGAGGATGGCGGATTCAGGATCAACATGAAGTACTTTTCGTATGACTACGGGCTGACGATGACCTCGGGCGCCTTTGACCGATTCATGGGTCAACCCCGCCGTAAACCGGAATCAGAGCTGTCGCAATTTTACAAGGATGTGGCGGCATCTCTTCAGAAGGTGACAGATGAAATTGTGGTCAGGATGGCAAGAGCTATAGCCAGGGAAACGGGTGAAACGCGCTTATGTATGGCCGGCGGTGTTGCACTCAATTGCGTTTCAAACAGCAAGATCCTGGAGCATACACCGTTCCAGGAGGTGTTTGTTCAGCCGGCGGCGGGGGACGCAGGTGGAGCCGTAGGGGCAGCGTTCTATGTCTACAACACCGTTCTGAAGAAACCCAGAACCTACGTGATGTCGGATGTGTTTCTTGGGCCGGAGTTCAGTGATTCCGACATCGAACATTTTCTTCGAATATTAGAGGTACCCTTCCGAAAATGTTCCCGGGAAGAACTTCTGAGCGAGACTGCCAGGCTTTTGGCTGACCAAAAAGTGATCGGATGGTTTCAAGGTCGGATGGAGTTCGGCCCGCGGGCGCTTGGGGCCAGGAGCATTCTCGCCGATGCCCGGAATCCAAAGAATCAATCGATTGTGAACCTGAAGATCAAATTCAGGGAAAGCTTCAGGCCGTTCGCTCCCGCCGTTCTGGAAGATCGCGTTTCTGATTACTTCCTATGGGACCGTCCGAGCCCTTATATGCTTTTCGTCGCAACGGTGAGGGAGGACAAGCGGGAGATCCCCGCAGTGACGCATCTGGATGGTTCTGCCCGGCTCCAGACGGTGTCACGCAGCCAGCATCCTCTCTTTTACGATCTGCTCAAGGAATTTGAAAACCAGACAGGCTGCCCCGTTCTCATCAATACCTCATTCAACGTCCGGGGCGAACCCATCGTCTGCACGCCGGAAGATGCCTGGAAATGCTTCTTACGGACAGAAATGGATCACCTCGTTCTTGGGAGCTTTATCCTGGATAAGGCGGAAATGACAGCAGTGGACCGCACGGCCGTAATGGCTGAGGCTTTCAAGCCGGATTAGGAATCATCATGGCCATCATCAAAAGAATAAAAGACCATCTTGCAATCTTCAAAGAGCTCTGGGCCTTCATGAGAGTTCGCAAGAAGTGGTGGCTGGGTCCGATCATTTTTGTTCTTCTGCTCCTGGGATTGTTCATTGTTGTGACACAGGGATCCGCCCTGGCGCCATTTATTTATACACTTTTCTAGCTCATGA
>JBBDYD010000035.1:0-1226 GCA_040901865.1 Bacteroidota bacterium | reverse complement strand
TCCACATCGGCAAGGTGCTCAGTATCAAAGATGTTGAGCAACTGAGTCGAAACCACACCGCGTAAACCTGCAAACGCAAATCGGTACCCGGCCTGGGCATCGAAAAGAGTTCTCGGAGGCAGTGTCCGCTTCAGCTGATAGGTGAACGTGGTCTTTGTTGCATCCCATGAACCGTCGACTCTGATGTAGGTTCCGCCGTCGAGTCCGTAGTGGTTCTCGTAGTAGTTTGCATCGAGGCCCACAAAGAAGTCGGAAAATTTATACCTGGCGCCGAATGACATCATCATCTGCGGAGGGCCGCCAACCTTAGTGCCAGCCAATTCGTCCACATAGAGGATTTTCGTATTTCCGGCCCCATCACGCGCACTGGCGTTGAACACCGCCCGAACTCCGCCAACCACCTTCGCTTCGTCAACAACAGACGTCCACTCGTTGTCTGAGAATGTCGCCGATCCGCGCAATTCAAGACCAGAAAGCTGCGGGAGGATTTGGCCGACGACAATAGTGCCTTCGAATTCGATTCCTTGGAACACCGAACCGCCGACCAGAATCGACCTGTTGCCGTTCCGATCATATCCCGGTTGCCCAGCCTGGCTGACATCCGTGATTCTTGCTGCTTTGTTGTCCCACGTCATCCTGTAAGCATTGAGTTTCGCTTGAATTTCCGGCGAAGTCCAACCGACTCCGAGTTCGTACTGGTTTGAAGTTTCGTCTTTTGCATCAGGGTTAAGCCGGCCTGAATTGTAATAGATGCCAAGATCGACAAACCGTTCCACATGCGAATAATTTCCGAAAACGTTGATGTTCTCATCGATATTGTAATTCGCTCCGAATTTCGGCTGTATGAATCCACGGGATCTCGAGTCATTTACAAGGTCGAATTCGTACCAACTCGTCGTGTTCATATCAGTCATAAGGAACTTCCCGTTGCCAGTTGGCCCCTCTTGGCTCGCAGATGTGAGTCCGCGTGAAGTGATCTCTCCTGCAGTAAGTTGCCTTCCGATGGCGTTCTCGCTCGGCATGTTTTCAACGAGTTCGTACTTGTACCAAACGTATTGAAGAGTTCCGGTAACCATGAAATTCGGCAATACCTTATAGTTGGCGTTTGCAAATATCGTGTACTGCGGTGTTTCCCCGCTATAGTTGCGGTACTGAGTCCGATATTGCGGATCAGTGCTTGAAAGGTCCCAGCCGAAAACCGCCATATCGTTCTGTTGTTCGACATC
>JBBDYD010000034.1:0-8044 GCA_040901865.1 Bacteroidota bacterium | reverse complement strand
AAGAGTAAAGAGTGAAGAGTAAAGAGTGAAGAGTAAAGAGTGAAGAGTAAAGAGTAAAGAGTGAAGAGTAAAGAGTAAAGAGTGAAGAGTGAAGTGGATGGTTTGATCTTCCAACAAGGAACTTGGGGCTCACCATCCGTTGATTAATCGCCGAGATTGAGCTTTTTGAGTTTCGGGCGGATGACAAACGTGCAATACGGGGCGTTGGGGTTGATTCGGTAATAGTCCTGATGGTAATTCTCAGCCTCAAAGAATCTCTCCAAGGGAACGATTTCTGTTACGATCGGCTTATCGAAATCTTTTTGTGCCGCTTGCTTTGACTTCTCCGCCGCAGTTTTCTGCTCCGCCGAATGATAGAACACCGCCGAACGGTATTGCGTCCCCACATCCGCTCCCTGTTTGTTCAGCGTTGTCGGATCGTGTGATTTCCAGAACATCGACAGAAGCGTTTCGTAACTGACCATCGCGGGATCGTACGTTATCTGAGCCACTTCTGCATGTCCCGTCGTCCCAGAGCAGACCTCTTCGTAGGTCGGGTTGGCTTTCGAGCCACCGGCATAGCCGGCCGCAACAGCCTTCACTCCTGACAGCCGTTCAAACACTGCTTCAACGCACCAGAAGCATCCTGCCCCGAATGTTGCCTTTTCTGTTTGTGCCATCGCAATTCCTTTCCGTTCCTGCGAAACCCCCGGTTCCGAACAAGCCACTATGAACAATGCTATCAGACCTACCTTGCGCATCTTGCTTCAACATATCCGGACAAACAAAGGTTCAGCAATTTCCTGGCATGGCTTTTGTAACCTTTCCAAGGTTAAGCGCTTGCTGTCAAGGAGCTGTCCAGCCGATAGCCCGAAGTACTGATTGCATATCCTGAGGAAGTTCAGAATCAAATTCCACTCTCCTCTTTGTAGAGGGATGCACGAAACCGATGGTTTTCGCGTGAAGCGCCTGACGGGCTATCATCCGCAACAGTCGAACAGATACCTGGGGCTTCTTTCCTGCAAGTCCGCCCCAGCCGGGGCTTCTTCCGCCATACGTGGGATCCCCGAACACCGGATGGCCGATATGGGCCAGGTGCACCCGGATCTGATGCGTCCTTCCGGTGCGAAGTTTCAACCGGACGAGTGTCAGAAAATCAAAACTCTGCAACACACGGTACTCCGTTACCGCAGGTTTGCCCTCTGCCGTCACCGCAACCTTTTTTCTGTCTCTCTTACTCCGCCCAAGATTCGTCTCAATCGTCCCATGCTTTTCTTTGAACGTTCCCCACACGAGCGCCCAGTACTCGCGATCGATTGTGCGTTGGGAAAACTGTTTTGCCAGCGCATGGTGTGCCACATCGTTCTTGGCGACCACCATGAGCCCCGTGGTTTCCTTGTCGAGCCGGTGAACGATCCCCGGGCGCAGTTCTGTATTCACTCCGGACAGACTCTGCGTATGATGGAGCAGGGCATTAACAAGCGTTCCCGTATAGTTGCCATAAGCGGGGTGGGTCACCATTCCCGCCGGCTTATTCACGATCATCAGATCGGCGTCCTCGTGCACGATCGTGAGCGGAATATTCTCGGCGACGGCTTTGGGTCTTGGGGGATGCGGAAGGGTAATATCGATCACTTCGCCTGGGGCGACCGGGTGACTCGGCTTTACGGTCTTGCCGTTGACCAACACCGTCCCGGCTTCAATCGCTTTTTGGACTTTGTTGCGGGTGGCATTCTGAACGCGGTTGGTCAGGTAGACGTCCAGGCGCTCTTTGGCCTGCCTGGCCGGAACGGTGATGCTGATGCGTTCCCGTTCCTGCGCCGAAGTTTCCTCCGGCATATCAGCTTTCGGAATTGCGGGAGGAGGGGGATTGATCCGGCGTTGTGGAGCCATCCTTCAGTCCGCCTTGCGGAGGGGATCCGGAAGAGGAATCAGAGGCAAATGAAACGGCAGGCTCGTTACCCCTGGTGAACTTTCGGTGGAAGGCCAGCAACACCAGAACGCCGATTGAAACCATCGCATCGGCCGTATTGAACACAGGCCACCGGGTGATATGGAATCCAAGGATCTCGACATTAAAAAAGTCTACGTCGATAAAGTCCACCACTTTGCCGTAGAACAGGGGCCCTTCCCCAAAGATCACCCCGTAGAACATCCGATCGATAAGATTCCCGATCGCTCCACCGAGGATCATGGCCAGAGACAACCGGATCGGAAACGCCTCATCACGGATCTTATACAAGTAGATGAAGATTCCGATGCTGGCAAACAACGAAAAGATCGTAAGGAACAGTTTGCCGCCGACATCGATCCCAAATGCCATTCCCGGATTTTCGATGAACGTGAGTCTCACGAAATCGCCCAGGATGGCCCGGCTGCTGCCAATCGGAACGCCGGGATGGTAGAGATCGAGGAACGGCAGAGAGAACCCCTTGACCAGGAGTTTGGTAATCTGATCGACCACAACGATTGCGCCGGTGATATAAAGGATTCTCATGATGGAGCCAGGTTCATTTCCAATTTTCAATTGTCAATTGTCAATTGGAATTCTCTCACTTCCCTTTTTTCAACTTGCAGTTAATGCACAATTGTGCGTGCGGCACTGCTTCCAGGCGCTCTTTGTCTATCAACGTTCCGCAATCCGTGCAGAACCCGTAATCCCCTTTTTCGATGCGTTTCAATGCGTCCTCGAGATAATTCAGGAACTTTCCTTCGCGTGAAGCAAAGAGAAACGTCTTCTCCCGCTCCATTGTATCGGTTCCCTGCTCCATGTGGAGAGAATATGCCGAGGCCTCGGAGGTATATTCGCCGGTCGTGGTGTCCATCATGCTCGACTTCAGCGTTTCAAGCTCCTGGAGGATTTCCTTCCGCTTTTCAAGGATAATCGACTTGAACCGCTCCAGCTCGCTTTTGCTGAATCCTTTCTGCCGCACAGGGGCCTTCTCGGGAGCCGGTTTGGCCTTTGCCGCCGTACTCCGCATTCTCACCTGACTCACCTGGACTTTTTTACTTATTTTCGCCGATTTGGCCGTTTTCTTTCCCGTTTTCCTTGCTGTCGCTTTCTTCGCCATGTCATCTCCTTGGGTGGAATATAATAGAACACCGGATTCCGTAAAAAGAATCCGACAACCTACAAAATTAATTCACCTTTTCCAATACAATCTCGCACAACTCGCCGTTGATATCTTCCTGCGCCGGCGCGGTCCGGGTCCCTCCTTTTTCCAGCAAATGAACTTCTAAAGCCAGAGTCTCTTCCTTCACATACTGCATCATCCTATCGAGCGCCTTCTTCAAACGGTCCGAAGAGTGATAAAATATTCTGATGCGGTCAATGACCTCGAACCCGGCATCTTTCCGCAGATTTTGAATTCGATTCACAAATTCCCGTGCCAATCCTTCGTCAATCAAAAGATCGTTGAGCTGAGTGTCGAGGGCGACGGTGACCGGGCCGGACGATTCGACCATCCATCCCTTCATCTCTTCGTGTACAATCTCGACATCATCCGGTGCGATGGTATATGCCTGACCATCTGCCTTCATCGAGAGAGCACCGTCTGCCAGGAGCCGATGGATGTCGGCAGGTGTAAGTTGCCGGATCGCCGTCGCAACCACCTGTACGGACTTGCCGAATTTCGGCCCGAGCGTTTTGAAGTTCGGCTTTGCCTTACGCTTCACAATTCCAGATTCGTCCGTCACAAATTCTATACCCTTCACATTGATCTCTTCCAAAATCACATCGCGCATTTTGTCGATCCGGCCGCGTTCCTTTTCCGATGACACAGGAATCAGAATTTTGCTGAGCGGTTGGCGGACTTTGAGGTTGGCTTTCATGCGCATCGCCCGAACCAATCCCACAATGGTGATGGCACGCTCCATCCGTTCCTGTAACTCCGGGTCGATGATCCGGTCATCCGGTTCCGGGAGAAAGGACAAGTGCACAGAGTCAGCCTTTTCCAGTCGTGCGACGGTGTTCAGATTCCGAAACACCTCATCGCAAAGGAAGGGTGCAAAGGGAGAAACCATTTTGCACACTGTTGTCAGGCATTCATACAGTGTCTGATAGGCAGCGGTCTTGTCTTTCCCCCGCTCGCTCTTCCAGAAACGCCGGCGGTTGCGGCGCACATACCAGTTGGAAAGTTTGTCGACCGTGAAATCATTGAGAGCCCGCGCGGCACGCGAAACGTCATATTCATCCATCCACTTGATATAATCTTTCAGCAGTGAATTCAGTTCTGACAGGATCCACCGATCGATCTCCGGACGTTCGGCGTACGGAACGAGAGGGTCCGCATGATCGAACGAATCCACGTTGGCGTAAAGCGAAAAGAAGGCGTAGGTATTGAGAAACGTGCCGAAGAATCTCCGCTGGACATCACCGATGCTCTCGGTGTCAAGCAGCGTTGGGCGCCAGACCGGACTGTTGGTGACAAGAAACCAACGGGTAGAATCGGCACCGTATTGTTTAAAGAGTTCAAACGGATCAACGGTATTTTTCTTGGACTTGGACATTTTCTGTCCGCTCTTGTCCAGGATATGCTCGTTCACCAGGACATTCCGAAACGCCGCTTTTCCGAAAAGGAATGTGCCAATCGCGTGCAACGTGTAGAACCAACCGCGGGTCTGATCGATGCCTTCGGAAATGTAATCGGCAGGGTAGGATCTTTCAAATTCCTTTTTGTTCTCGAACGGATAGTGCCATTGGGCAAACGGCATGGAACCGGAATCGAACCACACATCGATCAGCTCTGGCGTCCTGCTCATCACTCCGCCGCACCCGCAGTCAAATGTCACGCCGTCCACGGCCGGTTTATGGAGGTCGATAGATGGGGGGACATTCCGGCCCTGGCGAAGTTCCTCAATGCTCCCAACACACTTCTGCTTACCACATTTCTGGCAAACCCAAATGGGTAGCGGTGTGCCCCAGAACCGATCGCGGGACAACGCCCAGTCTTTGTTCTCTTCGAGCCAGTTACCGAACCGGCCATCCCGGAGGTCCTTCGGCACCCAGTTGATCGTTTTGTTTTGCGCAATCATCTCAGCTACATACGACGTTGTCTTGATATACCACGATTCCCGGGCGTAGTAGAGTAGCGGAGAACTGCAACGCCAGCAATGGGGATAACTGTGCAGGTATTGTTCTTTCTTGAAAAGAATTCCCCGTTGCTTAAGATCCGCGATAATGTCCGCGTCGGCTTCCTTGACAAACTTGCCGGCATACGGAGTCACCTCGGGACCAAACTCTCCCGATTTATTGACCGGATGGATTACCGGCAGTCCATGGCGCAGTCCGGCCTGATAATCGTCCTCACCGTAGGCGGGAGCCATATGTACGATCCCTGATCCGTCTTCCGTTGTAACAAAATCCGCCCCTACCACGAACCAGCCCTTTTCTTTCACGGGATGGAATGAAAACAAACGCTCGTACTCTTTTCCGACAAGCGTCGAACCTTTGAAGGTTCCCAGAACTTCGTACTCCTCGCCCAGGACGGACAACCGGGTTTTTGCAAGAATCAAATTCTCGCCTTTGTGTCTCACCTTCACATATTCAACATTGGGGTGAACGGCGAGAGCCACATTGCTGATCAGGGTCCAGGGCGTGGTGGTCCACACGAGGAAGTACGTTTTTTCCGGTTCGCCTTTCACGGCGAGCTTTATATAGATGGAGGGATCTTTGACCTCTTTATATCCTTGCGCCACCTCATGGGACGAAAGAGGTGTTTCGCACCGGGGGCAATACGGCTGGATCTTGAATCCTTTATAGATCAATCCCTTGTCAAAGAACTGCTTCAGCGCCCACCAGACAGATTCGATGTAGTTGTTTTCGAATGTGATATAGGGATGAGCCAGGTCCACCCAGTATCCCATTTGCCGCGTCATCTCCTCCCATTCGGTTTTGTATTTCCAAACCGACTTCCGGCATTCCTCGTTGAACTTCGCCACCCCGAACTGAACGATTTCGTCTTTGTGCTTGATCCCCAGAGCTTTCTCTACCTCGATTTCCACCGGAAGACCGTGCGTATCCCATCCCGCTTTCCGGGGTACCTGAAATCCGCGAAGGGTCTTGTAGCGGCAGATCATATCCTTGAGTGTCCGGGCCATCACGTGATGGATTCCCGGCCGGCCGTTGGCCGTCGGCGGACCCTCGTAGAAAGTAAACCGCGGCTTCCCATCCCTCGTGCTCACACTCTTCTCGAAAGTGTTCTGATCATCCCAGAACTTCAGGATTTGCTGTTCGAGCTCGAAGTAGTTAATCTTGTCTGTGAGTTGTTTGAACATAAAGCGGGAGATACGCGTAGGAAGTTATTAGTTACTGGTTATTAGTTATTGGGGAAGCAATATTCTCTGATGGGATTCATTGGATTGCATTACCAGAGCGTCCCCCATCAATCCTTTAATCCAATTAATCCCGGTTCTCACAATAGTGATTCACAGTTTTCTCACAACTTCTTTCATCACCGCCGTCATTCTCGGTTCAGCTTCGTTTGCTGCGGCGATAACTTCCTCAAACGAAACGGCCTTGAGCGTTTCGGGAAAGCATTCGTCTGTAAGAATCGAAAAACCCAGCACTTTCAGTCCCATGTGGACCGCAACAATATCCTCTGGAATGGTCGACATACCCACCGCATCTGCGCCGATGGTTTGGAGAAACCGGTATTCGGCCCGGGTTTCGAGATTCGGGCCCTGCATTGCGGCGTAGACGCCTTTTTGGACCTTGATTTTCAGGGATTTCGCGCACGATTCCGCCAGCGTTATAAGCTCCCGGCTGTACGGTTCTGACATGTCCGGAAACCGCGGACCCAGGGATTCGTCGTTCGGACCGATCAGCGGATTATCTCCGAGGAGGTTGATGTGATCGGTGATGATCATCAGGTCACCGCGGCGGAATTTCATGTTGAGCGCGCCGGCGGCATTGGATACGAGCAGAGACTTTACGCCCAGGAACTTCATCACTCGGACCGGAAAGGTGATCTGCTGAAGAGAATATCCTTCGTAATAATGGAACCGCCCCTGCATGGCCACCACCTTCTTGCCCGACAAACTTCCGAAAATCAGCTTTCCGTGATGCGATTCGACTGTGGAGATGGGGAAGTGCGGAATGCTCCCGTAATCGATTTCGGTTTCCTTCTCGATTTCCTTGACCAATCCGCCCAACCCTGTTCCCAGAATAATCCCGACTTCCGGCTCTGATTTCGTTTTCGCACGAACGGCCGCAATTGCTTCGTCAATCCGTTTTCGCAGTTCAGTCACAGGAGGAATCATTTCGGTTCGGTTTTAAATGAAAAATGAACTCGGAAGGAGTTCAGAACGTGGGAAAGCATTATTGAATGATTTTGCCGTTTGGTTAGTTTGTTCAGAGGATTCGAATTGATTGTCAAAAACGGAAAACAGAAAACAGCAAAGGGCAATGAAAAGACAAAAAGAAAAATGAAATAGCCACAGTCACAGATTCTGGAAATAAGTTGAGCTGTTGCTCTTTGCCGTTTGCCCCTTAATTTCGTTTTGACGTTTTCATTTTTCTTTTTGACAAACGTTCACTACAGTTTTTTCAATATTTCATCGATCGCGATTTCTTCTTTTCCCGTTCCGTACGAGGTATCGGGTTTGGAGACTTCGACATCGTCGATCTCAAGGGCTCGGAGGAGCTCGACTTCGGACGAGAGGAGCATTTTCAGCCTGCTGAGGATGCTTTCCTTTCGCGCTCTCAAGTGGGCAATTTCTTCTTTCGCCCGCGAGAAATCCATGCGCGCTTTTTCAAGGATCTGCGACGCCTTCATTTGCGATTCCTGAACAATCAAATCAGCTTCCTTGCGCGAATTCTCGATGGACCTTCCGCTCGTTTCCTGAGCCTGCATGAGCGTTTGCTGGAGCGTCTTTTC
The DNA here is from genome assembly GCA_040901865.1 of Bacteroidota bacterium. Classification (GTDB taxonomy): domain Bacteria; phylum Bacteroidota; class Ignavibacteria; order UBA10030; family UBA10030; genus JBBDYD01. The sequence continues at coordinate 188 of JBBDYD010000034.1, read as the reverse complement.
CATATTCTTGTAATCCCGCAGCCCCACTTCGAGCTCAATACCCTTATCGTTCAAGTCCTTGTTCCGTTTGATCAGATCCTCGAGTTCATTCGACAACATGTCGAGGAAGGTGTCGACCTCCACCGGATCGTACCCGCGCATGACCTTCTTGAACTGCTGGCGTTTGACTTCAAGAGGAGTGATTTTCA
>JBBDYD010000033.1:0-8064 GCA_040901865.1 Bacteroidota bacterium | reverse complement strand
CCAAGGCGGCGAGGCGGACCGTCGAGCGCATTGCCAAGGAGGGACGCAAATACGGCGTGAGCTGCATGATTGTCAGTCAACGGCCCGCCGAAGTGTCTGAGACCATTCTTTCCCAATGCAGTAATTATGTCGTTCTTCGATTGACAAACCCCGTCGATCAGAACTATGTGCGCAAACTTGTTCCCGATACATTTGTCGGATTGGTGGATGTTCTCCCCTCCCTGCGCCAGGGCGAAGCCCTTGTCGTGGGGGATGCCCTGCCCATGCCGTTAAGGGTGCAGATAGATTATCCGAACCCCGAGCCCGAGAGCGGCGATATCAAGTTCTTCGATAAGTGGAAGCAGAGCGAGGCCAAGACCTACATCCAGGATGTCGTTCAACGTTGGTGGAAACAGGAACGCAAAGGAACAAGTACCGGGGAATGATGGAGGAGAGGGGAACCGGGAGGGGAAACACTGCGTTTTGAGATGCGATACCCTGAGGAGGCCGCATGCTGATACGAACCACGCCGGAGATTTCGTCATCGCAGATCACGCCGGAATCATTGTACGACAACCGTAGATCGTTTCTCAAGACCGTGGCAGTTGCGGCGGCAGGAGCTGCCGCCGGGATTGTCGTTCCCGGGTTGACGCGTGCTTTCCCGTTACAGAATCCCCCTTACAATCGCCCGCCTGCCGGACCGTTCAACACGGACGAAGAACTCACACCGTATCCGGACGTGACATCGTATAACAATTTCTATGAATTTGGGACGGCCAAAGACGATCCGGCGGAGAATGCAGGCTCTTTCAAGGTCAAACCCTGGAAACTTACCGTCGAGGGAGAGGTAAGGAAACCCGCTTCGTATAATCTCGAAGATTTCCTGAAACCCAACAAACTGGAAGATCGCGTGTATCGTTTGCGATGTGTCGAGGGGTGGTCCATGGTCATTCCCTGGCTTGGATTTCCCATTGCCAATGTTATCAAAAAGGTGGAGCCGACTTCGCGAGCAAAATTCATCGAGTTTACGACGTTGTACGATCCACAGCAAATGCCGGGTCAAAAGCGCCCCGTGCTCGACTGGCCGTACGTGGAAGGACTGCGATTGGATGAGGCGATGCATCCGCTGGCTATTTTTGCCGTCGGGCTTTACGGGAAAGAACTGCCAAACCAAAACGGGGCGCCGTTTCGTTTGGTTGTTCCCTGGAAGTACGGATTCAAGAGCGGCAAGTCGCTTGTGAAGCTGCGATTCACCGAAAAGGAACCCAAAACGACCTGGAACATTGCAACACCGAACGAATACGGATTCTATTCGAATGTCAATCCGGATGTGGACCATCCGCGGTGGAGCCAGAAATTCGAACGCCGCATCGGGGAGTTTCGCAAGCGCCGGACGCTGATGTTCAACGGCTATGGCGAACAGGTAGCGGGGATGTATAGCGGAATGGATCTGAGGAAGAACTTTTGACCATGAGTGTTGAAGCCTGGATTTTTGTTCTTGGTCATTCTATTGGAATGTGGTCTTTAGGCCTTGAAGATTCATAATAGGACAACCTCAATTCCTTCCCTTGACCACGACCCAACGGATTCGTTTCATTCTAAAGCCCATCGTTTTTTTCACGTGCCTGTCTCCGTTTCTTCTTTTGGGGTTCAATGCTTACGCAGATAATCTCAGCGCGAATCCCATCGATGACATCACTGATGCGACGGGCACCTGGACCCTTCGCTTTCTCCTGATCACCCTGGCTGTTACGCCCGTGAGAAAACTCACCGGTTGGAACTGGCTCCTGCAGATTCGGCGCATGCTGGGATTATTTGCTTTCTTCTCCGTCACTCTTCATTTCTTTACGTACATTTATCTCGATCAATTTTTTCTTTGGGAAGAGATTCTCGCCGACATTGCCAAACGTCCGTTCATTACGGTGGGATTCGCAAGCTTTCTCCTCATGATTCCGCTCGCGGCCACTTCGGCCGACCGAATGGCAAAGTGGCTGGGGGGAAGAACCTGGACGCGACTTCACCGGCTCGTGTACGTCAGTGCTCTTGGCGGCGTCATTCATTACCTCTGGCTCGTAAAGGCCGATACGCGATCGCCGCTGGCCTATGGAGCGATTCTCGGCTTACTGATGGGCTTCCGACTTTGGTTTTACGTCAAGCCCAGGCTTCAATCGCGGCAGCCACACGGAAGCAAGAAGTCAATCGGTGACGAAGTTCACAGGGATTCAAAGGTTTCTTGATTCACACCGCTTTGTTGTCTATATTCTGCAGAGTTTTCCGATCAAAATTGCATCGATCACTTATCACCAGGGGTTTTTATGAAATACCTCGTGCTTGTCACGATCGTTTTATTGACCAGCGTCGTTATCGGTTGTAATCCGCTTGCGCTCAAACCGGCTGATTTCGGCTGGCCCGTCGAGAGCGTGCTCAAAGCGGACGGTAAAGGCATGGTTCAGGAGAATCGCTATCAGCTCAGTTTCAATATCAAGCCAATGCTTTTTGCTGAAACCGGTGATTCATCCAACGTCTCGGTAGCCGTCCGTGTGATACGAGACCGTGCGGGTTACTATTTCATAACGGCCCAGGGTTTTAAGCATGTGTACGTTTTCAAAACGGGAGACGGAGCTCTAACACTCGAGTCCAAGATCATGATTTCGGAGCAGGGAATGAATGCTCCCGCGTTTAACGCACGTCCGCCTCATGTCCAGTTATTGAATGGCAGCGACAAACCGGTCCTCCTCTCCAAGGGTGGGATCCAGGAAGGGGGCGAATAATGAAATCCCTCCGATTTTCTGCCATCATTGCCTGTCTGCTCGTTGTTCCGTCATTCCTTGCCTCGCAAGTTCGGTCCGATTATGAGGCGACCCAGGCATTTGAACGCGAAGCTGATGCCATTGCCAGGGCGGTGACCGATGCGAATACGGTGGTCGAGTGCGTCGACATCGAATCACGGATAATGGAGTTGGACAGCACCTACCGCGAGTACAAGGACCTTCTGGACCGTGCCCTGTATCCTGATGGCTTTGAAGGCCGCCTTGCCAAACTCACCGGGCAGATTACCTACGCGAAGGGCAAAATCATGATCATCGAAACACAGTATGATCGGATCAGCGAGCTCGAAGCGCAAGTGCGCGAACTGAGTTCCCAGGTGGAACAATTGAGTGGACAGAACACAAAAATGCTCGACGAGGTCAAACGTCTGAGCAGCTCGCGATTACTCATCGATTCCCTCAATGCAGTGATCATCACCCTCCGGAAGGGATTGCGTGACCGCGACAACCTCATCTTCGCGCTCGTAGACAGTCTCTTCCTTCAATATGACAAGGATGTGACCGCCATGAGCGATCAGGAGAAGCGGGGCGTTGCGGCCAGGCTGGAACGTCGGAATGTCTTCTCCGGGATCAAGCAATCGATCGATGATAACATCCGATTCCTTGAGTCGACGACGCTGAGTGGCAACGACCTGACGAAGCTCATGGATGAGCAGGCGGCGTTCGCTTCGAAGTGGAACGGATTGGGCAAGAAGCTGGCAGAAGTGTATCTGTCCACAAAATCCAAGCGGACGGCTGAACTTGCCACGATTGATACCATGCTTATCCTTTGGAAAAGTACGCTCGGAATCTTCTTCTGGAAGTCTCTCAACGACGTCTTTGTCCGGAACGCGACTCCTATTCAACCGTTCTCAACACCATCGGAATTTCAAACAAACATCAACTTGTATCTCGATGAAGAGATCCGGAAAGCCAGGGATGACAAGGACGGCCAGCGGTACTTCCGCTACCAATCGTTTGCCGATTCAGTGTGGTACGGCAATGTGGAGCCGAACTGGATTCCCTCCATGGTGAAAACCGGCAGTCTCACGGAAGCGCAGGTCGACGAGATCGAAGATAAGGTTGACGAATGGAAGGAAGTTGTAAGCCCGCCCCTGACGATGGTCTATGTGATCATCGCTTTGGTCATGCTCATCGTCGTTTTGTATCTCTATAGGAGATATTCGAAGACGCGACAAGGGTCGGTTGACTCGGGAGGAGGAGCGACTGCGGGTAAGGTGTAGGGTGAGACGCGAGGTATAAGAAACGAGATGTGAGACGAAAAGCCCGGCGATGAGTCGGGCTTTTTCCATTTCGGATTTTGTATTGCGGACTGTTTGCCAAACCTTAGCGTCTCGCCGTCTTCCTCATTTCTAAATCCCCCGGCCGCAACAAAGACCTTCGGGGCGGAGCATTCCCGGCAGCGCACAACCGGTAACTCGTAACTCCCAACTTACTCCAGCAACTGCCTCAACACGAACTGCAGAATCCCGTCGTGCTTATAGTAATCCACTTCATTGGGAGTGTCGAGCCTTGCAAGAACGGTAAATGACCTCTTGCTTCCGTCCTTCGCCGTCGCTTGGACGGTCATCGAATTTCCGACTTTGAGATCGCCCGCTATGCCTTGAATGTCGTACGTTTCAAATCCGGTCAATCCAAGGCTTTTTGCATTCTGACCTTCCTGAAACTGCAACGGAAGTACTCCCAATCCGATCAGGTTACTGCGGTGGATTCTCTCGTAGCTTTCTGCTATGACCGCTTTGATTCCGAGCAGTCTCGGCCCCTTTGCCGCCCAATCACGCGACGAGCCGGAGCCGTATTCCTTACCCGCCAATACGATCAAGGGAGTGCCTTCATTTTGATATCGTACCGACGCGTCAAAAATCGTGATCGGTTGATCGGAAGAAGAATGCACCGTCCAGCCGCCCTCAGTTCCGGGAGCTAAAAGGTTGCGGAGACGGATGTTGGCAAACGTCCCGCGGATCATCACTTCGTGGTTCCCTCTCCGGGACCCATAGGAATTGAAATCTCTCGTTTCCACCCCGTACTTCTGAAAATAAGATCCGGCCGGGCCTTTTGCTGAAATGGAACCGGCAGGGGAAATGTGATCGGTGGTGACTGAATCACCCAGGTACGCAAGCACTCTTGCATCCTTGATGTCGGTCAGCGGCGCCGGCGTTCTGGGCATGTTGTCGAAAAACGGGGCGGCTTTGATGTAGGTCGAAGATGCATCCCAATGGAATCTGTCGCCCTTTGGCACGGGGAGGTCCCGCCAGCGCGGTTCTCCTTCGAAGACGTTTGCGTACTGCCGCTCAAACATCTCCGACTTGACTGCTTTGCCCATTGTCTCGGATACCTCCTGCGGTGTCGGCCAGATGTCTCTGAGATACACCGGGTTTCCCGATTTGTCCCTGCCGAGGGGTTCATTTTGGAGATCAATGTCCATGGTCCCTGCGAGGGCATAGGCAACAACAAGCGGGGGAGAGGCAAGATAGTTTGCCTGCACGTTTGCATTAATGCGTCCCTCAAAATTGCGGTTCCCGGAGAGGACCGCCGCCGCGACGATTTCATGCTCCTCCACCGCTTTCGCAATTGACTCGGGCAATGGGCCGGAGTTTCCTATGCATGTTGTGCATCCGTAGCCGACAAGGTGAAAACCCAATTCTTCCAACGGCTTTGTTAGTCCTGCCTCATTCAGGTAGTCCGTCACAACCTTTGATCCTGGGGCCAGGCTTGTCTTAACCCAGGGCCGGGTTTTCAATCCGCGTTCCACAGCTTTCCTGGCAAGCAATCCTGCGGCGATCATCACCGAAGGATTGGATGTATTGGTGCAGCTGGTGATGGCCGAGATGACCACAGAACCGTGTCCGATCTTGAATTTGGTTCCATTCTTTTGGACGGTCACGCACGGAAAAACCTCTGAAAGGAAGGACGGTACAACGAGTTCCTCCATGGGTTGGGCTGCCGGGCTCTCATCGATCCACCGGGCGAGTCCCTTTGGGTCGACCGACGTGGTCTTCTGCCTCAACATTTCGACGAGGTTGGATCGGAAGGTTTTTTTGGACTGCGAAAGGGGGATACGATCTTGAGGACGTTTCGGCCCGGCAAGACTGGGCTCAACGGAGGCGAGATCCAGCTCAATCGTGTCTGAAAATTCTGGTTCGTGTGCGTCGTGGTCGTGGAACAGTCTCTGTTCCCTGCAATATGTCTCAACCAGAGGAACGAGATGACCCCTGCCTGTGAATTTCAGATACTTCAGCGTTTCGGTATCGACCGGAGAATAGCCCACGGTCGCCCCGTATTCCGGTGCCATATTGCCGAGGGTCGCCCGGTCTGCCAGCCCCAGCGTTCCAAATCCGGGCCCAAAGAACTCAACAAACTTCCCGACAACCCCCTTCTTGCGAAGTATCTGCGTGACTGTGAGCACGAGGTCTGTTGCGGTTGCACCCGGTTGCAGTTTGCCTGTCATCTTAAGTCCAACGACCTGGGGGATCAGCATCGAAATGGGCTGTCCCAGCATAGCTGCCTCTGCTTCGATGCCGCCTACACCCCATCCCAGAACCCCCAGCCCGTTCACCATCGGTGTGTGAGAGTCAGTTCCCACGAGAGTGTCGGGATATGCCATGAGGCCTTCATTTGTTTGTCGCGAAAAAACCACTTGGGCAAGATATTCGAGGTTCACCTGGTGCACGATGCCCGTGTTGGGCGGAACGACGCGGAAATTCTTGAAGGCCTGCTGTCCCCAGCGGAGGAACGCATAGCGTTCCTTGTTGCGTTCAAATTCGATTTCCGCATTCATCGTAAAGGCACGGGGAGTTGCAAACTCATCCACCTGAATCGAGTGATCGATGACAAGGTCTACAGGTTGGAGCGGATTGATTTTCTTTGGATCCCCGCCCATACGGACCATGGCATCCCGCATGACCGCAAGGTCAACAATGCACGGAACTCCTGTGAAATCCTGCAAAAGCACTCGGGCCGGCATGAAGGCGATTTCCTTCTGAGGCGTTGATTTCGGTTCCCAGCGCACCAGCGCTTCGATGTCTTCCGTCCGCACGATTCTTCCGTCTTCCAGGCGGAGGAGGTTCTCCAGGAGTATTTTGAGGGAGAACGGAAGCCGGGCTATCGAGTTGTCCAGCCTTTCTTCCAGCTTTCGAAGGGAAAAGATCGTGTAGGTTGTTCCGCCGGACTTGAGAGTTGTTCGGGTGCCGAGACTGTTGAGTGGTTTCATGGTTGCTCCGTAAGAAAGACGACAATCAATATAGGGAAAAAAAGAAAAATGTTCGTTACGAGTTTTATGCGTATATTTGATGAATGTCAGTCAAGATGACCCGAAAATACATCGATTCCGAGGGACGCCGTGAACTTCGCCTGCTTGAAACTCTGGGGCAGGCAATGGTCCGCAAGCAACAAGTGCGCCCGGTCATGCAAAAGCTCGCGGATGCCCTTGTGAGCGAATTTGGATTCAAAGCTGCTCTCGTAACACAATACATACCATCCAAAGAGGGGTTTACAGTACTTGGAATTGCTCCAAGGAAGAAAACTCTTGCCGCGGCCACAAAGTTGTTGGGAATTCGACTCGATCGCCTGGTTTTTCCATTCAGCCCCGACAAGAATAACGTTCTCAAGCTCCTGCTCCGGCGTAAGGTCTGGATCGGAAGCGACCTTTCAGAAATCATCAAGCCGATGTTCTCTGCAAAGCCCGCCCGGCTTGTTCAAAAGATGTTCAAGGTCCGGTGTATTTACAATTCCCCCCTGTTCAGCGGGAAGCAACTTGTGGGGACAGTGATTATTGGGACAGAATCCGAGTCATTCACAAAACGTCAAATTGCGTTTCTTCAGACCTTCACCCAACATGCTGCCTTGGCCGTTCACCAGGCGGGCCTGCTTGCAGAGAAATTTGCAACAACGGAACAATATCGCCTGCTCAGCGAAGTCGACAGCCATATTCTCGAAGAGAAGGAACTCCGAAAGGTTTTGAAGGCAATAGTCGCAAATATTCATCGTGTGATTCCCTGCGATCTCGCCGGCGTTTATATTCACGATCCGGCAAGGAAGGCGATGGTTCATTCGGTTGCCTGGCCTGCGAGTCCTTATGCGCGAAAGCTCCGCGATCTGGAATTCCCCATGGGGACAGGGATCATCGGATCGGTGGCACGGAACCGCAGAGGTGAAATTGTCAACAACGCCCACAAGGATCACCGATCTGTGTATCCAAAGGGAAGCAAACCGCGGCTCGAGCATTTGATTTGTCTTCCGCTGATTGCCGGTCGCAATC
>JBBDYD010000032.1:0-48241 GCA_040901865.1 Bacteroidota bacterium | reverse complement strand
ACGCGCAACCTACAGCTTAGAAGGCTGTTGCTCTATCCAATTGAGCTACGGGGTCCTAAAATGCTCACAAACAACGTTCGCAGGCCGAATTGGGAAATGTAGCGAGATTTGGGGAGGGTTTCAAGGAGGGAATAGGAGCTAAATTCAGTTGAAGTTATTTCGACCAATCACAGGATGTACAAACGGATTCCTCAATCAGCTTTCTCATTCCGCTACCATCAAGATTGACTATGTTGGGGAACCTTCTCTTTTTCCCATCAGACAAAAATGAAATAAAGAGGAGTTGGCTATTATTTGGCGACCATCGTGTATAGTAGAATGAGATCCTTCGTTGTGTCATTGTCGATCGCTTCAATAATCGCATCAAGGTCACGTACTATCAGTTATGGTTTTTGAGAAAATTATGGTAATTTCTGTCAGGTACGATAACTCTTCCCGGCGAAATTCCATTCCTCAACGACTCTGCGCACAATGACAGTACAGACCAAACACTTTGCTCTAACCGCATCGGTTCTCCCCGTGCTGCTCACGATGTATCTCATGGTCCGATATTATGTCATTGTCCCTGTCTGGGATGATTGGGAACTCGTGTTGGCGCTGGAGAAGCTTTCGTCGGGAACTTTGACGTTCAAAGATCTCTTTGACTTTCATAATGAGCACAGGATTTTTTTTCCGCGGATGATCATGCTCATCATCGCGGCACTAACCAGTTGGAACCTGCTTTACACCCAGTTCGCTTCGCTTTTCGTTGTTTTGGCCTCGATTGGTTTTTTCGCCGTGTCGGTCAGAGCCATTGAGAGAGACACTTCGGTAACAATCAGCCGCTGGATTTTTCTTCCGTTGACAATTATTGTGTTTTCACTCACACAATGGGAGAACTGGACCAGAGGGTGGCAATTCCAGGTTTTCCTTGCGACGGTTGGCGTGCTTGGTTCATTTTATTTTCTTTCAAAAAAAGAAATTTCCCAATTCACCCTCGTTGCAGCAATATCCTCTGCGTGTGTGGCATCCTTTTCATTTGCCAATGGCATCCTGGTTTGGCCAATCGGCTTTCTTTTGATTTTGTTACGGAAATCCGATCCTTTGAGCAACAGACTCAGATTGCTCGCTCCATGGACAATTGTTGCTTTTCTTGCGATCCTCGTGTACTTCAACGGGTATCAGACGCCGCCTCACCACCCCTCCGTCACCACGTTCCTGGAACAGCCGGTAGAGTTTGTCCAATTTGTGTTCCTGTATGTCGGCCATGTCGTTATCTATCCCCACAATAGGATCGTCGCTCTGGGCGTCCTCTCAGGCATTGTGGGAATTCTCGGGACATGCCTTTTTCTGTTTTGCATTTGCTATCTAACGATGGTCCGGAGCGTCCGCTGGCATCCGTTGCTGCCTTTCATCGGAATGGGACTCTATGCACTTTCCAGCGCTGTTGTAACCGGTATTGGTCGTGTCGGCTTTGGAATCCAGGCCGCCCTCGCATCGAAATATGCCTCCATTGGTCTGTATCTTTGGGTTGCAAATATCTTCTTTCTTTTTTTCATCCATAAGCTCGCCGACACGGCCAACGACACGCCAGAAAAAACAAAAGGATTCGTCGGAACAATCGTGCGTCGCATTGCAGCAATTCCCGCCGAAACTCTTCGCAAGGGATCATTGGGTCTCATCCTGTTCATTGCCATTTCTTCCATTGCCAACTCCATCGTGTCAGTGAAGAAAATCCAATACTATCACCGGTACTTTACTGTTGTGATTCCACAGATGATCGCGCCCGGGGATACGGCTCTCTATGCACGAATCTATCCGGATGCTGCCACCCTCGACCGCTATCTGGCCATCGCCAGAAAGAACAATGTTTCGATTTTTGGTTCCCGCCTTCATGACGCCATGAATGACGTGCGGAACATCAGCTCGGCGCCTGAGCCGGTTTTGCAAGATTGCCCCGAATCGCCCTCTCTCTCCGTCGGAATAACGGACTTCGCGGACACCGACAGCACGATCATGTGCGAAGGAACTGCGACATGGGATGGCAGCGAAGTCAATTCAAACGACCTCTTCCTTGTCCTGAGCAATCAAAACATCCAATATCGGATTCCGACGAAGGAGAAGATAAACAGGTTTGATCCTAATGGCGGTTTCTTTGTTCTCGTTCTCAAAAGCTCGCTGCCGAGGGGGGAATACGAACCTTCGATTGTTTACGACCACGGTTCCACCTGCTCTAAGTTCCCTTTTGGAAAGAAATTCGTTGTACAATGAAGATTCTCTTTCAGGTCGTGCGCCTGCCCAACAACGTTTATACCAATATCATTGGCGGAAGGGGCGTGTTCGGGGCAATGACTTCCGACTCCATCTGCAGCCGGGAGTCGCTTGTTTAAACTGAGTGAATTTACGATAGGAACAACAAAGCCGCGTGACGGGGGTGAAATCAGGAGGAGAGTAAATACTCTCTAAATATCCGCAGCAATTCTATGGTACAATTGTATTGTTGCGGCCAAGGTCGCGGCAGACCCGTGCCTTGGAGTCCCATGCTGTATTGCACGAACCGCATTCCGGTTTACATTCCGGACCGGTCGGATCTTCTGATCCGCCGATGAGCTGAACAGCAATTAGGGCAATAATGAGATCGCAGAAGCTTTTCCGGCTTCAAGTATTCGTTTCTTCTTCATGTCTCTTCTTGCTCCATCATCTCATACACCTATTACTACAAAAGAAAAATCTCTTTTACCAATCTTCCGTACCTTGGTTCAGGGACGAATCCTATGCCCGCTCTTTCTTCCCGGGGACCTCTCCGCGACCCAACATCTCATTCACTGCCCGCCAAACAGTTTCAACGTCCGTGTCGAGCATACACCGAAAGTGCTTTTCGGGACAGGCTTTCAGCCCAATATGTGAACAAGGCCGGCAATCAAGCCCTGTTTGCTCGAGCACGAGGCTGGTCTGTTTTGGCGGAAAGAACCCAAATTGTTCAACCGTTGACCCAAAGACCGCAACGACGCGTTTTTGCATTGCGGCTGCAATGTGCATGAGACCTGAATCATTCGTGACCACCACATCGCAATACTGCATCGCAGCGGCTGTTTCGGCCAGGGTCAGCTGACCCGTAAAATCAAACACACGCTCTTCCTGGGTTTCGGCCTTGATTGGGCTCGAAACCGCCCCGGACCGAACAACATCCTGGCTTCCCCCAAACACCATGACGGCCCCATCGGTTTCCCGCACAAACCGCAGTCCGATTTCCGCAAACCTCTCAGCCGGCCACACCTTCGTAGCGTGTCGCGCAAACGGGCATAATCCAATGACATGTTCAAACCTGTTTAAGCGCAGTTTCGCAATCCTGCTGGCCGTTCCAAACAACACCTCATCGGGCAGGTGTAAATTGGGCCCCATGCCGTCAGGGTGGATCCCATGCCCTTTCAGAGTCTCGATATACCGATCCGCAACAGGAACAATCCGATCGTACTTGTTCTTCTTCAATTTCACCAGGAGCGTCCGCTCAGGAATCCGCTTATCCACAACCACAATCTCATCGACTCCACGCATGCTCCGGAGATACCGACTCCGCAAGCTGTTGTGAAGATCGACCACCAGATCATATCGCTCATTCTTTAGCTGTTCCTTCAGCTTCCGTAAACCGGCAAATCCTGTCGAAGCGTCGAATTCGTAGGTCAGATTGAGGTTCGGGTTCGTCCGGATGAGCTCTGCGTATTCCTTTCGAGTCACGAAGTCGATCTGGGATTTGGGAAAGCGGGAGCGAAGTACGCGGAGAAGAGGAGTGGTGAGAACAACGTCACCGATGGAACTAAAGCGAATGATGAGTGTTTTAGAAGGAGATTTTACCGCTGAGACTGGCATCTAAAGAGCAAGATACGGCTAATCGGGGGGATATACAAGGATTGCAAATTTCGAATTGACAATTGCGAATTGTAACCAAAAGCTCACTCAAACTCTTTGCCATGTTCAACCCCAGGAATTGCATTTTCCTCAGCCAGCAGGTATATTCTGACATGGAGAGCTGAAAGCATGAACCGGCCGACAACCATTGGCGCTTTACGAAAGAGCGGGTACAAGGTCCTTCCGGTCAAAGAGGAAGTGCGCAACAATCTCATTGGATTGTTGGAGCGCAACGAACCCCTCTTCCCGGGGATCATTGGATACGAAAAGACCGTCATTCCGGCAATCGTGAATGCCATCCTCGCCCGTCATGATATCCTGTTGCTGGGCCTCAGGGGGCAGGCCAAATCCCGCATTGTGCGCCTCCTCCCTTCCCTCCTCGATGAATTCGTTCCGATTGTCAAGGGCTGCGAGATTAACGACAATCCCTATCTGCCTGTTTGCAAGCGCTGCACCGACCTTGTATTGCAACACGGGGACGACACGGAAATCGAGTGGATCTCCCGCGAAGCGCGTTTCGGCGAAAAGCTTGCTACCCCGGATGTCACAATTGCCGACCTCATCGGCGATATCGATCCGATCAAGGCCGCAACGCAAAAACTGCACTATTCTCATGAAGGCGCAATTCATTTCGGTATCATTCCGCGAACGAACCGCGGCATCTTTGCCATCAACGAATTGCCCGACCTCCAGCCGCGCATCCAGGTGGGTCTCTTTAATATCATGGAAGAAAAAGATATTCAGATCCGCGGCTTCAATATTCGTATTCCGCTTGACGTCATGATTGTTTTCACAGCCAATCCCGAAGACTACACGAACCGCGGCAACCTCATCACGCCGCTGAAGGACCGCATCGATTCCCAGATTCTCACGCACTACCCTCGCACCATCGATGACGCGATTGAGATCACTGCTCAGGAGGCATGGATTCACCGAAATGGCCGAAAAATCGAGATTCCCGCTTATTTTCGTGAAATCATTGAACACATTGCCTTCGAAGCCCGCAAAAGCGAGTTTGTCGATCAGAAATCCGGTGTCAGCGCGCGATTGACGATTTCCGCCATGGAAAATCTGGTCAGCAATGCGGAGCGGAGGGCAATCTTGTTGAAGGATGGTACCATCGTCCCCCGGATTTGCGATCTTCCTCACACACTTCCGGGCCTTACCGGAAAGATCGAACTTGTGTTTGAGGGAGAGCAGGAAGGATCGGTAAAGGTCAGCAAAGCGCTCATTGGCAAGGCTGTACGCGAAGTATTCCGAAAGTATTTTCCGGATCCCCTCGAGCGGCGGCAAAAGACCCAGGGCGAGTCAAAGACCCAGCCCGTGGAACAGCATTACGCGACTGTCATCACCTGGTTCGAGGGCGGAAACAGAATCGAAGTGTCCGATGAACTGACCGTGGCGGAATATTTCAAGGAACTCGATCGGGTGAAAGGGCTTCGTGAACTCACCAGCAAGCATATGAAGATCCCGGAAAGCAATAAAGCGGAACTCTCTTCTGCCATGGAATTCGTTCTCGACGGCCTGCACCAGTCTTCACGGATCGCGAAAGATGAGGTGGATCATGTGACGGCTTACAAGGACCTGGTGCAGAGTATTTTTACCGGAAAAGGGAGGGCGTACGAGGAAGAGATTTAAGTGAAGTTATGGGTTTCGGGTTATGAGTTACGGGTTGTGGGTTACGGGTTATGAGTTGGTTGTTATATTTATGTGTGTAAACTAATAACTTATGGGGGCGTTTATGGGGACGATTCGTTCTTTTGAGGAAATTATCGCATGGCAAAAAGCCCGCGTACTTACTTCGGCTGTTTTTGAATTGACCAACAAAGGCGATCTCCGGAAGGATTTTTCTTTGAGAGATCAAATACGGCGATGCAGCATTTCAACAATGGCAAATATTGCTGAAGGATTTGAGAGAACCAGCACTCGAGAGTTCGCATATTTCCTTTCAGTTGCCAAAGGTTCAGCTGGTGAGTTGTTAAGTCATTTCTACATCGCTTTGGACCAACATTATGTTTCGCAGGCGGAGTTCCTGGCAATCAAGCAACAGGTAGCCGATGTTTCTTCCCATCTGGGTGGATTCATTCGATATCTCAAGAGCATGCAACCCAAAAGAACAAAGCGTCCCCTTAAACCACAGGTTCACAACTCGCAACTCGAAACTCGCAACACGAAACTTCAATGAGATTCCGCTACTCCCAATGGAACCCCCAGTCGATGACCGATGTGCAGCGGCTGGAATCGCTGATGTCGCTCTTCAGCTATCTGCTGATCCAGTCAAACGGCGATGTGGATGAGGCAATGGAATGGCTGCGTCAGCTGGCCGAACAACACGGCTTATTCGACGATTCGCTGTCGATGGATGAGTTGATCGAGAAACTCAAGGAGATGGGCGTCCTTGAAGAAGTGAAGGATATGCTCGTCCTCACCACCCGCGGAGTTCAGAAAATCCGCCAGGACGCACTCCGGCAGATCTTCACCTCACTCAAGAAGGCCCCGGGCGGGATGCACGAGACTCCGTACACCGGAACGGGAACGGACCGCCTGAGTGAAACGAAACAATGGACCTTTGGCGACCTGCCGACGAATATCGACCTCACTTCAACCCTCACCAACGCAATGAAGAGGGATGGCATCGAGCATTTTTCCCTTCAGGAAGACGATCTCGAGGTTTACGAAACAGAGCACCTGACAACATGCGCTACAGTGCTGATGCTCGACATCAGTCACAGCATGATCCTGTACGGTGAAGACCGCATCACACCGGCGAAACAGGTGGCACTCGCGCTTGCAGAGCTCATCCAGACGAAATTTCCCCGGGACTTCCTTGCTCTCGTGGTTTTCGGTGACGACGCGAGCGTCGTAAGCCTGAACGAACTTCCGTTCCTCTCGGTCGGTCCGTACCACACCAATACCCGCGCCGGGCTTCAGCTGGCCCGGAGCCTCCTGCGCAGGAGCGGGAAATCCACGAAACAGATTTTCATGGTCACCGACGGGAAACCATCGGCCATGTTTGACAGCTCAGGGCGGTTGTACAAGAACTCCTTCGGCCTTGACCCCCGGATCGTCAACAAAACCCTTGATGAGGCAGTCCAGTGCCGGCGGGAAAAGATCACTGTCAGCACATTCATGGTTGCTCATGACCCCTATCTCATCAATTTTGTCGAGGAATTTACCAAGGCCAACCATGGCCGCGCCTATTATTCGTCCCTGAACAACCTCGGTGAATTCATCTTTGTCGATTACATCCGGAACCGCAGAAAACGGATGAGCTCCCGCTAAACAATCTTCATCTCTCCTCTTTCATTTCATTCTTTTTTGTATCATTTTATCTCATTCAACACCTGCACATCCCGAGGAACTCCCCCGTTATGGCCAAGCGTACCCGCAGAGTTTCGCAGGAACACAAGGCTCAACGCACCACGACTGATCTCGCCGCGACACTTCCTGCAGCTTATGCATATCTCGAGCTCACGTTCAGCTCCGGCGGGACAACTTCCGGGGGCCGGTTTTCCGATTGGAACAAAAGCGCTGAGCGTCTCACCGGGATCAAACGAAAGGACATCGTCGGCAAATCTCTTGTCGACCTGATTGCGAACGGAACACAGGACGCCGTTCTTTCATCCCTCCGCAAGGTCTCCAAGAGCGGGAAAACGGCCCACCTTCATAATATCGAACTCAAAGTCGGCAAGCGATCGTTGCCAGTGTCCCTCTCCGCGTGGAAAATGGCCAAGGGATTCGGACTTCTCCTCTCCACGCCTTCTGAAGTCTCCGAGGAAGATTTCTCCCAGTCCGTTTCCATTCTTGACAGCATCACCGATGCATTTTTCCTTCTCGACCAGTCCTGGCGGTTCGCGTACCTGAGTCCGAAATCCGAACAATTCCTGAAGCGAATGAACCTTTCGATCAAGGAACTGATCGGAAAAAACATCTGGGAGTTCGTACCAGAAGCCAAATCGGGTACGGGATATCACCAGCTGCACAAAGCCGCGAAAGACCGGATCAGTCTTGAATTCGAAGAGTTTTACAAACCCCTGAACACGTGGTTCGAGGTTCGGGTGCATCCTGTCGGTGACGGTCTTTCCGTGTACGTCGTCGACATTACCCGGCGGAAGCTGGCCGAAAACGCATTCCTCAAACTTTCCAACGCCGTGGAACAGTCGGGCGACGCGGTCTTCGTGACGAATCTGGACGGTACGATCGAGTACGTCAACCCGGCATTCGAAAGCATCACCGGATATCGGCGCGTGGAGGTTCTCGGCAAAACCCCGGTACTCCTCAAATCCGACGAACACGATGAACGCTATTTCGAATCCATGTGGAGCCAGGTCATCTCCGGCGGGACTTTCCGCGCCACCATTGTCAACAAGCGGAAGAACGGTGAGAATTATTTTGCGGAGGAAACGATTACGCCGGTCAGAAATTCGGAAGGGGCCATTACAAATTTTGTTGCCATCCTTCGCGACATCAGCGAGCGTAAACGCACCGAGGAACGGTTTCGCGGCCTCATTGAAAACAGCTCCGATGGCATTGTGCTTCTTTCACGAGAGGGCGTCATTAGCTACACGGGCCCTTCGACCGCAAGGATCCTCGGGTATGTGGAAGAGGCTTTCACGGGGAGCATCGGGTTTGAGTTCATTCATCCGGACGATCGTCCAAATGCGGAGCGGGCGTTCAAAGAACTCATTCGCAATCCCCGGAAGGTCACTCTTCTGCAGTTTCGTTTGCGGAACAAGGAGGGCATCTGGCTGTGGATCGAGGCGACTGCCAATAATTTACTCGATGAACCCAGCATCCAGGCGGTGGTACTGAATTACCGCGACATTACCGGGCGCAAGAGCATTGAAGAGGCGCTGAAGAAATCCGAAATAGAATACCGTAATCTGTTCGATCGGGCCAATGACGCGATCTTCATTTTTGAGCCGGAGGGGGAAACCATTCTCGAGGCGAACGACAAAGCCTGCCGGCTCTACGGGTTCACGAAGGACGAGCTCATCGGCAGGAGTCTCAAGGACCTCACGAAGGACATTTCGCGGGGGGAATTCGAAATCAAGGAACTCATCCGTCACAAAAGTTCGCGAAACTTCGAAACCGTGCATTTCAACAAGGCCGGCGAGCCGATGGAAATGCTGGTGAACTCTTCGGTGGTCGAGTATGCAGGGCACACGGCAATCATGAGCATCATCCGCGACATTACCGAACTCCGGAAACTTGAACATCAGCTCCGGCAGGCGCAGAAGATGGAGAGCATCGGAACTCTTGCGGGCGGCATAGCCCATGATTTCAACAACATCCTCAGCATCATTCTCGGATATACCTCCCTCATCAAGCGGGGGAGAATCGAGGGCAAGCGATTCGAGGAAGGCGTTGATACGATTACGAAAGCGGCGCAGCGGGGGGCAGTGCTCGTGAAACAAATCCTGACCTTCGCCCGAAAAGGCGACGTTGTGTTTGAGTCGGTCAAACTCAACGAACTGGTCGCGGACCTTACGAAACTCCTTGGCGAAACCTTTCCAAGGACAGTCATTTTTGACCTCGACCTCAGTCCCGATTTGCCTACGATTATCGCAGACCCCAACCAACTCCACCAGGTATTTCTCAATCTTTGTGTGAACGCGCGCGATGCCATGCCGGGACCCGGGACGATCACGATCCATACCTCAATTACTGACGGTCTGAGCATGCAGGAGCGCTTTCCGGAGGCCCGTCAAAGTGAATATGCCCATATTCGCATCACCGATACCGGCACCGGGATGGATGAGCAAACCCGGTTGCGCGTATTTGAACCATTCTTCACAACCAAGGGACAGGGTCGCGGCACGGGTCTGGGTCTCGCGGTGGTCTACGGCATCGTCAACAACCATCACGGGTTCATTGATGTCGAGAGCACTTTAGGCAAAGGCACAACCTTCCATCTGTATTTTCCGATTCAAATGCGCAGCTTTGAAGCCATGATTCAGGGTAAAGTCGTCATTGAGGAAGTCCCGGGCGGAACGGAAACGATCTTACTGGTGGAAGACGAGCTAATGTTGCTGAACCTCGTGAAGGAACTCCTGGAGGGACACGGGTACAAAGTGCTGACGGCCCATGATGGAGCCGAAGCGGTCGACATCTACGAACGTCTCGGCACCGAGATAGATCTTGTGCTGACAGATATCGGACTGCCCAAACTCAGCGGTTGGGATGCCTGCCGCAAGATTCTTTCACTCAACCCAACGGCAAAAGTCGTTGTCGCGAGCGGCTACATCGACCCGAACGTCAAGTCGGATCTGAAAAATTCCATGGCAAAAGAGTTCATCCACAAACCCTACCTGCCGGAGGATGTGCTCAAGATCGTTCGAAGTGTTTTGGATACCGAATAAGCGGAACAGAGTCCATTTTGCGGAATTGGAAATTGACGAGGCTCACATCGGGAGGGTTTCCCTTGCGCAAAATGACCTCCTCTCGTATGTTGCGGGAAAGCGAGTGTGGCTATGACGGACATACAATCCGTCGACATCCTGATCGTCGAAGACAATCCACACGACATTGAGCTCACAATGCGGGCATTGCATCAAAGGAAACTGGCCAACAGCCTGACCGTGGCCCGCGATGGCGCCGAGGCCCTCGAGTTTGTTTTTGGAACCGGAAAATTTTCCGGCCGTGATTTGTCCCATCCGCCAAAAGTTATCCTGCTCGATTTGAAACTCCCCAAAGTTGACGGCCTCGAGGTGCTCCGCACGATCAAAGGAGATAAACGGACAAAAACCATCCCTGTCGTCATCCTCACATCGTCCCAGGAGGAACGGGACATCGTCGAGAGTTATCGGCTGGGAGTTAACAGTTACATCGTGAAACCGGTTGACTTTGACAAGTTCGTGACTGCCGTTGCGGACACAGGATTGTACTGGCTCCTCCTCAACAAGCCGATTTGACAATCATCTCCTCCCTTTACCATTCCTTGAGTTTCAGCTAAAAGTTACCGATTTTTGTATTTCACGGGCTGACGGTCGGCCCTTTCTTCTTCTTTCGGGACGGGCATGCTTCTTATTTTTCCTTCCATCGAAATCCAGCGGGGTGAATGCGTCCACGTAATTCACGGAGAACCCGGATCCGAACACCTGTATTCCGTCGATCCTGTCCGCATGGCTGCCCTCTGGCGAGGGGAAAACGCCAAGACACTTCACATTATCGACCTGGACGGCGTACGGGCGGGCGCCGTGAAAAACAGGGACATGATCAGGAAAATCGTGGAGGCGGTCGACATTCCGGTCCAGGTAAGCGGCGGGATCAGGAGCGTGGAGGAAATCCGGTCGTTGTTCGACGTGGGAGTCTACCGGGTGATTATTGGAACGGCTGCGGCCGAATCACCGTTACTTGTTGAGCAGGTGATCCGGGAGTACGGATCGCGGAAAATGGCCATCAGTATCGAATCGTTTCACGGCAACGTACGCATCAGCGGAGGAAAGAAAGAACTGAAAACCACGCCTGTGGAACTTGGATGCGCAATGGCAAAACTGGGAGTGACAAGGGCTCTCTTATCAACGATTGGCGATGATGGAGTATCGAAGGTTTTGGACATCGAAGGGCTGAAGGAGATCGCAATTCAGACCAAGCTCAGAATAACAGCTCAAGGTGGCATCAGGAACTACAAGGATCTGATCCGACTGCAGGAACTGGAGAAATTCGGAGTGGATTCTGTGGTGATCGGCAAACCGCTCTATGATAATATCTTCCCGTGTCAGCGTTTGTGGCGTTTGAACGAAAAAGACCTGAAGGATCTTGGACCAACTCGGCGAATGTAATTCATGAACATCACTGTTATCGGTCACCTTTGTTTCGACACGGTTCACCATCCGAACGGAAGTGCGGCGGAAGGCCGGAATCCGGGAGGCATTGTATATACAATTGCCGCTCTGGCCGCGATGAGTTCCCCGAAAGACACGATTGTGCCTGTGGTCGGAGTTTCACAATCCGACCATGAGACATTCCTTGCATGGCTGAAACAATTTCCTCAGGTCAAAACCGACGGGATTTTCATCCTCGAGGGACCGACGAATGAAGTGCATTTGTTCTATGGAGAGACAGGGAACTCACGGATCGAATGTTCCGAACACATCTCGCCGCCCATTCCGTTTTCAACTCTTCGTCCGTTCCTTGACACTAACGGGATTCTCCTCAACATGATTTCCGGTTTTGACATCACCCTTGAGACACTTGACCGCATCCGCATGGACATCCGAGACAAGGGGACGCCGATCCATTTCGATTTTCATTCTCTGACACTTGGGATCGACCAGGAGCACCGGCGTTTCCGCCGGCCCCTTTCCGATTGGAGGCGATGGAGCTTCATGATCGATTCCATTCAATTGAGCGAAGACGAGGCAGCAGGTTTAACAACGGAACGGTATGGAGAGTCAGATTTGATCAACCAGATGATGTCCCTGATGGTGAAGAATCTTCTGATTACGAGAGGGAATCGGGGAGCCACATTGATCTGTCAGGAACATAAAAAGCTCTCCCGCGTCGATATTCCCGGCATGCCCCTGACGCCCGCGCCGGACCCAACGGGATGCGGGGATGTATTCGGCGCCGCGTTCTTTCTCAAGTATCTTGAAACAGGTTCAAGTCGCCAGGCGGCGGATATCGCAAACAAGGTCGCTGCCTACCACACAACGTATGCAGGAACGGGCGGCCTGGCAGCAGCACTCCGATTCCTCCAGCAGCAAACCCCGGCCTGACGTATGATCGTTCTGAAATTCGGCGGAACATCGGTAGAGAATGCAGCGGCGATGAATACCGTCGTTCGCATTGTTCAACGCGAGCAGCATCGTCAACCCGTCGTTGTCCTTTCTGCAATCGCCGGAGCCACCAACACGCTTATCAAGGCGGCGCAACTGGCACAGGAGGGCGATCATGAACAATCGGTCCGTTTGTTGAACGATCTGCTCGAACGACATGTCGTCATCCTGGAGAATCTCCTCGAATCCCGTTCCGTCATCCAACGGCTGATCCTTGAAATCCGCCGACGCTTTGATGAACTCAAGCATTTGTGCCAGGGAATTGCTCTCCTCGGAGAACTGACGAACCGTTCCCTGGACGCCATTGGCTCGGTTGGTGAACGGCTGTCGACGCAGATCCTCGCAGAAACGCTGGCGGAGCGCGGAATACCGGTGGAACTCGTCGATGCACGAACGTTCATGATCACGGACGATCAGTATACTATCGCCGCTCCGCGGTTTACCGAGATCCAAAACCGCATTGACACCCGTCTCCGCCCTGCCCTCCAATCCGGCAAGGTCATTCTCACCCAGGGATTCATCGGTTCAACACTCAAAGGAATCACCACGACCCTCGGTCGCGGCGGATCGGATTACTCGGCCGCGATCATCGGAGCCGCCCTCGATGCGGAAGAAATTCAGATCTGGACCGATGTGGATGGGATTCTCACGGCAGATCCGCGCATTTGTCCGGACGCCCGGAAACTCAAAGTGATTTCCTTTCGCGAAGCGTCAGAACTGGCGTACTTTGGCGCGAAGGTTCTCCACCCAAGCACAATTCTCCCGGCCATACAAAAGAATATTCCGGTCAGCGTTTTGAATTCACGAAAACCCGACGCGACGGGGACCCTCATCGTATCGAATCCGCCAAAATCCACGCTTCCCATCAAGTCCATTGCGTCAAAAAAGGAAATAACGGTCATCAATATTCAATCCACCAGAATGCTGATGGCGTACGGATTTCTTGAGAAGATTTTCGCCGTGTTTCAAAAGTATAAAACTCCCGTCGATCTGGTCACAACGTCCGAAGTTGCTGTTTCACTTACGATCGACAGCTCTTCCTGTCTTGGGGACATTGTTGCCGATCTCTCCCTTGTGGGAGACGTTCTCGTGTACGAGCGCAAGGGCATCCTCTGCATCGTCGGCGAGCAAATGCAATCGACCGCGGGGATTGCCGACCGTGTCTTCCGGGCACTCCGGACAACAAACGTGATGATGATTTCGCAGGGCGCATCGGAAATCAACATGAGTCTCGTTCTCAATGAAGAGGATATCGAGCCGGCGGTGAAAAACCTGCATGCAGAGTTTTTTCCAATATCCCAGGCCGGAGATATCCTTGAGGCAGTGCATCACGAGGCCGGTCGATGACGATTGCGCTCATCGGATATGGAAGAATGGGAAAAGAAGTGGAGCGGCTGGCGCTTGAACGCGGATGGTCCATTGCTTTGCGGCTGACATCCCGGTCAACGGCACCTTCGGAAAAAGATGTTGCCGGCATCGACGTGGGGGTTCATTTTGCCCATCCTTCTTCTGTTACAGAGACTGTCGCAACTTGGACGAGATTCCGGAAACACCTGGTAATCGGAACGACGGGATGGATGCCCTCTCTTGGGGAGATCCGGCATATGGTCGAGCAAGCAGGCACGGGGATGATTTACGGCGCAAATTTTTCTCCGGGCGTTCACGTCTTCACACGCATTGTCAAACAAGCGGCTTCACTCGCCGACCGGTTCCCGGAGTACGACGTTTCACTTCACGAAGCCCACCACGCGCAGAAAGCCGACAGTCCCAGCGGAACTGCACTCATGCTTGGCAACCTTCTCCTGGAACACATTCGGAGAAAATCTGAGATCCTGGCAGGACAGACCTCTGGACGCATCGCTCCGCATCAGCTCCAGGTAACGTCGCAACGTGTGGGGGCTGTCGTCGGGACACATTCCCTATTGCTTGATTCGCTTTCGGACAGCATCGAACTGACCCACCGCGCAAAAAATAGGACGGGGTTTGCGCTTGGAGCCCTCCTGGCGGCCGAGTGGATCAAGGCAAGAACGGGAGTGTTTACGGTAGAAGAGATGATGACAGACCTGATGGACAGTTGATCGGATACCCTTATGGCACGCATGAAACAGTTTCGCGGAACAGGCACAGCGATCGTTACTCCCTTCAAGAAGAACCAGTCCCTTGATGAAGCGGCATTACACGAGCTCGTTGAACTCCAGATTAAAGGCGGGGTCGAAGCAATCGTTCCGTTGGGAACGACCGGAGAAAATCCCACGCTTTCCACGGAAGAGCAAAAGCGTGTGATGGACCTGGTTCTAGAGCAGGT
Organism: Bacteroidota bacterium; assembly: GCA_040901865.1. GTDB lineage: Bacteria > Bacteroidota > Ignavibacteria > UBA10030 > UBA10030 > JBBDYD01. The sequence goes on along the minus strand of JBBDYD010000032.1, from coordinate 33,271 downwards.
CAACGGCAAAGCCCTGGTCATTCCGGGAACCGGAAGCAACAGTACCACGAAGGTGATTGAAATGTCACGGTACGCAAAAGAGGCCGGAGCGGATGCGGTGCTCGTTGTCGGTCCGTACTACAACAAGCCGACCCAGGAAGGGTATTTTCGACATTATCTCGCCATCGCCGAGGCGGTCGATATCCCCATTATTGTTTACAACGTCCCAGGGCGGACCGGCGGAAACATTGAGCCGGCGACCATTCTCAAGATGGCGGAGGAAATTCCTTACGTCGTTGGCGTCAAGGAAGCCTCGGGCTCCATGGCCCAGATCATGGAGATCGCGCGGCACAAGCCATCCCGGTTTTCACTTCTTTCCGGAGATGATGCGTTTACGCTTCCCATGATGGTTTTGGGCGGCGACGGCTGCATTTCCGTCGTTGCAAACGAAGTACCTGACCTGTTTTCAACCATGGTCCGGGCCTGTCTGAAAGGCAAATGGTCCAAAGCCCTTGACCTTCACAACAAACTGCTTCCCCTCATGAATGCCAATTTCCTGGAATCGAATCCGATTCCGGTGAAAGCCGCTCTCTCAATGATGGGATATATCGACGAGGCATATCGGTTACCCCTTGTGGAGATTCAACCGGCCAATCGCGAGAAACTCAGGGGAATTCTCCGTTCGCTGAAACTCATTTGACAACTGGCTTGGCACTCAAAGATCAAATAGAGCATTTCTACGATCAGGATTTCAAACAAGTGGACCGTTCCGTCGCTCTCAGGGTTTTTCACGAGCTGAAGTTCTTTTTGAACGGAGGGGAGATTCGGGCAGCCAACCGGTCAGTGGACTCGCTCTCGGGCTGGGTGCTAAATGACTGGGTTAAAAAAGGAATACTTCTCGGCTTCCGCCTCGGCGAACTGACCGATGTCTCGATCAACGAGCACTTTCAGTACTTCGACAAGAACACGTATCCGCTCAAGAAGTTGTCGTTGGAGCATCAGGTTCGCCTGGTCCCCGGTGGGTCCAGTATCAGGGACGGGGCATTTGTGGCCAAGAGCGTTGTCATCATGCCTCCGGCGTACATCAATACCGGTGCATTCGTGGATGAGGGGACGATGATCGATTCGCACGCGTTGGTTGGATCTTGTGCCCAGATTGGCAGGCGCGTTCACATCAGCGCCGGGGCACAGATCGGCGGAGTGCTGGAGCCAGTCGGGGCCCTTCCCGTCATTATCGAAGACGATGCGCTCGTCGGCGGAAACTGCGGTGTCTATGAGGGAGCGGTGCTCAAGCGACGGGTTGTGCTTGGGGCAGGAGTTGTTCTCACCGGATCGACACCTGTCTACGATCTTGTTCGGCAAATAATCCATCGAAAAACAACGGAACAGCCGCTTATCATCCCGGAGGGAGCCGTGGTTGTGCAGGGTTCCCGCGCGGTCAATCAAGCGTTTGCGAAGAAGCATCAGCTTGCGATCTACACACCGATCATCATCAAGTACCGCGACGAAGGGACAGACGCATCAACGGCTCTTGAAGAGAGCCTGCGATGAAACGGATTCTGGTATGCGGGAGCAATGGTTTGCTGGGCCAGCGTCTCGCCCTGATCCTCGGCGGCCAGACGGAGTACGAAGTGCTCAACACTTCTCACCACCGTTCGTTTGTCTTCGATCACCGGTTGTTTGACTATACCCAGCTCGATTTGACGCGCAAGTCGGACGTCAAAAGCCTGATTTCGAGCTTTCAGCCCGACGTAATCATGAATGCGGCCGGGGCAACGAATGTTGACTGGTGTGAAACGCACCGCGAAGAGGCCTGGAACGTGAACGTCCGCGGTGTGGAGCATCTGATCGAAGGCGCCCGCAAGGTAAACGCACGGCTTGTTCACGTTTCCACGGACTATGTGTTTGACGGAAAATCCGGCAACTACTCTGAGGAAGATAAACCAAATCCCATTAACTACTACGGCAAAACAAAACTTGCGGGGGAAAATGCGGTTCGGATTTCCGACATCGAACATGCCGTTGTGCGAACGGTTGTGGTGTACGGCCACGGTCATCAGGTGAAGCGAAACTTCGCGTTATGGGTGATCGACAACCTCAAAGCGGGAACACCCATCCGATGCGTGGACGACCAGGTCAGCACTCCCACCTACGTTGGGGATCTTGCCTCCGGCATTCTCAAGATTGCAGAACTGGGCAAGTCGGGATTGTTTCACATTGCAGGCAGTGAGAGAATCAGCCGGTACGATTTTGCCATGCGGATTGCCGGGCATTTTGGCCTCGATTCATCCCGCATCGCCCGGATCAAGTCGTCAGATTTGAAACAAGAAGCCGCCAGGCCAATGGATACCACGTTCGTCGTCCTGAAGGCTGAAATTGAGCTGGGGCTTAAGCCATCAAATATCGAGCAGGGACTGACTCTGCTCAATCAAGAGATGCAAACAGCGGGAAGAAACTGATATGGATCTTGTGCTGGCACTTTTCAGCGGACTCATCCTCGGGACGTTGCATGCATTCGACCCCGACCACATTGCCGCAGTGACGGCGTTTTCCAGCAAACACCCCGAGCCCCGGAAGGCCGCAGTATTTGGCATCACCTGGGGATTTGGACATTCGACGACGCTCGTCCTGTTCGGATTGACCGCTGTCGCATTCCGGTTTGTCATTCCGCCACTCATCGAATCTGTCGCAGAAGGCATTGTCGGCGGTCTTCTGGTCGCGATCGGGGTTTGGGTGCTTTCGGATATTCTAAAGAAGAAGAGAATGCACATTCACAAGCACACGCATGACGGGATCAAGCACATCCATCTCCATTCCCATGCCATCGAAAGCCATCACCGGCACCGGCATTCGATGTTCATGGTGGGCGCCGCACACGGTCTGGCGGGAACTGCGTCAGTTCTTGTTCTCATTCCGCTCGCCCTTGGTCAATCGTTGATCACTGCGGCGGCCTATTTGTTACTGTTTGGTTTGGGCACCACCATCGCCATGGGGCTTTTCGCGTATTTGCTCGGCTCGCTTTCACACCTTGCCCATGTGAAGAGAATTCTACCGGTGCTCCAGGGCATGGCCGGACTGGCAAGTATTTGCATCGGGATCTTATGGATCAGCAACTCGCTGTTCTCTTGAAGCTCCCGTATCTGGCAGTTCTTGCAGGCCTGGTTGTCGCTGCAGTAACGGGATGTAGTTCGACGAAGCCGGATGGCGGGCTGACGACATTCAGAGTCATGACCGTCAACGTCCATCATGATGACAGCTCGGATAATCGTGTCGATGCGCGTCGTATTGCGGATGTCATCAAGGAGGTGAATCCGGATCTCGTCGCACTTCAAGGCGTTCGGCGAAGTGTCGTGCAATCTGAAACATTCGATGTTCTGACAACGCTCTCCGATCTGACCGGAATGGCCTATGCCTTCGGAGAGGTTCGGGCGGACAATGAGCGAAGGTTTGGAAACGGATTTCTCACCCGTCATCCGATCCTGGAAGAGCAAAATACCCTCTATCCTCTCAATACATCGGGAACACAGAACGGGCTCCTTGGACTGTTGTTAGATTTTAGGGGAAGCGAAATCAAAGTCATGAACACTCACCTTGATGAATCGGCCGATGAGGCAGATGTGAAATTCCAGGCCGGTGAGTTGAAAAGCCTGGTTCTGTTGAACGCGGCGGGGCCGGTTTTGGTGTTTGCGAGTTCAAACGAACTCTCCACCAGTGAGATCACCGCGTCTCTCAAGGAAATTCTCGATGATGCCTGGGAACGGGTCGGAGTGGGATTGGGGTTTACGTTTCCAGCGGGTCATCCCACGGAACGTGTTGATTTCGTCTTTTTCTCCCCCGGACGGCCGGGATTCAGGGCCGTTTCGGCGCGTGTCCTGAACACGCCATCCCCGACCCATTTGCCCCTGATGGTTGAATTCGAACTCGTTGCCAATTGAAAGAAGAAGGACCGCATGCTTGATCTGAAGTTCATACGCGAACATCTTGACCTGGTCAGAAAAGGCGCTGAAGCAAAAGGGCTCACGGTGAATCTCGGCACGATCATTTCCCTTGACGAGAAACGAAGAGCACTGATTCAGGAAGGGGAAGGCCTTAAGGCCCGGCGGAATCAGGTTTCCGCGGAAATTGGCAAATTGAAAAAGGAAGGCAAGAGCGGCGACGACGCGATCGCAGAGATGGAATCCGTCAAGGCTCGCATTCATGCCATCGACACCGAGTTGCGAACAGTCGATGAACAATTGAACGCCCTTCTCCTGACTGTCCCAAACCTGCCACATCCATCAGTTCCCATTGGAAAAACTCCGGCTGAGAACAAGGGGATTTCCGCCTGGGGTGAACCGCCGAGTGTTGATTTCGAGCTCAAGCCCCATTGGGAGATTGCGGAAAAACTCGGGATTGTGGACTTTACACGCGGCGTAAAGATCACAGGAGCAGGTTTCCCCGTGTACGTCGGCAAGGGTGCCACGCTTGAGCGGGCACTGATCAATTTCTTTCTTGATGAAGCTTTGGGCCAGGGGTACCAGGAAATGTCTCCCCCCATTCTCGTTAATGAAGAGAGTGCCCGCGGAACAGGACAAATTCCCGACAAGGAAGACTTGATGTATGTCGCGGAACGCGATGGGCTGTACCTCATTCCCACCGCCGAAGTTTCCGTGACGAATTTTCACCGCAACGAGGTATTGAATGAAAAGGAGCTCCCCCGACGGTACGCGGCATACACACCGTGTTTCCGGCGCGAAGCCGGCTCGTACGGCAAAGATGTTCGCGGGCTTAACCGGATCCATCAGTTTGACAAGGTTGAACTCGTAAAATTTGTCCATCCGGATTCTTCCTACGACGAGCTTGAATCCCTGCGCCAGGATGCCGAACGCCTTCTCCGTCTGCTCGGCCTTCCCTACCGCGTCCTTCTGATGTGTACCGGCGACATGGGGTTTACTCAAAGCAAGAAATACGATCTGGAGGTGCGGGCACCCGGGCAGAACCGCTGGCTGGAGGTTTCCTCCTGCAGTAATTTTGAGGCTTTCCAGGCCAGACGAATGAACGTACGGTTCAAACCAACGAACGGAACGAAGCCGGAATTTGTTCACACCCTGAACGGATCGGGCCTTGCATTACCGCGCGTCGTGGCTGCACTCCTTGAACATTATCAGACTCCGGAAGGCAAAGTGATTGTCCCCAAGGCTTTGCATCCGTACACCCGCTTTGAGGTTATCGGGTAGACTGTCCCTTTCCATTGAATCTTGAACTTTGAACCTTAACCCATACTCTTCACCCCTTCGTCCGCTCGACGAGTCGAGTCGTCGACCTTCGGCGAACTCAGGGCAAGCCCTTACCCCTCACCCTATACACTCTTGAAGCCCCTCCTCCGACTTAAACCATACATCTTCCGCTATAAGAAAACCCTTTTGCTGGGACTGGGTACCGTCATCGGGAGCAACATCTTTTCGGTATTCCAGCCGCTCTTCATGGGTTTTGCAATTGATGATCTTAAACGCGGAATCGAAACCCGTGAATATGTGAGCGGCGATCTGCTGACGATCGGGGCCCTGATTGTCGGATTCTCTCTCGTGGCGGGATTTTTTACATTTCTGACGCGCCAGACACTGATCGTGATGTCGCGACACATCGAATTTGACCTCCGCAACGACCTCCTCGCACATTTGCAGAAACTGTCGTACTCGTTTTATCAGAACAAGCCAACGGGCGATCTGATGGCTCTTGCAACAAATGACATCAGTGCGGTGCGCAACGTCCTCGGACCGGGGATCATGTATCCATCCGACACGCTGATCACCTTCACCATGGTTCTGACCCTTATGCTCCTGCAGAACTGGCAGCTCACGCTTCTCGCTTTGATTCCGCTTCCCCTCGTTTCCATTGCTGTGTACTATCTCGGCAACGCTATTCATCACAGGTTTCTGGAGCGACAGGAACAGTTTTCCCTGCTCACGACCCGCGCGCAGGAGAATCTTTCGGGAATCAGGGTGATCAAATCCTATGTGCGCGAAGTGTACGAAACGGGGCGTTTCCATGCGCTCAGCTGGGATTACTTGAAAAAGAACCTTGTTCTTGCCCGCATCCAGTCAATCCTCTGGCCCCTGATGTTTCTGCTCGTCGGCTACTCAATGCTCATCACGCTGTACGTCGGAGGGCGGCAGGTTATTGACGGCGAGCTCAGCATTGGCACGTTGTCTGCATTTATCGGGTACCTCGTGATGCTGATCTGGCCCGTCATCGCGTTCGGCTGGGTTATTAATCTGCTTCAGCAAGGAGCAGCTTCCATGGGACGGCTCGCGGCTATCCTGGACACGGAACCCGAGGTGCGGGATAGTGACAAAACGAACACGACCCTGCAGTCCATCGACGGCGAGATCGAGTTCCGGAATGTTTCGTTCACCCATAAAGGCGCTGCCCGCCCGGCTTTGACGGCTCTCGACCTGCATATCCGGAAGGGAATGACAGTGGCCATTGTCGGATACACGGGATCCGGCAAATCCACTGTTGTGAATCTCATCCCCCGGTTGTATGACGTAACGGGCGGAGCATTGTTGATTGACGGCAGGGATATCAGGACCATCCCCCTGGCGGTCCTCCGTTCACACATCGGCTATGTGCCGCAGGAAACGTTCTTGTTTTCCGACACGATCTCCGAGAACATCCGGTATGGCCTTGTCAACGGAAACGAGGAGAAGCTTTTTGAAGCGGCGTTGATCTCGCAAATTGCGAACGATGTGAATGAGTTTCCACGCATGTATGAGACAATGCTGGGTGAACGCGGCATCACGCTTTCAGGCGGGCAGAAGCAGCGAACCAGTATCGCGCGGGCCATCATCCGGCATCCGGCCATCCTGATCCTCGATGACGCCCTTTCGGCGGTAGATACGTACACGGAAGAGGAAATCCTCAAGAGATTGCGGACCTACATGAAGGGCCGGACAAGCATCATTATCAGCCACCGCATTTCCACCGTGAAAGAGGCTGACTTGATTGTCGTTCTGGATAAAGGCTCCATCGTAGAACGTGGGACCCATGATGAGCTGGTGAAACGCCGTGGAATCTATGCGGATCTCCATGAGAAACAGCTCCTGGAAAAGGAATTAGAGGAATTGTAGGGGGATTCGAAGTTATAAGTCAAAAGTAAAAATTCAAAAACAACAAAGGGGGGACACATGAGCACATCGAAACCGTACGATATCAAGGAAAGGACCTTTGAGTTTGCAAACAGGTCATTGATATCACAGAGCAACTACCTCATACAAGGACGTTCGACGTTGTGGGACGACAGCTTATTCGGGCGGGGACATCAGTCGGGGCAAATGTAGAGGAGGCAACCGCTGCAGATAGCAGGCGGGATTTTGGATACAGAATGGGTATTGCACTCCGTGAGGCCCGCGAAACCCGTTATTGGCTGAGAATCGTCGTGAAGAGAGGAACGCCGGTGGGAGAATTGATTCAAGAGGCCGAGGAGATCATGAAGATCCTTGGATCCATTGTCAGCAAGGTCCGCCGGAGGTTCAACTAGCTGTTTTCCATTTTCATTTTTCATTTCTCATTTTTTCATTTTTCATTTCTTTTTTTCCTTTTCACTTAGTCTTTCACGCGCTGATGAACGAAGAAGAGGTACTCGGAAGAGCATACGACGCACGCCTGATGAGGCGGCTGTTGAAGTACCTGAAGCCCTATCGCCGGCATGTCGCCCTCGGGGTGCTCCTTGCAATTGTTGTCAGCGCGACGGAAGCCGTGCGGCCCTATTTTACGAAGATTGCTGTCGATCAAAACATCGCCACAGGAGATTCTGATGGCCTCTTGAACACCGTTCTCCTGTTTTTCGCTGTGTTGATGTTCCGAGGGGTCATTCAGTACTTCAGCGCCTACCTGACACAATGGATCGGACAAAGGACAATTTTCGATCTGCGCATGGAAGTGTTTAGCCACCTCCAACGCCTGTCTCTCTCCTTCTACGACCGGAACCCCATCGGACGCCTGATCACGCGCGTGACGAACGACATCGAGGTCCTGAACGACATGTTCTCCTCGGGCATCGTGATGGTGTTCACCGACGTTTTCACCATTGTCGGTATTTTCTATTTCATGTTTACGATGAACTGGGAACTCGCTCTTGTTTCCCTGAGCGTGATGCCGCTGCTGTTTTACGGAACGTTCCTCTTTCGCAAAAAGGCCCGCGAAGCATACCGCCAGGTCCGTGTACAGATCGCCCGGATCAATGCGTTCATGCAGGAACATATCACCGGCATGGCCGTGGACCAGATCTTCAACCGTGAGCAGAGGTCCTTTGAAAAGTTTTCCGCGATCAATGCGGAACACCGGGATGCCAACATTAAATCAATATTCTATTATGCCCTGTTCTACCCCGGTGTGGACCTTATCGGGGCGATCGCTGTGGGGCTTATCCTCTGGTATTCGGGCGTAAATGTCCTTGGAGGGACCATCACGCTCGGAACGGTGATGGCATTTCTTCAGTTCAACGAAATGTTCTGGCGCCCCATTCGGGACCTGTCGGAAAAATACAACATCCTCCAAACGGCAATGGCATCATCGGAACGTGTGTTTCAGCTCCTTGATGACAAGGCTTTTATCGAGACCCCCCGAGAGCCCGTCAGGCTTCAGGAAGTCCGCGGAGAAGTCGAGTTTCGGAATGTGTGGTTCGCCTATCATTCCCCCACAGACGGGGCCGGATCACCGGAGTGGGTCCTCAAAGACGTTTCGTTTCGGATCAAACCGGGTCAAACCGTAGCGCTAGTCGGCCACACGGGGGCGGGCAAGACATCCATCATCAGCCTGCTTTCCCGTTTTTACGAGGTCCAGAAAGGAGAAATCCTGGTTGACGGCGTGAATATCCGCTCGATGGCCCCTGAAGAACTTCGGAAGCACATTGCGGTGGTCCTTCAGGATGTGTTTCTATTCTCCGGAACCATCAAGGAAAATATCAATCTCGGAAACGACGAGATCCCCCTTGACCGCGTCAAGGCGGCGGCACGCATCGTCGGGGCTCATTCGTTCATTGAACAGCTTCCCGGTCTCTATGACGCCGAGGTCAAAGAACGAGGCGCCACTCTTTCGGTCGGGCAAAAGCAATTGCTTTCGTTTGCCAGAGCCCTCGCACACAACCCAAGAATCCTTATCCTCGACGAAGCAACATCGAGCGTTGATACTGAAGCCGAGATTCTCATTCAGCTGGCCATCCGCAAGCTTCTCCACGGGCGCACCTCGATTGTCGTTGCGCACCGGCTGTCCACCATCCAGCGGGCCGACACGATCGTCGTTCTGCATAAAGGAGAGATCCGGGAGATGGGTTCGCACCAGGAACTCATTGCCCGTGACGGCATCTATCGAAAGCTGTATCAGCTTCAGTACAAGGAACAAGAAGTGAAATGATGTGATGCGATGTGATGATGTGTTCATGGAGTCATGTGTTCACGGAATGAAATGATCATGGGACGACATGAGTGCATGATTGCCGGATTGTATTCCACACTCGTTGACAAACCCTCCTTTTTCACTTATATTGGCTCATGAACGCTGCTGTCCCCTTCGTCCGGCAATAAATCCAGATGAGCCAAAGCAAAATCGTCACGATTGAACGCCACATTATCGATGGTGAGCGCGCACACCCCGGCGCAACCGGCGATTTCTCCGGACTCCTGCGCGATCTCACGCTTGCCTTTAAGATCATCTGGCGTGAAGTAAGCAAGGCGGGACTCGTGAACATCCTGGGGTTGGCGGGAAGAAGAAACGTTCACGGCGAGGAAGTCAAGAAACTGGATGTTTTTGCCGATGAGGTAATCTACCGCGCGATGGACCATGGCGGCCATCTGTGTGTGATGGCGTCCGAAGAGAATGAAGATGTGCTCCAGATCCCCGACGCGTACCCCACCGGCAAGTACGTTCTCCTCTACGACCCTCTCGACGGCTCATCCAACATCGATGCCCTCGTTACCATCGGGACGATTTTTTCGATTTACCGTCGCGTAACGCCGGGCGGCAAGGGGACAATGCAGGACTGTCTGCAACCAGGATACAAACAAATAGCCGCCGGGTACTGCCTCTATGGATCATCGACCATGTTGGTCTATACCACTGGAGACGGAACGCACGGGTTCACATTCGACCCGAGCATCGGGGAGTTTCTCCTCTCGCACGAAAATATCAAGATCCCCCGGCGGGGGAAAATCTACAGTGTCAACGAAGGCAATTACCGCTGGTGGCACGACGGTGTCAAGAAGTACGTCAAGTATTTACAGGAAGAAGATGCGGTGACCAGACGGCCGTATTCGGGTCGTTACATCGGATCCATGGTGGCGGACCTTCATCGTACACTTCTGTATGGCGGAATTTTCATGTATCCCGGGGAAACCCGGAATCCCAACGGCAAACTTCGTCTGATGTATGAGGCCAATCCGGTGTCGTTCATTGTTGAACAGGCCGGCGGGCGCTCCAGCAACGGATTATCGCGAATCCTGGACGTCAAACCGACAGCACTCCACCAGCGAACACCCCTGTTTGTGGGCAGTGAAGAAGACGTGTGCATCGCCGAGGAATTTCTCCAGGGGAAACGGGACATCACATCCAAGGCATCATGAATTTCGACCAGCCGCTTGAAGAAGTCAGCTTCGTCGTTGTCGATGTCGAGACAACTGGGATGAGCCCGATTGAGGACCGTATCACCGAAATCGCCATGATGAGGGTGTATGGAGGACGGATAACGGACGAGTTCTCCACGCTCATAAACCCGTTGATGACAATCCCGGCTTTCATAACAGACCTGACCGGCATCGATAATATCATGGTTGAGAACGCTCCAACAGCCCGGGAGGTCGTTCCGTATGTCCAGGAATTTCTAGGAAACGGCGTTTTCACGGCACACAACGCTTCGTTCGACTGGATGTTTGTTTCGCACACTGCACGTCGGGAAAGGGCTCTTGAGCTTACCAATGAGCGTCTGTGCACCGTCAAATTGACGCGCAGAATCCTTCCGTTTCTTCCAAGTAAATCCCTGGGTCCAGTCGCACGATTCATGGACATCGCGATTCCGCAGCGTCACCGGGCTTCCGGAGATGCGTTTGCCACAGCTCACCTGCTTATCAGATACCTGACGTATTTGCAAAGGAAATATGCAATGAAAACGGTGGGAGAATTACTGAAGTTTCAGTCGATGAAGACAGCCGACCTGGTTACAAGAGTTCCCGCCTGGTAGACCCATCCCTTATCGTACCGGCCTCGGCGTTACAATCAGCCCAGCATTCCCTTCCCGATCAACTCCCTGCACGCCAAATACATGATCGTCTTTCAGAACGTTCAGCGTCATTGTTGTATCGGTGACAAACTGGCGATGCTGCCAGACCGGTGATGTTGTCTCCCGGTATCGGACGAAATACCCGGCGAGGTCTGGCTCGGCGGACCGATTCCAGCGCAGGGTTGTCTTGTATTCCAGATTCGATGTGACGACACCGGCGCCCCCGACCGGGGCCGGCGCAAGGGCAAGTGCAGCAAGCCCGGCCAGATTCACTCTTGCAACATTGGCGCAATACCCGAAATCCATAAACTGCACAAGATCCCCGTATTGCTTCCCGTCCTCGACTCTGACATTCTGATGCTGCCAGTCATAATTTTCCCTCGCAACGCTGAATCGCACGGCCGGGAATCCCTTTGTGTGAAACGCCGAATGATCTCCCCCCCGAAGAAACCTGTCCCTCCGATACACCATCTTCACATCGAATGCCGGAACGTACACGGCTGCGGTCTCATCGATCCAGCGCGCAAGAGTGCGTGACGGGCCGTCGTTTTCGAGACCCAGGCTGTTGCGGAACCGAAACACCGAACCTGTGTCCTGAGGACTGAATGCTTCGGAGAACAGGCGGACGTACTGCTTCTCTGCAATTCCATCACCGCCCATCGAGTTCCCGACAATATCGTTGTTAAACATTGCTTCGACATTCCATCCTTTTTGAGCGGCCATCTCGGCCCAGGCGGCAGCTCCCAATAACCCCTGTTCTTCCGCCGCAAACGCAATGAAAACGATGGTGGCATCAAACTCATGCTTCGCCATGATGCGGGCCAGTTCCAACACCACTGCCGTCCCGCTTCCATCGTCGTTCGCTCCTGGGGCGTCGCTTGTCGAATCCATGGCATTGCCGGCCCGTGAATCATAGTGGCCGCCGATCACAAGGATCCGATCCGGGTAGATGCGCGACCGCAGCGTGGCAACGACATTGACGATGTTAGTCGGCGACGGGATCCGCCCCGATGGCGGCACAACTGTTTCATGGAATCCAACCGACATCCGTCCGCCGCTTGCTGCCGCGTATCGGGAAAGTTCGGAAGCGATCCAACGCCGGGCCGCTCCGATGCCCCGATGAGAGCTCACGGTGTCCGAAAGACTGTGCCGCGTACCGAACGAGACAAGGCGTTCAGCGATGGCTTTGAGGTTTGCCTGTGAAACTTCAGAGACCATCGACGCGATACGGGGGTTCTTGACGGGCGGTTGGGCCGATGAAACTGAGATGAGGAGGGCCATCAAGACCGGGAAATACGCACGTGTGTTTTTCATGGGGATCCTTTGTGTTAACGAGCCATCATGATCTCGGGATACTTGTTTCCTGCCGCTGTATTAAAGAGCAACACCGTTTCGTCTTGATGTATCAGGCCTTGCCGCACCATTGTGCGAAGAGCCACGACCGTTGCAGCACCTTCGGGACAACAGTAGAGCCCCTCATCGCCCGCAACCGATTCCACTGTCTTGCGGATCTCGTCATCAGCCACGGCAACCGCAAACCCTTTGCTTTTGTAGAGTGCATCCAGGATCATGTAATCAGCAAACGCTTTGGGAACCCGCAGCCCTGAGGCGATTGTCCGGGCATTGGGCCACGGCTGAGAATCCGCCCTGCCCTCCACGAACGCCTTGACGATCGGGGCGCATCCGTCACTTTGCACGACGACCATTCTGGGTCTTTCCTTCCCGATCAACCCCAGTGTCTCCAGCTCTCCGAATGCCTTCCACATCCCAACGAGGCCCGTTCCGCCTCCCGCAGGGTACAAGATAACATCCGGCAGTTTCCAGTCAAACTGTACGGCGAGTTCATAGCCCATGGTCTTTTTACCCTCAAGGCGGTAGGGCTCTTTCAATGTCGACATGTCGAACCAATCCGGATGATTCTTTTTCTGCTGATTCATAAGCGCGGCTGCATCGGCGATCGTTCCGGTCACGAGTTCCATCTTCGCTCCCGCCGCCCGGCACTCTGCGATATTGATCTCAGGCGTGTCCTTTGGAATGAAGATGTTGGCCTCGATTCCGGCCCGCGCCGCGTAGGCGGCCAGGGCCCCCGCAGCGTTCCCCGCGGATGGCATACACACAGCCTTAATGCCAAGTTCCTTGGCTTTCGAGACCGCCATAGCCAGGCCGCGCGCTTTGAACGACCCCGTCGGCAGATGTCCCTCATCCTTCATCAGAACCCGCGAAATCCCAAGTGCCTTCTCCACTGTCGTGAGACGGAGCACAGGCGTCCTCTCCTCTCCCAGAGAAACAACATTTTCCTCATTCTCGACAGGAAGGAAGGGTGCATAATTCCAGAATGTCGAGGAAGCAGATTGGAACCATTCACGGGAGGTAAGTTGTTTACCTTTGACCAGATCGTATTGGGCAGAGAGGACCTTGCCGCAGCTCCGGCAGACGGTCTGTATGTCATGGGGAGAATGCCTGTCCCCGCATGCGGTGCACTCAAGATGTGTGATCAACGACTTCATGGGTTCGCTTTTTGGTGGACGAAAGTTGAAACATACGTTCATTTTCTCTTATATTCACTCGCACACCGTGATCCGCGAAAGACCCATTTCATCAAACTGAGGAACACTCCTATGCTTAAGACTTCGGGCTTGCTGGCCATGCTGTTTTTGAGTTCTTCGTTCCTGTCAGCATTGCCAAAATTCGCAAGCCGGCTGAACCTTTCCTGCAAGAGCTGCCACGTGAACCCTACCGGGGGTGGATTACGCAACGCCTTTGGAGTGTCCTACGGCCAGGAAGACCTGCCGATTCCGACCTGGCAGGAAGACTTCACGCTCGAGGAGTTCTCCACGCAACTCAGCGACATCATCTCTGTAGGAGCGAACTTCCGTACGCTCTATTTTTATCAACAAACCTCGGCAACCACTTCGCGGAACTCCTTCTTTCAGATGCAATCAGATCTTTACCTCAGCGCACGGATTGCCAAAAAGACGGCGATTTATTTAAACCGCGGTAATGGCGCTCGCTTTGAGGCATTCGGCATCGCAGGGATCCTCCCGATGGATGGGTACGTCAAGGCCGGATGGTTCATTCCGAATTTCGGCATCAAGGTCGATGATCACAACATCTTCACACGTGACAAGACTGCGTTTGCTTTCGGAGGAGGGCATGACGCCGGCGTCGAAGTTGGGTTTTCGCCCGGAGTCTTCGACTTCACGCTCGGACTCATGAACGGCGCCGCCGGAGACCGTGATGATAACTCATTCAAATCGCTGCTGGCCAGAGGGGAAGCACGGGTCGCGATAAGCGGCATTAACCTGAGAGGCGGCGGTTCGTACTACAACAACGCAAGTCCGGCCGGAGTCCGCACGTATCTCGGAGTCCATGGAATTGCATCTGTGGCGGGCAACCTCACAATACTTGGCGAATTCATACAACGAAGGGACTTTTCCAACGCCACAAGGATTAAAACCCATTCCAACATCCTTTATGTTGAAGCAAACTACCTGATAATGCAGGGTGTCGATGCGAAGGTCGGCTATGAGTTTTTCGATCCGGATACGAAGTACACGACGGGAACTGAATCACGAATCGTCGTGGGCCTGGAGTTTTACCCGATCAGCGGAGTTGAACTCAGGCCGCTCTACGTTTTTCGGAAGGAACAGCCAATCGATGTTTCCGATGATCAGTTCATCGTGATGATGCATCTCTATCTGTAATTAACCGAAGGAGATCTAATGAGGCGTTTTCGTATCCTGTGCTTCCTTGTGTTTGCGGCGGCGTTCTTCGCCCCGGAAGCACATGCTCAGAAAAAGAACCTGACGTTCATCAAGGATGTGGGTCCGGTCATCAAGAAGTACTGCCTCCCATGCCATCTCGAAGAGAATGAGAACCCGAGCGGCCTTGCGATGGATAACTATGAGTTACTCATGAAGGGCGGTAACCACGGGAACACGGTGATTCCCGGAAAACCAAAAACCAGCAATCTCTACCTCAAACTCCTTCCCGACCCCCCATTTGGAAAGCAAATGGCGCGCAACAGACGCAAGCTGTTGGATGAAGAAGTCCGGATTATCTACGAATGGATTGAACAAGGGGCTAAAAAAGATTGACGCAGATGCTCACAGATACTCACGGATATCACAGATGTGTTAGGAAAATGATGGGGTCCTAACCCGGATGCTCGGGTTAAGTTAGAGGATGGGTATTAGACAAGGATTGTTGAAAAGCCCTTTTTTGAAGATCTCACGTGAATGAAGCATCAACTGGTACTCTCTTTCGATCATTCTCGTATCTCATCAGTGAGGATCAGGGGGAATCAGCGGGTATCGGCGCGTATCAGTATCCAACCCTTTCCACTTTGATCGTGTTCGTTGTTCCTTTGGACATCAACGGTACCCCCGCCGTAAACACGACGTAATCTCCTTTTTCTAAAAACCCGCGTTTGACAAGCTCTTCCTCGATGTGCTGAAACGCAATGTCGGAAGCTACATCCAACTGGGGCAATATCATCCCGCGGACACCCCAAACCAGGTTCAATCGGCGCAAGATCCGCTCCCTGCCTGTAATGGCAAGGATCGTCGCTGACGGTCGATATTTGCTGATTCGGATGGCCGTGGATCCGGAATGCGTTATCGGGACGATCGCCCGCGCGTTCAATTGCCGGGCCAGTACTGCAGCCGCCCGGGCCACTGCATCAAACATGTCGTCATTCCTGATCTCCAGCCTGGTCCCAAGCCGGTCGTGTTCCGCTGTCTCCGCCCTCCGAATAATCCTGTCCATCGTTTGTACTGCCTCCACCGGATAGTTTCCGACGGATGTTTCCGCGCTGAGCATCACGGCATCAGCGCCGTCAAGCACAGCGTTTGCGACGTCATTTGCTTCGGCTCGTGTGGGCCGGGGATTCTCAATCATCGACTCCAGCATCTGGGTCGCGATGATTACCGGTTTTCCCGCTTCGTTGCACTTCCGGACGATTATTTTCTGAATGAGCGGGACCTCCTCCGGAGGAAGCTCGACTCCGAGATCCCCCCGGGCAACCATGATCACATCGGACTCCGCAATGATGGAATCGATGTTTTCAATTGCTTCCGGTTTTTCAATCTTGGCCACTATCGGGACCTTGATACCCTTTTTCCCTTCCCTGATGATTATGGAACGCAGCTCTCTGATGTCTTCTGCCTTGCGAACGAACGAGAGGGCCACATAATCGACATCGCCGTTCAGGCCGAACTTCAAATCAACAAGGTCCTTTTCTGTCAGTGAAGACACACTGAACCGAACTCCGGGGAGGTTCATCCCCTTCTTATCCTTCAAATGGCCGCCATTCAAAACTTCGCACCGGACGTCGGTTTCGGTCTTACTCGTGACGACCATCTTGATCCTTCCATCATCCACGAGAATTATATCACCCTTCTGCACGTCCTTGGGCAACGCTTTGTAGGTCGTGGAAACGCGTTGACTGTCGCCGATGATATCCTCCACAGTGAAGACAAAATCCTGTCCTACTTTCAGTTCCACGAGATGGTCTTTAACCACCCCCGTCCGTATTTTCGGTCCGCTCAGGTCCTGGAGAATCGTGATCGCCTCGTTTGTTTTTGTTCCGGCTTCCCTGAGGTTGTTCAGAACGTTCAGGTGTTCAGAATGGCTTCCATGGGAAAAGTTCAATCTCGCTACGTCCATCCCTGCGAGAATCAACTCCGTCAGGCGGGAAACGCTATCCGAGGCGGGCCCGATCGTGCAGACTATTTTTGTATTTCCGAAGAGCTTAATCTTGTTGAGAGCCATGGTATTCCTTCATGATGGAAAGGAGGCCGGGAAGAATTTCTCCCGACGGTCCGAGCAAGGTCTCGTGCATGCCCGGCGAAAGATCTGTGTATTCAGGATTGATTTCAACAACATACGCCCCCGCCTCGCGGGCCATCACAGGGATCGAAGCTGCCGGATAGACGATACCCGAGGTACCGACACAGAGGAAAACATCGCACCTTTGTGCCGCTTCAGCCGCTTTCTGAAACGCTCCCTGGGGCAACAGCTCACCAAACCAAACGACATCCGGACGCAGCATTCCGCCACAATGCTCACAGCGGGGTATTCCGGCCCCCGGCTCCTGCAGAGTGTCTCCGGCAAACAATCCGCACTCCAGGCAATAACTGCGCATGATATTTCCGTGCAATTCGACAACATTCCGACTCCCCGCCCTGACGTGCAGATTGTCAACGTTTTGTGTGACCAGCGTAAAATCCGGAACGATATCCTGCATGAGGGCCAGGGCGATGTGGCCCGGATTGGGACGGACCTCGCTGATGAGCTTGCGACGGTACGAATACCATTCCCAAACGAGGTCAGGGTTTTTTATGAAGCTGTCGAAGTTTGCAAGCTCTTCCGGTCTGAACTTTTTCCAAAGGCCATCATTGCCCCTGAACGTTGGAACGCCGCTTTCCGCCGAGACCCCAGCCCCGCTAAGTGCACACACTGAATCGGCTCTCTTCAGGCTCTCCCTGAGCCGTTCCGATACTTTTATTGCAACGGCCATAGCGTCAGCAAAACATGATCCATGCGCTCGAGGACATCCCGATCCATTGGCTGCCGTTTATAGGCCCCGTTGCGCCACAAGACAATCTGGTTGTCGTAGTCGCGATGGTAAATGTGCCCTGACTGTCCGGGCGGAATGACAGTTCGTGTGTTATTGAGGTCTGCCAGATCGATAACAAGGCGCATCGAGGGTCCCAGGAAGTTCTTGAACGGCTTGCGGATCCGAAAGTCACCCTTCCAGACAGTTGAATGAGATCCCCCCACCGGAAACGGTCCGACGTTGAACAGCGGACGAAGCAGGGAATTTTCACCAAACACATGACCAAACTCCACCTGATGGACCTCACCCCAGCGCCATTCCTTGAGCTCGCCCCCCAGCCATTGCTTTAATACGCGTATTCCCTCTTCCAGACTCATCCTGATGATCTCATCCTTTGTTTCACCATGCTCCGTCCGAGTGTCATCAAACCACACCGAAGAGTCTTTCTGGAGAAGAGCGGTGAGGGCAACGAGGGGTTTTGAGGCCAGCGTATCATACAGACTGCTGACGGAAGGGCCAAGTTCATCGATGAATGTGTTGTGGATGGCTCTGACGAGAAACGATTCGAAGATGGTTGTCGCAACGTCATCTTCCCGCATCTGGAAATTCCAGTTTCGAAAGTAGTTCAGAGCCGTTCGTACGTCCTCCTGTTGCGGGTCCGTGTTTTCATAGGCTTTCAGAATATGCGGAACCAGGAGCCGGGCCTGCGGTGAAACAACATCAAGCTGCAGGCGTTGATGGTCCTCCAGGGTCAGCTTTCCTTCGAGCGCGAGCGATTCAACAATCCGCGTCGCGCGCCAATCGGGCTCCCAGTTATTTGACAGATAATATGGATAGCCTGCCGAGATTGTTTTGTTGTTGGCGGAGACGATGAATCCTTCAGGCGGATTGAAAAGCGAGGGGTTTTGATCGAAGGGGAGGAAGCCACTCCAATCATATTTGGAAATCCAGCCCGGATAGGGAGAAGCAAATCCCTGCGAAGGTCTGCGCGGAATCTTACCGCCGCCAATGTACCCGATATTCCCCTTGACATCGGCATACATGAAATTCTGGGCTGGAGCTGCAAAATCCCGGAGAGCTTCCCGGAATTCCTTCCAGTTCCCGGCCCGGTTTATATTCATTACCGCCCGCGCCTCGAATGTCACTTCATCCGCGACCCATCGCATTGACAGCAACCGGGGGGAAAGTTCTGCCGCCGGCTCCATTCTGTTCACTATCGGTCCGCGATGCGTACGATAGCTCGTGAGGATGACCGGGGCTCCATCCTTGACGAGAATAGTATCGACGAACTGTTCCATGGGGAGCCAGGCGTTGTCAACTTTGTACTGGGTTGGGAACTCCAACGAGTCCACTTCCTCGACATAGTAGTCGGCATCGTCCCACATGGCGCTGGTAATTCCCCAAGCTATATTCTTATTCCTTCCTATCACAATAAAGGGAATGCCGGGCAAAGAAGCCCCTAGTACGTCGAGGTCCGGAGCAGATAGGTGCATTTCGTACCACCGACCCGGGGCGGTCAGCATCAAATGAGGATCGTTGGCAAGGACAGAATTGCCGGTAACAGATTTGGACGGCCCCACAATCCATGCGTTGCTGCCGGAGCCGAAGTCGGAGAGTCCAAGCAATGCCCGAAACGACGCATCCGCTTCAAGTAACGGCAATCCCAATTGGGCAATGTCTTTTGATCGAAATTCCCGCGGGACAATCACGGGGGCGTTCGCGGGCCAGTCGGGGTATAAATCCCGGGCGCGTTGTTCGCCGACTCTCTGCACCACGTAACCATAGGTGATATCAAGCCATCGCGAGGTATTGAGTTCCCACGCCATGAGCTTTGCCAGGAGGAGCGAATGTTCCACTGTCCACGGCTCCGGCTCGAAACCCAGCATGTCGAACTCGGCCGCGTAGGCTCCTTTTTGCCCGGTTCTGCATGCGTTGACCCCGAGCGCATAGGCCTCGAGGGCCGCGCGTGTTTCCTCGTCAAGGGCCTGTGCGGTCTTTTCGGCAAGCCGACCCAATCCAAGCGTCCGGAAGAGACGGTCGGTTTTGAAAGCCGCAGGTCCCAGTACTTCGGAAAGCCGGCCGAGTCCAGCCCGCCGGATCAGGTCCATTTGCCACAGGCGGTCCTGCGCCTGAACAAAACCCGCCCCAAACCATGCATCAGTTGAAGACTCGGCGAAGATGTGGGGAACGCCAAACGAGTCGCGATAAATGTTCACCTGGGCCTTGGGGCCCTGAACAGATATGGAACCGGAGGTTTTCGGAAACGACCGGGTGGCGAGATGATGAGCAAGAAAGAAAAGGGCAACAACGATTACGAGAAGCGAGAAGCCAATTCCGATGAGAATGCGGGTTCGTTTCTGCATGCAGGTGTGTCGCGATGGACAACACCGTCAATGTAGCGAAACTTGGATGCTGATTCAAGGAGGGTCATCGCTCTCGCAATCCTCCGGGAGCGACGGTTAAAACTGAAGTGACAGAGTGAGTCCCAGGGTGTGAGTCTTGATGTGCTCGTTTGTTCTGGACGGCACGGTGCCGTTGAACGTATAGTTGTCGCGGAATGTTTTCCAGTTCCCGAACGCGTACGCTGCGTTCAGCCATAAATTTTCATCAAGGCGGAACCCCGCCCCGGCTGTATAGTATTGCTGGTCGAACTCAGAAGGGTCGCCCTCATAGGGAGACGGGACGAGAGAGACTCCGCCACGGAGCTTGACACCCAGGCTCCATAATGTGACCTCAACGCCCCCGCGGAGGTTCAGCGTCGCTCTGTAAATATTCTGAATAAGCCGGTTTTCGGCTTCAAGGTCACTCAGGGAGGTCGAAAAACTCATTGTTCGCCAGTCTGTGTATTCAATGTCTCCGGCAACCATCAACCAATCGCGGTAGTACAAAGCCGCGCCGGCGGTCACCACGAACGGCGTCACAATCTTATATTCCGTTTTCCCATCGAACCCAACATCAAAATTGTCGACGGAACCATTGAGGTTCGGATCGAATCTGCTTTGGGCCACGTCGCTGAATGTTTCTTCGATTGTATAGTATGTTGGCGTCCGAACTGTAAAGCCAACTTTATATTTTCCCTGCTTTCTGTAATGGAGACCGAACACGGCATTGACGCCGCTCAGGTTGCTGTTGATTGTGCTCACGAGTGAAAACCGGTCGAAAAGTCCCAACGTGTCTGCGGGCGCCCTTTGGTAGTTGTCAAGGAGGTCTTCCTCGACATATTCCCGGTCGTAGCGATAGGAACCGGAAACCATGTTGACCGACGCGCCAAGTGAGAAATCTTTCGCCACATCGATGGCGCCGCCGAAAGACCAATGGTTCGCGCCCCCGCCTTCCCTGATCGTGGCCGATTGCTGAACATTGCCCGTGACCGGCGTGAGCAGCCGGTTATTGGAGATGTCGGCAAGAAACAATTGATAGGGAATGTTGTTGTCCAGCAACTCGTCCTGTTCGACCTGGGACACTGTGGAAAGGTCCACATCCGGGATAAGGGAGGGGATGATGGAACTCGCGGCATTGAACCCTGACAATTCCGCGACACTGGTATAGTTGGAAACCCTGTTAAACCCAAAGGCAAGCGTCAGACTTCCCTGGACAGTTGGTACTGGATAGACGAGACCCAGACTGTTGAGATTCAGCGTGCTACTGGAGCCCTCGGTTCTCGTTCCCAGGAATCTTGTGGTATTGTCGTACCTGAGGTAAGACACGCCGGCTGAGAATTCGTAATTTCGCAACTGCGCAAGAGCTGCCGGGTTCCAGAATAGAGCCGAATAATCATTTGCGGAAGCGACGGAGGAACCGCCAAGGGACATGGAGGTTGATCCGATTCCAAATCCGAACTGAGAGAACCTCAGGACATCTTCAGCATACTGGGCCCGGGACGGTATTGCCAGCACGAGAACAAAAAAGGAAACCAACAGAATCTTCATGATCATTCTTTCCGGTATTTGATTAAAGCCCAATGCGAGTGTCTAGCCGCTCGGGTTCAAAACAAAAGATTAGTTTTTGTAAGTGGCACTAGCGATTTCCACGACTGCTTCCGCTACTCCGGTTCGAGCCACTGCCGGAAGATCCACTGCTTCCCGACCGCGATGAAGGCGGCGGTGTGGAAGAACTGGACGGAGTGGAATGCGACGGAGGTGTATAAGAAGACTGGTCACGGCTGCGTGTTTCCGTCGAACGTTGTGATCCACTGCTTCGGGTTCCACCGGATGACTGCGACTCACGTGAACGGGGCTGATACGAACTGCCGCGGGATGACCCTCGCTCCGGCGAAGAGCTGTTGGACCGTCGGGTCGATCCGGTTGACTTGCGCGTAACGCCCGTTTCTTTGGTTCGGTTGCGGGAGGTCGTTGCCTCTGTTCGCTTGGTTCCGGATGTGTTTGATCCACGTGTAGCCGACTGATGTGTTTGGGATGTCGTCCCATAGGCATCCGTCCTTGTGTATCCGTCTCTTAACGCACCCGTCCGCCGAGTACCGGATTCCCTCCGGGTTGTGCGGTCGTTGACCGTGTACGGCTGATAGTAGGAATAGTAGCCCGGGGAATAATTGCCATAAAAGTACCGGGGGTAGCCGTACGAATAATAGTATGAGGGATAGTAGGGATAGTACCAGCGTGAATACCAGAAATCATACCGGTCGTAGGCCCAGCGATCATAGAAGAAAGGATCGTTATACCAGGCGGTTCCCCAATAAAAAGAAGTCCGAGTGGGATAGTAATAATGAAGACCGGCGTAGTACCGGGGCTCCCACGAATCGTCCTCTTCATTCCTGTAAGTCGAAGAGTCATTGTCAACGGCAGTGGAATCATCCGATTCTTGATCGTAATATTCATCTGCGTAATAGCCGTCGTTATCCACCGTTGCCAGCTGCGTGTAACAGCCGGGCAGAATAAGGGCGGCGCCAATGATGGAAAGAATTGAAAAAAGGCCTGTTTTTGCTTTCATGAGATCACCTTTGGGATTCGTCACATTGATATAGTTTTAACAATCCCTATGCCGCGTTTGTTCGACAAAACATGGCGATTTTCGCAAGAAAAGGGGAAAAATAAATGGAGAATGGACAGTATCGGCTACAACCAAGAGTGATGTGTATAGATGAGGAAACACTGCAAAACAATGGGGGAAGCCACTAAAGGGGCACTTCCCCGCCCGATGAAACTTCAGAAACTCCCCACAAACTCAATCTGTAGCACCCGGTTTGCAATTCTCACATTACGCTGGTTTTGTGTGACATTCTTAAGGTCGAATCCGATCACCAAACCCTCACCTGCAGATAGCCGAAAACCGAGATTGAAATAGCCTCGCCCTTGTCCAATTTTATCATTGTTATCGTTCACGGCAAAGTCATATTCTGCAAGGACGGAAAAAATATCGCCCAGGGATTTCTCCGCTCCGACAAAGAGATTCATATCCTTGTCGCCGTCCTTTGTCTCAATCGAGATATTTAAACCGCCGTGAAGACTCAAATGTCCTATCAATTCATAATTCTTGCTGGCCACCGCATAGAACCCGGTCGATTTGATGGTGTACCGTTTGAGGCTGTCGAGGTACGGTTCTTTTCCCTGGGAATCGAATCCGACGGCGATCGCCGGTGTCATGGCAGTTTCCTGGACGAGACGAAGTTTCGCCCTGACGCCTGGCAGGGGATTCATCTCAATCCTGTCGGGACCGATGATTCCCGTCCCCCCGTAGGAAATACCAAAGCTGAACCGGTCGAACAATCCAACGGAAACACTCGTCAACAACCCGCCCCGCTGAAAGAAATTCGCCGAAATGTGGTAATCTGCCCTCCGGAGCATTCCCGCCGTGGGCTTATCAATCAGCATCGTCGGCTCGAGGATCGATGCATCGCCGGCGGTGCCGCGGGTTTGCGCCTGGCTCGCCGGAAGTCCGCAGAGAAGAAAGCCTAGAATTGCAAGAATACGTTTCACGTGTTCTCCAGTTAATTGGTGGTTGAATTCAAAAATCATCTTCGCCAAACACTCTTCGCACTTCCGGCGGGGGGTCCTTCTCTTCCGGCGGCTTGGCCCGCTCTACTTCCTTTCGGGGGCGTTGTTGAAGCGACCCCGTTGTACCGACAATACGGAATCCCTCTTCAAAGGGTTCATCTCCGCTTGACACTGGCGATTGCGGCTGGGGGTTGTGGAGCGGAATGATCGGCGTTTCCGAATGCGCAATTGTCTCCGGTGCCGGCTCCTCCTGCCTGATTTCTGTTTTCTCGGAAATCCTCTTCACCGCATCCCTGTATTCGCGTTTGAGATCCTCCTCTGCGTACGTCATGACCTGCCCTTTCCGGAGGAAAAATTCCCCGTTGATCATCACATCGGAGACGTGGCGGGCTCCTGCATCCTGAATAACGCGCTCAAGGAGTGCCGTGATGTTTCCGAGGGCGAGAGGCAAGGCCGAGCGAAGGTCGGAGACATCCAGGAACGTCAAATCGGCTTTCTTTCCTCCCTCAACCGAGCCTATGTCTTGTTGAACATGCAGGGCGCGCGCCCCCTGGAGCGTGTGCATGAGAATGAGTTCCTGCGGCGAAATCGGATCTGCTCCGCAAAGGCGCGCGAGCAACCGCATTGACCGCATGTTCTCAAACGGATCCGGTGCGCCCCAATCGGAACACAGGGCCAGCGGAATCCCGTTCTCGATGAGCTTCGGCAGCGACGGCAAATCCGTGTTTTTCGATAGAATCGAGGTCGGATTCAGGATGACAGGGATGTGCATCCTGCTCAGGACAACATCGTCCCCCTCTTCCAGCGAGACGAGATGCGCCAAGTGGACAGGCTGAAGGAGGACCTTGTACTCTTCGAGGACTCTGACTATGGAACGATGGAAATTCCGTTTCGTTGTTTCAAGTCCCTTGCGCGATTCTCCCAAATGCGAAATGATCGGCCAGTGCGTTTCTGATGCGAGCCGAAGCGCCGTCTGAAGACTGTAGACGGTGAGGTCATCTTCGTTAGGAAGGACGAAGGCATAGTGAACGGAGGCGTGCGGCTGCACCCGGGCACGGTCTGCCTGTTCACCATTGTGGATGCCGACAAACCCCTTGAGGTCGCTTCGCTTCATCGCCTCGCAAGCGGCGAGGAAAGGACCGTCCAGATTATCGAATCCGAATTCGGAGATTGTGGTAATACCTGATTTCAAAGCGCTGAAGTACGCCGTTCGGTACATCGGAGCCAGTTCATCCTTTGTGGCTTCCCGATGCACAAACGAAATGGCTTTGCGGACAGCCGGGTACTTATGCCATTTTGAGGCCGGTACACCGGCTGTCCAATTACGCAAGACAAACGATTCGCCGTGATAATGGGCATCGACAAATCCCGGGAAAATGATTTTCTCGGACGCGTCAATGACTTCCGCCTGAGGATAGCGCGCCTTCAGGCCTGCGGCGTTCGGGTTGACTTCCGCGATCTGGTCATCTTTCACCAGAAGCGCGAACGTGCCGACGTGTCCCTGGGCATCACACGTCACCACAAGGCCGTTTTCTATTATTTTGACTGATTCAGACATTCCGGATCACAAAACACCGTTGTTGGAATAATGGAATAGCGGAACAATGGAATAGAGAGCCATCGGCGTTATTCCCGGACTCGTTTCCAGGTTGCACCGTCTTTCTTGTCTTCAATGACCACGCCAAGAGACTTCAGGCGATCCCGGATGAGATCCGAAAGCGGCCATTGTTTTTGCTTCCGTGCCTCTTCGCGCATGTCCAGGAGCAATTGAATCAAACCGGGTTCCAAAGTGCCATCCGATGACGCCTGTGCGCCGGCCTGATCGGGCACGATTCCGAGGATTGTGCCACCGTATTCTCTAAAAAACTCATCAATGGCCTTCAGTGAGCCAGCCGTTGGCTTCGTTCCGGAATTCAAGAGCTGGTTAACGTCGCGGCTCAAGTCGAAGAGCACGGCGATGGCCTTGGGAGTGTTGAAGTCGTCATTCATCGCTTCGAGAATCCGAGCTTTGTATCCGGGGAGGTCAATAGTTGCCGCTGTACCGTCCTGGGCGGCCTTCAACAGCTCCGAGCGGATATTCCGCACGGTGCCCAAGAGTTTTTCCCAGCCGGTCTTTGCTCCCTGAAGAGCCTCGTCGCTGAAATCAAGTGTGCTGCGGTAATGGCTTTGGAGGATAAAGAACCGTACGACCAGCGGATCGAATTTCCGGAAGGCGTCCTTCAGGGTCACAAAGTTTCCCAACGACTTCGACATTTTCTGCCCGTTGACAGTCACCAGATTGTTGTGAATCCAGTACCGTACGAACGGCTTGCCCGTTGCACACTCGCTCTGTGCAATCTCACATTCGTGATGCGGAAACTGATTATCCAATCCGCCCCCGTGGATATCAAATGTCTGTCCAAGGTACTTCATAGACATTGCCGAGCACTCAATATGCCACCCCGGATATCCTTCGCCCCAGGGACTGGGCCAACGCATGATGTGCTCGGGCTGTGCCTTTTTCCAGAGTGCGAAGTCCTCGGGGTTTCTTTTTTCCTCCCGCGGCCCAACGCGAGTTCCTTCGACGGCCTCTTCCAGGGTCCTTCCGGAAAGCTTTCCGTAATCTTTGAAGGACCGGACATCGAAATACACGGACCCTTTGACTTCATAGGCAGACCCCCGCGCCAGGAGTTGCTTGATCATTTCGATTTGTTCAACGATATGGGCGGTTGCGCGGGGTGAAATATCCGGACGCAGAACTCCAAGGGAATCCATATCCTCGAAGTAACTCTTTGTGAATGTCTCGGCCACCTGCATCGGATGCACTTTTTCGATCCGCGACTGCTTCTCCATCCGATCTTCCCCTGAATCCAACAAATGTCCGACGTCCGTGATGTTCTGGACATACAGCACTTTGTAACCGAGGTGCCGAAGGTATCGGACGATTATATCGAACGAGACGTAACTCTTGCCATGACCGATATGCGAGTGACTGTAGACAGTCGGTCCGCAAACGTACATGCCGACCGCGCCCTCCTGAATCGGTTTGAAGGGTTCTTTTTGGCGGCTGAGAGAGTTGTACAGGGTTAAGGCCGGTGTATTTTCAATTTTCAAATTTCAATTGCCGATTTTTAAAATGTTAATCCAGTCCCATGAGTTCACGCGCACCGGCGAGTCCGGCGTCTGTGACTTCCGCTCCGCTCATGAGTCGGGCCACCTCCTCGACGCGTTCCTGCAAATCGAGCTTTCGCAATTGAGTTCGTGCCCGCTTGCCGTCCTCGACTTTTTCAACTGCAAAATGTACGTCGGCGAGGCCTGCAATTTGCGGGAGGTGCGTGATAGCGATAACCTGATGAAATTTCGAGAGACTCCTCATGCTGTGGCCCACGGCCTGGGCAACCCTTCCGCTCACCCCGACGTCGATTTCATCGAACACCAGGAGCGGAAGGCGTTCGGATTTCGCCAGGATCGTCTTGAGCGCCAGCATGACCCGGGACACTTCGCCGCCCGACGCGATGCGCGCCAGCGGCCTGGGTTCTTCTCCCACGTTTGTCGAAAGATAAAACTCGACGTCGTCGATCCCTCTGGCACCTGCCTGATAGTACTCCCTGCCCAATTTTACGAAGGCCCTGGCGGAATCACCGGAAGGAACCATCGGCCGGTTCTGAATCCGCACATCAAAGTCCGCTTTCGCAATCCCCAATTTCGCCAATTCTGCTGTGACTGACTTATTGATTTTCGGAATAAGGTCGCGTCGCTTTGCCGAAAGACGCTGGGCGGCTGCGGAACAACGTGATCGCTCGTCGTCGATTGATGTATCCAATTTGCTTATTTCCCCCTCGAAATTCTCGGCCAGGGTAAACTCACGCGCAACCCGTTCCCTCTGCTCAAGAATGCTTTCTATCGTGCCGCCGTATTTCTTTTTGAGCAAAGAAAGCTGACCCAGCCGCTCCCGGATCTGCTCGAGCCTTTCGGGATTAAACTCTATTCTCGCATTGTATTGCTGCAGAAACTTTGTTACCTCGCTGATCATCGCGGCGGCCGAGGCGCATTCGTTCCTGAGATCTTCGAAACTCTTGTCGATCCCAGCCAGGTCCTCCAACTGGTTGCGGGCAAGCACGAGCTGATCATAGACAGCCTGCTCGCCTTCGTACAACATCTGGTGAAGACGCGAGGTGGCTTCGTAGAGTTTTTCGGAGTTTTCCAGAATCCGCAATTCGGATTCGAGGGCCTCCTCCTCCCCGGGTTGAGGATGCACGGCATCGATCTCTTTGAGTTGAAACTCATACAAATCCCGCCGTTCCCTCAGAATGGCCTCGTGCTGCTTGAGGTGCTCGCGTTCCTCAAATAAGGCGGACAGAGTTTCGTAGGATTTGCGGTATTCGTTCAGGAGCCCTTCGAGACCGCCGAAGTCGTCAAGGTACTCGATGTGGGTATGCGGGCGTAACAGGGACTGGTGCTCGTGCTGACCGTGGAGATCCACGAGATAGTCACCCGCTTCTTTTAGGAGCGCAAGGTTGACGGGTGTGTCGTTGATGAAACATCGATTCTGTCCTTTCGATGAGATTTCGCGCCGAAGAATGAGCCCGTCCTGCCCATCGAGACTGTTCGATTCCAGAAGTGTTTTGATCCTCTTGTTCGATGCGACCGAAAAGACCCCTTCCACCACAGCCTTTTCGGCACCGGCCCGAATCATATCGTTGCTGGCCCGTTCGCCCAGAATCAGCCCGAGAGCATCGATGAGGATCGATTTACCGGCCCCCGTTTCGCCGGTAATGATATTCAGGCCCGGCTCAAACTCCGTGTCTGCCGCATCGATGATTGCATAATTTCGAATCGAAATGCTCTTCAGCATACTCCCGCTGGTTGTTGCATGATCAAATCTACTGAAAAAAAAGGGAAATTCAACGAGGAGAATCCTTGTGGTCAAGCTTTTCTGTTTCACCACGAAGACACGAAGAACACAAAGTGACAAACCGGGAAACGTGTTAATTGGCTGAGGGTTCGGGGAGGGATTGGGACATATAGAAATTAAGGTCCGGAATGTCACGCAGGACGCCGTGGTAGAACGCGTAGCGAAAGAACTCGGTAAGACTCTCGACCTGCTGGTGACTCATATCATACGAGAATGATGCATAATAACGGCGGAGATCTTCTTCGCCCGGCAATTCGGGTGTGGGATTCGTTGTCCCGCGGGTAAGCGCTGTGGTACCCTCCTCTTTTGCCCGTAGAAGCGTACGGACCTCGTCGTCAGTGAACTGGTCCTCCCGAACAACCCACATTCCGTGTACATAAGGCAGTCCGGTCAAATCACTCCATTCTTCGACAAGATCGAGTGAAAACAAAGCGTCTGGAGCCTTGGACGGGGAAAGGTTCACGACGAGCGCCGCATCTGCTTTTGCAAGCATGGCCGTCGGATCCGGCATCATGGGGAGAATGGTTAATCCGTGCCGTTCTGACGAGAGATTGGGAAACCTTTCAAGAAGGACGATTCTGGCGAGAATAATTTCCGATGTGACGCGGATGTCGACGGCGAGGGTGGAAATATTCTTTCGATTGGGATTGATATAAAGGCGGATTGTTCCAGTGGGGTCGGAGGATGATACGCAAAGCCCTGGAACGATCTGGTAATTGGCCCCATGGCGTGCATAGTCGAGGGGGGAAAGGAAAGCGCCCCGAAGGAACTCGGGGCGATCTCGGAAATCAATGGCAAGCTGGGCCGGAAGGGTTCGGTGGAGTTCAACGTCTGACCGATCCAAGCCGTGGATCAGCGGCCTCAGGTAGAGGGCCTCCGGCACCCCGAGTCGCTGGCGGTCAGCCATCAAGCCGTCGTTTTTTGAGTCACCGCTTTGGCAGCGAGATTTCGCAGATAGTACATTTTCGCGCGGCGGACTCGGCCTTCTTTCATACGTTCAATCTTCGCAATACGCGGTGAATGGAGAGGAAAGATCCTCTCGACGCCCACGCCATCGGAAATCTTTCTGACCGTGAACGTGGTGTTAATGCCGCTTCCACGACGGCTGATCACGACTCCCTGGAACTGCTGGATACGTTCCTTGTCACCTTCCACGACCCGGACGTGAACATTGATCGTATCGCCGGCTTTGAATTCGGGAAGGTCCTTTTTTAACTGGGTGGCTTCCATCAACTTGATCTTATTCATTTAGTTCTCCAATGATTCTTTCTTACTGCGATTCCAGCAAATCCTTCCGGCGTTCGCCTGTCCGCTTGACCCGCTGATCAGAGCGCCAACGTTCAATTTCCTTATGATTCCCTGACAAGAGCGGCTCGGGCACTTTCATTCCGCGAAACTCCGCGGGCCTGGTGTATTCCGGATATCCGAGGAGGCCGTCCTGGAAGGAATCCGACAGGGCGGATTCGCTTGCGTTCAGCACTCCCGGAACCAACCGGACGATTGCGTCGGCCACAACGGCTGCCGCAAGTTCGCCGCCGGTGAGGACGTAGTCGCCGATGGAAATTTCCCTGGTAACCAGGGACTGCCGAACACGATCATCAACGCCCTTATAATGGCCGCACAACAGGATGATGTTCTGCTTGAGAGAGAGTTCGTTGGCCATACCCTGATTCAACAACTCTCCTTCGGGACTCAAGAACACAACCTCATCATACTGGCGCTCTCTTTTCAGGGTCTCCACACACTCAAAAATCGGTTCCGGCTTGAGGATCATTCCGGATCCACCACCAAACGGTGTATCGTCAATCGTCCGATGTTTGTCGTGCGTGTATTCCCGAAGGTCATGGACCTCGATCTGCACAAGATTCTTCTCCTGCGCGCGGTGAAGGATGCTTTCCTGAAGGGGGCTCACAAGCAGCTTCGGAACCCCGGTCACAATATCGATTCGCATCATCCGCTTCTCACTCCATCAGACCTTCGATTATCCGGATCACCACTCGTTGGCGGTGAAGATCGACATCCCGAATAAACTCTTTCACGGCCGGGACCATCACTTCCCTTTCCCCGATCTTGACAACCCAGGTATCGCCTGCGGGGAGACTCACCACATCTAGTACAACACCAAGCTCGATTCCTTCTTCACTAAAGGCTTTGAGGCCAATTATCTCATGAATGAAGTAACTGCCCTTCTTCGCCGGGATTCCCTGGTCATCTTCGACGAAGATCCAGAGTCCCCGGAGTGCATCAGCCCCGGTTCGGTCTTCCACGGAGCGGAATTTCATCACTGCCCTGTCACCCCTGGATTCTGTCGTTTCAACAACTGCCGGGCGGACGTCTGATTCAGCTTTCCCAACAAATACTTGTTTGAGATTCTGGAGTCGGCCAACCTGATCGGAGAGCGATTCCACCTGAACCTGGCCCTTGAGACCAACGCTCTTCGTAATCTTCGCGACCGCGATCATTCAACCATCGGTTTGGACAGTCGGCCAGTGACTTCAGGACGCCGGCGGCGCTTCCGAGGCCGGTGCTGCAGGCGCTTCTGCGGTCTGTGTCGCTGGGGCTTCTTTCGCCTTGACTTCTGCAGCAGCAGCTTTTTTCTTCCGTTCCGCCCGCCGCGCCTTCCGATCGCTATCGCGTTTTGGGCGATCCTGCTGGGCCAGCTGCCACTTCTCGAGGATTCCCTGCATCTTTTCGTTATCGACGCCACGCTTTGTCAACGTCCAGCGAAGCCATATTCCGGACCGGCGGAACAAGGACCTGACCGTATCGGTGGGCTGGGCGCCGTTGCGCAACCAATGGAACACCCGCTCTTCCTTGAACTTCAGTTCCGGCGGATGCAAGCGCGGATCGTAACTGCCGACCGCCTCGAGGTATCGGCCGTCTCTCGGTGAGCGGATATCCGCTGCCACCACCTTGTAGAACGGCTGTTTCTTTTTCCCTGCTCTTCGTAATCGTAGCTTAACCACGTGCGAGACTCCTACAAGAAATGGAATAATGGAATATTAAAAACGCATGCCGGTGAGTGATTTCCGGATGTTTCCTTTTGAGAACTTCTTCATCATTTTCTGCATTTCTTCGAACTGTTTCAGTAACCGGTTGACATCCTGAACGGTTGTGCCGCTACCGAGAGCGATGCGTTTCCGCCGGCTTCCATTGATGATCGACGGCCTGGACCGCTCTTCGCTCGTCATCGACTGAATGATGGCTTCCGTACGACCCAGTGCCTTTTCGTCCACCTGTGCTCCGACGGGCACCTTCATTCCGGGGATCATGCCGATCACCTGGTCGAGGGGCCCCATTTTACGGACCTCCCGAAGCTGGTCAAGAAAATCCTCGAGGTCCAATTGCGACTTGCGAAGCTTTTCACCGAGCTTGACCGCCTTGTCCTGATCCAACTGCGTCTGAGCCTTCTCGACGAGGGTGACAATGTCACCCATCCCGAGAATCCTCGAGGCGATTCTTTCAGGATAAAACGGCTCGAGCGCGTCGAGCTTTTCGCCCACACCAATAAACTTGACGGGTTTCTGAACCACGGCCCTGATCGAGAGAGCGGCTCCGCCCCTGGCATCGCCGTCCATTTTTGTCAGGACCACACCGTCGAAATTCAGGCGATCGTGAAACGCCTTCGCCGTGTTCACGGCATCCTGACCCGTCATGGCATCGACAACGAAGAGGATCTCGTGCGGGTGCGTACGCTCGCGTATCTGCGAGACTTCCTCCATCATTGCTTCATCGACATGCATCCGACCGGCCGTATCGATGATCACGGTGTCCCGTGCATTTTTCCGGGCGGCATCCACAGCACGATCGGCAATTCCCACGGCATCGGTTGACGGTTCGGAATAGACCGGAACATCCAACTGCTTCGCCAGGATCTTCAATTGATCGACTGCCGCGGGCCGATGAACATCCGCCGCCACGAGTAGCGGATTCCGCCCCTTGGACTTGAGCAGTCCGGCGAGCTTGGCCGCAAATGTCGTTTTCCCTGACCCTTGCAGCCCTGCCACGAGAATCACCGTGGGCGGATTCGAGGCCTCGGCGATGTCTGTCCGTGTTTCTCCCAACAACAGGATCATCTCGTCATGAATGATCTTGATAATCTGCTGGCCGGGGGTAACGCTGTTCAGGACATCCTGTCCGATTGCCCGCTTTTGAACCTTGTCAATGAACTCTTTTGCAACGCCCAGATTGACATCCGCGTCGAGTAACGCGCGGCGGACCTCCCTGAGGGACTCGGTCACGTTTTGCTCGTTAATCTTTCCGTGACCCCGAAGCTTCTTAAACGCCGCTTCGAGTTTCTGGCTCAGGGTTTCAAACATGGGTCTTTACCCCAATTTAAGGGGCTTTCAAGTTACTCAAAAAAACACAGGGAAACAACAGGTTTTAGGGAATTTACACAAGAGGGATTACAGGAGATTGCCAATTGACAATTGACAATTGACAATTGCCAATTCTCTAACCGGCCTTCCTCAGCGCTTCAGCTCCGCTCACGATTTCGAGAAGTTCCTTGGTAATTGATGCCTGGCGGGCATTGTTGAACGAGAGGGTCAATCCCTTGAGGATGTCCTTGGCGTTCTCAGTGGCGCTGTCCATGGCCGACATTCGGGCCCCCTGTTCCGCTGCGTTGGATTCCAACA
>JBBDYD010000031.1:0-1267 GCA_040901865.1 Bacteroidota bacterium | reverse complement strand
CCGATAGTACCTACGTTTACGTGAGTCTTCTTTCGTTCAAATTTTCCCTTCGCCACAATTCACCTCGACTGAATGTACTTTTCCAGATTAAACCAGTTAGTTAGCCTTTGTTTTTCGCAATAATTGCTTCTGCAATGTTGCCGGGTACTTCCGAATACTTGGTAAATTCCATCGTATAGGTAGCACGACCCTGGGTTGCAGAGCGAAGATCGGTGGAATAACCAAACATTTCAGACAATGGGACTTCGGCAGTGATCACTTTGCCGCTGGGGCTGTCATCCATGCCTTGTACCAGACCGCGGCGACGATTCAGGTCGCCCATCACATCACCCATGTAATCTTCCGGGGTGACAACTTCCACTTTCATGACAGGTTCCAGCAATGCCGGATTTGCCATCAGCGCGCCTTTCCTGAGCGCCATGGAACCGGCAATTTTGAAAGCCATTTCGCTGGAGTCCACATCGTGGAACGATCCGTCAAAGGCAGTGACCTTCATGGCCAGCAAAGGATAACCGGCCAGACAACCGTTCTTCATCTGTTCCCGAACACCCTTGTCTACCGCCGGAATATATTCCTTGGGAACCACTCCGCCGACGATGGCGTTGACGAATTCATACTCAGAATCCGGATCCAGCGGTTCGAGTCGTAGCCATATATGCCCATATTGGCCCCGACCACCAGATTGTTTGACGTGTTTGCCTTCCACTTCCACGATTTTTTTGATGGTTTCCCGGTAAGCCACCTGGGGTTTGCCAATATTGGCTTCCACACCGAACTCACGCCGCATTCGATCCACCAGCACGTCGAGGTGCAACTCGCCCATTCCCGATATGATGGTTTGCCCGGACTCTTCGTCCGTCTCTACTCTGAACGAAGGATCCTCCTGGGCCAGTTTGCCGAGAGCAACACCCATCTTTTCCTGGTCAGCCTTGGTCTTTGGTTCTACCGCTACCGAAATTACCGGTTCGGGGAAATCCATCTTTTCCAGCGTTACGATATGATCTGGCGAACACAAAGTGTCTCCCGTGGTGACATCCTTCAAGCCGATGGCTGCGGCGATATCACCGGCAAGCACTTCCTTGATTTCTTCACGCGTGTTGGCATGCATCTGTACCATTCGTCCGACACGTTCTTTCCTGTATTTGATCGGGTTGTAGACGCTGTCCCCGGATTTGAGTGCGCCGGAGTAGACCCGGAAAAAAGTCAGTGTGCCGACAAAGGGGTCAGTGGCAATCTTGAATGCCAGTGCGGCAAACGGTGCCTTGTC
>JBBDYD010000030.1:0-8220 GCA_040901865.1 Bacteroidota bacterium | reverse complement strand
TTTGCTACTTTCTCTTACGAAGAGAAAGTAGACATACGATCATGAATCATTGAGACCGTACAATGGTTGGCAGTTTCGTCACCCCCTTACTCCCGCTCCGTTTTTGGCGGGACGGACTGCGTTTACCGATGAAACCAAAAAAAAGGACGACCTTTCGATCGCCCTCTGGGACTTGTGCGTTTGATTGAAACCTAGAGGATCTTTGCCTTCAGGAACTCCCTGTTCATTCGGGCGATGTGGCTGACGGAGATTTCCTTGGGACATTCCGCTTCGCACGCGTAGTTGTTGGAACAGTTGCCGAATCCTTCTTCGTCCATTTGTTCCACCATACGTAAAACCCGGGTTTCCCGTTCCGGCTGACCCTGAGGCAGCAGAGCAAGGTGCGACACCTTTGCTGCGACGAACAGCATCGCCGATGAATTGGGGCAGGCTGCCACGCATGCACCGCATCCAATGCAGGAGGCTGCATCCATCGCCTCATCAGAAACGGGTTTTGGAATCAGAATAGCATTGCCATCCGGAATACCGCCGGTCTTTGCCGACACGTACCCCCCGGCTTCAATGATACGGTCAAATGCGGTCCGGTCCACCACGAGATCCTTGATAACCGGAAATGGAGCAGCGCGCCAAGGCTCCACCGTTACAACATCGCCGTCCTGGAACTTACGCATCCGAAGTTCGCAGGTCGCGGCAGCACGACCCGGTCCATGTGCGCGGCCGTCGATCATTAGTCCGCAACTTCCGCAGATCCCTTCCCGGCAATCATGGTCAAAAGCCACCGGTTCTTCGCCCTTTCTCACAAGCTCGACATTCAATACGTCAAGCATTTCGAGAAACGACATGTCGGGAGAAACATCCTTCATGGGATACGTCTCAAATCTCCCGGCGTCCTCCCTGTTCCGTTGACGCCACACTTTAAGAGTCAGGTTCATACTCCAGTATCCTCTTGAATTGTCGAGTGTCGAATGACGAATGTCGAATGTTGAGTGTCGAATGTCGAGTTGGTTAGCATTCGTCACTCGCACTTCGAACCTCGAACTTACTTATAGCTTCTCTGCGAGGGTTTCACATATTCGAACTTCAGCGGTTCCTTGTTCAGCACCTCACCCCGTTTTGGTCCGCGATATTCCCATGCTGCGACGTAGCTGAACCTGCTGTCGTTCCGCTTCGCCTCGCCGTCGGGGGTCTGGTGTTCCTCCCGGAAGTGCCCGCCGCATGATTCTTCCCGGTGAAGGGCATCCCGGGCCATGAGTTCTCCCAACTCAAAGAAATCCGCCACCCGACCCGCCTTCTCGAGCTCGGCGTTGAGGTCCAGGTCACTTCCGGTAATACGCACACCATTCCAGAATTGCTCACGAAGGTCCGGGATCAGCTCCAGGGCTTTCTTGAGTCCTTTTTTGTTGCGCCCCATGCCCACGTAATCCCACATAATCACCCCAAGCTCGCGGTGGAACTCGTCGGCGGATTTCTTGCCCTTGACGGACATCAGCCTCTTGATCGTCGTCTCATTCTCCTGCTCAGTGCTTCTAAAGGCGGCGTGATCGCTTTTGACCGGCTTGAAGGATTGAGTGGCGAGATAATCCCCGATCGTGTACGGTAAAACGAAGTAGCCGTCGGCAAGTCCCTGCATCAAAGCGCTCGCACCGAGCCTGTTGGCGCCATGGTCTGAGAAATTCGCCTCGCCAATGACATACATGCCGGGGATCGTGCTCATGAGATTATAATCGACCCATAACCCTCCCATGGTATAATGGGCAGCCGGATAGATTCTCATGGGAGCTTTGTACGGATCTTCGGCGGTAATCTCGTGATACATCCCGAAGAGGTTCCCGTACCGTTCCTTGATAACATCGCGGCCGAGGCGTTTGATCGCATCAGCAAAATCGAGGTAGACGGCAAGACTTGTCGGGCCCACCCCAAATCCCTGGTCACACATTTCCTTCGCACGCCGGGACGCGACATCGCGGGGAACAAGGTTTCCAAACGAAGGATACTGGCGCTCGAGATAATAGTCGCGTTCCCCCTCGGGTATCTCTTCAGGCCGTCGTTTGTCTCCTTTTTTCTTCGGAACCCAGATGCGACCGTCATTCCGGAGACTCTCGCTCATCAGCGAGAGCTTCGACTGGTACTGGCCGCTTTGCGGAATGCACGTCGGGTGAATCTGCGTATAGCAGGGGTTTCCAAACACGGCACCGCGTTTATGTGCGCGCCAAATAGCCGTCGCATTGCAGGCCTTCGCATTCGTCGAAAGGAAGAACACGTTTCCATAGCCGCCCGTCGCAAGGACAACGGCGTCGGCCACGTACGACTCGAGGATTCCGTTCACCAGATTCCGCGCAACGATACCGCGGGCCTGACCGTCAATCAGCACCACGTCCAGCATTTCCCTTCGGTCAAAGAACTTCACCGTCCCGAGGTCGATTTGCCTGCACAGGGCAGAGTAGGCCCCAAGCAGCAACTGCTGTCCTGTTTGTCCCCTGGCATAGAAAGTCCTTGATACCTGAGCGCCGCCGAACGATCGGTTATCCAGATAGCCTGCGTAGTCGCGCGCGAACGGAACGCCCTGCGCGACACATTGGTCGATAATCGACCCGCTCACTTCGGCCAGGCGATACACATTTGCTTCACGGGCGCGGTAATCGCCGCCTTTTACCGTGTCGTAAAACAACCGCCAAATACTGTCCCCGTCGTTGGAGTAATTCTTGGGGGCGTTGATCCCCCCTTGCGCCGCGATGCTGTGAGCACGACGGGGCGATTCGTGGAACGAAAACGCCAGCACGTTATATCCGAGCTCAGCAAGACTTGCAGCCGCCGAAGCGCCCGCAAGCCCGGTTCCGACAACGATGATGGAGTACTTACGTTTATTGGCCGGATTGACGAGTTTCAGATGGAACCGATGGTTGGACCATTTCTTTTCAATGGGTCCATCCGGAATTTTCGCATCGAGTTTCATGATTTACTGTGCTCCGAAGACAACAGCAGGGGGTGTGACGCGTTGAAACAGGTAAAAGTAGATCGGGATTGATGCAAACCCCGCGGGAATGACAAGCCAAAACAGCACTGCGACAAGGTTGAGCAGGCCGGTGTAGCGTTTATGAACCAATCCGAGCGTTTGGAACGCTGATTGAAATCCGTGTTTGAGGTGAAACGCGAGCAGAACCAGCGCAAACAGGTAGAACAGGCAGAACCACGGATTGGAAAATTTCTGACGGACAAGTTCATAAGCCGAGAGGGAAGTTCCTGTTATGCGCAGGGGGAAGAAAAAACTCCACAGGTGAACAACCAGGAACAGGAACACGATACTCCCTCCCACCATGGTAATCCTGGCCGCCAGTTCGGCATTTTCGTCCAGCCGGTAGGTTTTGTATTTCCTTGGCCGTGCCCGCCGATTCCCGTACCAAACTACAACACCGCTTACGGCGTGGCCGATGAGCGAGGCAAACAGTACGATTTCGATCGCCCGAATAATCGGATTCGAAACGAGAAGTGCCGAGTACTGCTCGTACAGGTGGCCGTTGTCATTGGCAAAGAGCAGCAGATTCCCGACGAGATGTTCCAACAGGAAAAGACAGAGGAAAAGTCCGGTGAGACTCATCACGACTTTCTTCCCAATGGAAGATTTATAGAACGACAGAAGGCTCTTCA
Source organism: Bacteroidota bacterium (assembly GCA_040901865.1). Lineage (GTDB taxonomy): Bacteria > Bacteroidota > Ignavibacteria > UBA10030 > UBA10030 > JBBDYD01. The sequence goes on along the minus strand of JBBDYD010000030.1, from coordinate 4,575 downwards.
TAGGAGATGTTGGGATTCGTGGGATCGAACAGACATGAGATGGTGGAAGGCTTCCTGATGCAACACAAAAATTGTATTAAACAATTGATGAAAATGCAACGGACAAAATTCCTCTCTAAACCCGGGCAGAAAGAGTTAACCACAGAGGACACGAAGTCCGCACAGAGGAAACAGAGCTTGACAAATCTGATTGAAGGGCGCCCTGAGGACCGACCGGCAAAATTCTCTTCGGAACGATTCCTGCTATGGATTTCAATTGAGAATGCTTTCGCCGATGAAGCGCCGGATGGAAATGATACTGCCGAACAACCCCAGCAGGCAACCGGCAGCGGTGATGACTCCGTAGGCGGCGGGCTCGACCTCCAGAAAATCCGACAGAGGTATGGCCCATTGTTCGAGGTAATGGAACAGGGAAAACACCACGCCGCTTGCGATCAGTCCGCCGACAAGCCCCTGCACAAGCCCTTCAAGCAAAAACGGCGTACGGATGAACCCGCGTGTTGCGCCGATGAGTTTCATCGTCTGAATGATCTTGCGCTTTGCGTAGATTGCCAGGCGGATGGTGTTCGCGACGAGGAAAATAGAAGAAATCGTGATAAATAATCCGATCCCCAATGCAAACCCGACGATGGTGGTAACGCGTTTGTCCAGCATCTCCAGGAGGGTTTTCCGATAAATCACATCCTCAATCCCATCGATGCTTTTGATTTCGGTATAAATACGTTGGGCCGCGACCGATGTCTTGTACCCATCCCGCAAGAACACCTTCACAGAGGCAGGAAGCGGATTGAAATCAAGGACGCGATAAATATCTTCGCCGAACTGTTCCTGGAAAATCTTTGCCGCGTCGTCCTTCGAGATAAACTGAACCTCGCCGACGCCTTCGATGGAAAGCATCCGTGCCTGCACTGCACTGATTTCCTGCCTGGTCATTGGATCCTGCAAGAACGCCTCCATTTCCACCTTATCCCGCAGGGTGTTGATGACGGAATTCGCGTTGAGCAGGAGAATGGAAAAGGCACTCAGCAACAACAGGGAAATGGATACTGTCACGATGGAGGCAACCATCGAGAGCTTTGCCCTCTTGAACCCGGAGAATCCTTCTTTAATGATATATCCCATTTGCATTTGGATTATTCCTGAAAGGTTCGTCCGACAGGATAAGCGCCGAGAATTCTCACAAAGGTACTGACTTCTTCGAGATGTTTCAACGCCGTTCGCACTCTTTCGTCCCGGGGAGACCCAAGGACGTCAAGATAAAAGAGATATTGCCACGGTTTTCCCACGAACGGCCTCGATTCGATTTTCAACAGGTTGACTTCGCGCAGGGCGAAGACGGCAAGGGACTGAAAGAGGGCGCCGGGGACGTTTTTCGTCGCAAAGACCAGAGAGGTTTTGGCCTTCCGTGCCGGAGGTTTTCCAGACCGGGCCAGAACGAGAAATCGTGTATAATTATGATGGTTGTTTTCGACGTTTCGGCGCAGAATGTTCAGCCGGTACGTGCGTGCGGCCTGCACACTTGCAACAGCCGCAGCGTTCGTCCGACCGTCCTCTCTAATCATCTTTGCCGCTCCCGCCGTATCATTGTGAGGGATTTGACGAGTACCTCGGAGCGTCCGGAGGAAATCCTCGCATTGACCAAGGGCCTGCGGATGTGAAAAGACAAATTTGACGTGATTCAACCGGACACCGGGCAGGGCCATCAGGTGATGATGAATACGAAGCGTTACTTCACCGACAATCGAGAGCTTGTGATCAAGCAGAAGGTCGTAATTCTGATGAACGCTTCCGAACACAGAGTTTTCAATAGGTACAAGCCCCCTCTTTGAACCGCCTCCCGCTGTGAACCGAAAAACGTCATCGAAATGTTCCATGGGCACAAGCTTTGCCTTCCTGCCGAAGAACCTTCTGACAGCCTGCTCGGAAAAAGCGCCGGGTTCACCCTGATAAGCGACGGAGAGCATGGGGGGGTTCAAGGTTTAAGGTTTAAGGTTTGGGTGCACAAGGATCAGGTTCGAAGGACATCCCGTTTTTCATCTACTCACATACTCCTATACTCAAATACTCAGAAATTCGACTCATCCCGCCAACGGATGATCCGCCATGCATCGGACGAAGCACCTCTTGTCAACGTGAGAGTGGCAAATCCATCCACGCGAACGACATCTGTCGGATTGAATGTAAAGGTCAAATTAAAATTCCTGCTCACAACGGAATTTGCATTGGACGAATCTGATGAAAGAGCCACGATGTTGTTCCAGACGAGGTCGACACGTTGGACATTCCGGAACAACTCGTAGGTGATCCTCATGTCCTCGTTGCGACCCCACGAGATATCGACCCCGCGTTCGTAATCCCGGTAGACGAATGAATAATCAGAATGGAGAAGCTGGCCATAGATGGTCGTATCTTTGAATGTGTAGGCATATCGAACGTTTTGGAATACACCCTCCACAGTGCGCAAGTCGCCAAGAATCGAGTCGTTCGGACCGATCGAATCATCGAATTCGGGCGCAAAGGGGTTGCACGCGGCAGTGGTGACGAGAATGACCCCAAGGACGAACCGGCACAGGAATGCCGCAACAGAATTTCTGATTCGAGTGGCATGGATTTCCCGCCGACTCATATCTTATTGTCCGAATGTTCCCTTGAAATCACTCCACGTGAAATCACCGGGATTATTGGCCAAATCCACCCACCGCCAGATCACCCAGTACTGACGCGAATCTCTGAGCAAGTAAAACTGAAACCGTCCGGTTGCTGATTGTTGGACGCCGGTGATGGTGTGCGGAATGCTGAGCTGGTACGTCCCTTCGACAAAAGCCGAATCGGCACCGGGGCTCTCCGATGTGCGCGCGATAATCAGAACGGGAACCGAGCTCGGCTGCAGTTGCGCGTTGAAATTATCGAAGTACTGCTGCTCGGCCATTTTCGTCCAGGACGCAAACACGCCGGCATATTGAGAGGACGCCTGAGATGTTGGCTCAAAAACAAAACTCCTGCCGGAGAATGAGGAATCGGCAAAGGACCGCGCATAGTTGACAGAGTTGCGATCCTGGAACGAGCTCACGAGGTTTCCAAAAACAATGTCCACCGTTGTCGGAGGATTATAGGTTGCACTCGACTGAACAGGGTTTTCGGGATCGCGGGTATCGAAGAGGCTGCAACCGAGCATTCCTGCCGTCAGCAGGGACGAGACGATGATACGCATGACCGGGATCTAAACGGCGACCCGCCCCTCAAGCGCCCGGGACAGGGTCGCCTGATCAGCATACTCAAGGTCTGATCCGACCGGGAGACCGCGTGCGATGCGGGTTACCTTGGGCACAAGAGGTTTGAGAAGTTTCGAGAGGTACAGCGTTGTCGCTTCCCCCTCAACATTGGGATTCATGGCAAGAATGATTTCCTCGGCCGGAGCAGAGGAAAGCCGGGTGAGCAGTTCCTTGATCCTGAGATCATTCGGACCGATTCCATCGAGGGGCGAAAGGGCGCCGCCCAGAACATGATAAAGTCCTTTGAATTCATTGGTTTTCTCGAGAGCCAGAACATCGCTCGGCTCCTCGACAACACAAATCATATGCCGGTGGCGTTTTTGATTTGAACAGATACCGCACGGGTCGTTCTCGGTGATGTTTGAACATACCGAGCAGTAGCGTACCTTGTCCTTCACATTGATCAGCGCTTTTGCGAGAGTGACCACCTCATCCCTGTTCATTTTCAGAACGTATAACGCCAACCGGTAGGCAGTCTTTCTCCCTATTCCCGGCAACTGGGCAAATTGTTCGGCGAGCTGATCGACAGATTGGGCTGTGAACGTCATGTCACATTCCGGGAAAATTAAGGCCCGGGATATTCGGAATCATTCCCTGGGTGGCTTTTTGCATTTCCTGTTGAGCCAGGGCGGTGGATTGCTCAAGGGCCTTGTTCACGGACGCGACGACAAGATCTTCGAGAATCTCTTTTTCTTCAGGCTTGATCACCTCTACATCGATTTCAATTTTTACGATCTGCTGTTTTCCATTTGCGGTCACTGTAACCATTCCGCCCCCCGCATCCGCGGTCACCGTCTTCTGTTCCAACTCTGCCTGGACCTTTGCGATCCGTTCCTGCATTTCCTGGATCTGCTTCATCATCCCCTGCATGTTCGGCATTCCACCTTTCAACATGTCCGTCTCCTTGAAATAAATTCTGAACGAATATAGGCTGAAATGAAAGTAATGTCAACGCGACGCAGATACTCACTGATTCCCACAGATACTCACTGATGTGTTACTGAAATGAGCAATAATCAAAAGGCTTTGTAGTTTTTTTGGGATTCAATTCTTTTTCCCGATCTCCCTGGAGAGAGAGTTTCTTGACATTCGGATGATTTTGAAATATATTTGATGAAACCCGGATCGCTTCCGGGTTGTTTTTTCGCATTCCGCGATAGCTCAATGGTAGAGCATGCGGCTGTTAACCGCAGGGTTGTAGGTTCGAGTCCTACTCGCGGAGCTTCTCGACTCGCCCGTTCCCGCTAGATTCTTAGCGTAGAACGGGTGTTCCATTTGTAGGGTTGTAGGTTCTCCCTTTCAC
>JBBDYD010000029.1:0-8256 GCA_040901865.1 Bacteroidota bacterium | reverse complement strand
ATGACCGCTTCTGCAATCACTGAGCATGCAGGAACCGCGCAAACATCAGACCGCTCGTATCGTGCATCCACAACCCGCATGGTTTTAAGATCAACGGACTTGAGGGGGTGAGCGAGAGTGGAAATGGGTTTCATGGCGCCACGGATGGTGAGGATCTCACCATTGGTAACGCCACCCTCCAATCCACCCGCCCTGTTTGACACACGCCCGATGCGTCCTTTGCGGACGGTAAACGCATCGTGCACCTCAGATCCGAATTTCGCAGCGTTCGCAAATCCCTCGCCAAGCTCAACCCCCTTCACGGCATGGATGGACATGATTGCCTGGGCCAGTTGGCCGTCAAGCTTGCGATCCCATTGAACGTAGGAACCAAGTCCCACAGGCAGACCCGACACGAGGACTTCGAAGATACCTCCCAGAGTATCTCCTTTTTTCTTCGCTTTGCGAATCTCGGCGATCGCCTTTGCTTCGGTCGGCCTATCGAGAATTCTTACCTGCGACTTATCCGCTTCCTCTGCCACTTTATATGTTCCACAGGATGCCTTCGTGAATTTCCTCAACATGGCATCGACGCGGGATCGCGAAAGAAATTGCGCCTTTCCGATTTGGACCACATGACTCCCTGTGAAGATGCCCACCTCCTCAAGGAATTTTCTGACAATGGTGCAACATGCGACCCGCATGGCCGTTTCGCGGGCGCTCGCCCGCTCGATCGCATTGCGGATATCCGAAAATCCGTGTTTCACTGCCCCGACGTAATCGGCATGACCCGGACGGGGAATCGTAATTGGATCCACACCGGTTCCATTCCCATCCACCGCCATCTTCTCCGTCCAATTCACCCAGTCTTTATTCCGAATGACAAAAGCGACGGGAGACCCCAAAGTCTTGCCGAACCGGATTCCTGAGAGAATTTCCACCTGATCTGATTCAATGCGCATACGGCCGCCGCGCCCGTATCCCTGTTGCCGACGCCAGAGTTGGTGATTGATATATTCAGCAGAAACAGAGACACCGGCAGGCAGCCCTTCGACAATCCCAACCAAGGCCTGACCATGCGATTCTCCAGCCGTCAAATAGCGTATCATGCTTTACCTTTCTTCACCTGAAATACGGAAAATTCGCTCGATTTTCAAATGGGCAATAAAAAAAGCGCGGTTTTCAAGCCGCGCTTCAAAAACACTGTAATAACCAATAATTAATTCGAAGAATTCTCCGGAATTTGAATCGCCACATAATTCACGCGGCGGTTCTCTGTTTTGATGCGCAACATCACCGCATCACCCGGCTTCATTTCCGCAATCACCTCTTTGAACTCCTGAGGGGTGCCGATCTCCCTGTTCCCAACGCTCAGAATCACGTCCCCGGGCGAAATACTCCTGTTACCAGCAGCGCTCAGGGGTTCCACTTTCTCGACGACAACGCCCTGCTGGATATCCAGTTGTCTTTTTCGCGCGTTGTCGAGGGACTTTACCGTAAGGCCAAGCTGTCCCACCGTCACCGAGGAAGGGGCTGTCGGTTGTGCCTCCCGTGTGCTTCCCCGCCGGTCATCGATTGCAGCAATGTTGCGTTCTTCTTCACGGAGTTTTAGTGTGACCTTCTTCTCTATGGTCTTCTTGTCACGAAACACCTTCAACGTGACCGTCTGGCCGGGGTCTTTACTTGCAATAACGGTCTGCAGCTGCTGAGACGTGTTGACCTCCTGACCGTCGACCGTGAAGATAATGTCGAGCGGCTTGAGGCCGGCCTCTTGACCGGCACTGCCGGCATTAACGGATTGCACGATAACGCCGCGTGCCCTGTCCAGCCCTTGGGCCTTCGCAGTCACGGCATCCACCGTCTGGATGCTCACACCGATATATCCGCGCCGGACTTCGCCGTAACGGATGATGTCTCCCGCAACCTTTCGGGCGAGGTTCATCGGAATGGCAAAGCTGTACCCCTGGTACCGCTGGTTGGTTGTCGCAATCGCGGTGTTGATGCCGATGACGGATCCTGAGATATCAATGAGCGGTCCGCCGCTATTCCCCGGGTTCACCGCGGCATCCGTTTGAATAAAATTCTCAATCCCGTATCCGGTGCCTTCGTCATCGATAATGCTGATCTGCCTGCCCAACGCGCTGACAATTCCCTGTGTCATGGTCGATGTCAATCCGAGTGGGTTGCCGACCGCAAACACAATATGGCCGACTTCCACGGCGTCGGAATTTCCGATTCTCGGTACGGGAAGGTCCGTCGCGTCGACCTTGACGACTGCAAGGTCCGTGTACTTGTCCGTTCCAATGAGCTTTCCGGGAAGATCGCGTGTGTCCGAAAGCCGAACCCTGATTCCGTCCTTGTCCGCCCCTTCGACGACATGGTTGTTGGTGAGGATATATCCACTCTTCGTGAGAATGACGCCGGAGCCAGCACCGATTTCCGGACGCTGCGGATTGTCAAAGCGAAATTCCGGACCGAAGAAGTGAAAGAACCGTTCTGATCCGCCTTCCTCCTTTGAACCGGAAGATTTCACGGTGATATAGACGACCGACGGTGTCACGTCATTTGAGACTGTGTGAAAAGCCTCGTTCAGCGCCTGCAGGACCGGATTCACCTTCGGCGCGGGACCGTTCGATCCGATTTGTACGGGGTCCTGTGCAAAGCTGACATCGACCCCTTTCAAACTTGAGACAAGGACAACACCGAAGACGATGCCAATCCCTATGAGGACCACTGCCGCGATAATAGATCTCGTCGACATACAATTTCTCCTTTGGAAAGCTGGGTTCTTCCTACGCTGAGATTTGCCGGAACACCGAAGCCGATTTCAATGGCCGGAGCCCTTCAAAGTGATACTGCAAATAAGAACGCAAAGTTTCATCCACTTCGTTCCAAACGGATTCATGATACTCCACGCCGGAAAGAGTGTCGAGGCGAGCCGTGAGAAACCGGTGCAAAATCTGGGCTGTAGGAGCGCTGATTATGGCGGAGAGTGCAGATTTCTCTCCTCGCGCGCCAACCCCTGAAGGCATCTCAAGGCAATTCCCGCACCGTACTGCACCCCGATCAATTCTTAACTGCACTACCGGATGTCCGCCAGGCCCGCCAAGGACCGTTCCGCAATGAGAACATCGATCAAACACGGGGGTGAATCCAAAGAGCGAGGCAAACCGGAGTTCGAACCCATGGACAACATTCCGGATATTCCGGGGAGCCCCTTCGACTGCTTCGAGAGTTTCCACGAGCAGATTGTAAAGCGCGGGATTCTCTTCTTCGCTGTGCGTCAGTTGATGCAACAATTCCACCACCGCCATGGCACCGGACATTTTCTCCATAACGGAGTGAACGAGCTTGAAAGGCCTGATGATGTCACATTGGGAAATCAACTGGAGGTCCCGCTGTTCTTTCTTGTAGAGAACAAGGGATACTTCGGTCATTGGTTCCAGTGAGGCTCCAAACTTGCTCCTGGTTTCACGGGCGCCTTTGGCGATTCCGGCAACCTTCCCGTACGCTCTCGTGTAGAATGTGACGATTTTACTCGTATCTCGATAGCGCATCGATTTCAGCACCACGGCATCTGTCTTGACGATCATTTCTTGAAATTCTCCAGGGAGCTCTGCCGTGTCGGCAAGTGAGATCCGAACGGCGGACTCACGACTCCGTATTCCGTGATGATTGCAGTGATAAGTTCATTGGGAGTTACGTCAAATGCAGGGGCATAAACTTCCATACCAATGGGAGCGATCGCTCTCTCCCCCTGTCTGAGAAGCTCGGCAGAATCCCGCACCTCGATGGGAATGTCCTTTCCGGACTTCATGGTGCTGTCAATGGTCGAGGTTGGCGCCGCGACATAGAATGGAATGGCGTGATATCTGGCGGTCACCGCCAGGCCATAGGTTCCCACCTTATTAGCTACGTCTCCGTTTGCGGCTATCCGGTCTGCGCCCACGAGAACAGCCTGAATACGTCCCTGGAGCATGAGAAAAGCGGCGGTGCTGTCGGTGATAAGCGTTGATGGGATGCCCAGTTGGGTCAATTCCCATGCGGTAAGGCGGGCGCCCTGCAGGAGCGGGCGTGTTTCATCGACGTAAACATGGCGCAGCACTTTCTTCTCCCATGCCGTCCGGATAATGCCAAAGGCTGTACCAATGCCTCCTGTGGCGAGCGCCCCGGTATTGCAATGAGTCAGTACCGACATTCCGGGTGAAATCAGAGCTGCTCCGTGGATGCCGATTTGTTCACACGTCAACCGATCTTCCTCATGGATCCGTACCGCTTCGTTGAGGAGAACCTCTCCAAGATTCCCGATGTTCCCGGAGAACGACTCAGCCGTTTCCCTCATTCGTTCCAAGGCCCAAAACAAGTTGACAGCTGTTGGTCTGGTGGAGGCAAAAAGTGCCTGCACACGGGCAAGTCGTGACGGCAGGTCCTCCCTTCGGGACATGGGGGAGGAAATGAAGTCAAGTGCAACGCCGTACGCCGCGGCAATCCCAATCAGGGGCGCCCCGCGGATGGACAGGGTCCGGATAGCCCCGGCAAGAACGGATGGGTCGTTTGTTTCGACGACTCGCTGTTCAGCCGGAATCCGTGTCTGATCAAGAAACCAGACTTTTCCTTCCTTCCAGCCGATCGCACCTGTCTTATGCTCCTTCATCGAAATGCGAGAGATTCATAAACGACCGGTACCGGTCTTTTATTTCGAGATACGTGAGGTCCTTGAGCCGGTCAACGCTGAACCGCTCGACGCAGAATGACGCCAGGGCGCTCCCATAAATCACGGCCCGTTTCAAATTTTCCGGAGAGAGGTCGTCCGTTTTGGCCAACCATCCGGCAAATCCCCCGGCAAAAGAATCGCCGGCACCGGTAGGGTCGTAAATGGTTTCGAGAGGATACGCCGGTGCGGAAAAAATCGTCTTCTCAGTCACCAGCAGTGCTCCGTGCTCTCCCTTCTTAATAATGATGATCTTTGGCCCAAGGTCGATGATGCGCTTCGCCGCCTTGACCAGATTCGGTTCCTGGGTCAGCAACCGGGCCTCCGAATCATTAATGATGAGAACGTCCATCACTCGAAGAGTCTTCTGCAGTTCATCCGCCGTATTTTGGATCCAGTAGTTCATCGTGTCCCCGATGACCAACCGCGGTTTTTCAATTTGCTCGAGCACTCTTCGCTGAAGGCGCGGATGGATGTTTCCGAGGCACACATACGAGGACTTTCGGTATTGCTCCGGGATGACAGGATCGAAGTGTTCGAAAACGTTCAGATCGGTATAAAGGGAATCCCGGGTGTTCAGATCGTAGTGATAGCGTCCACCCCATCTAAACGTCTTGCCTTCGGGCACGATTTTCAATCCGTCGAGATCGATCGAGCGCTCCTCGAGGAGTTCAAGATACGATTTTGGGAAGTCGCCGCCGACGACGGCAACCAGTCGCACGGGAGCTGCGAGATAGCAGGCCGACATGCCGATGAACACCGCTGATCCCCCCAGGGCATTCTCGACCTTTCCAAAAGGGGTTTCGACAGAATCAAGCGCAACGGAACCGACGACGAGAAGGCTCAATGCTCTTTCCTTTCGAGATAGACGGGGGGGATTTCCAGAAGGCGTGATTCCTCAGTTCCAGGGATAATATGATTGTGCACAATGCTGACGCCTGTACGCTGGCCGGACCACGGGAGGAGAGCCTGAGCTCGTTCGAATGTGCACCATTGGTACTCCTGATGCTCCGGGGACAGCACGGGGTCGACTCCCTCTGAAACTTCGGCTGCAAAATACGGACAGAGGTGAATCAGGTCCCTGACCGGTTCGTAGAACGAATTCACAAACGGCAGCCGCCAGAATCGGTGCGGTGAGAATCCGGTTTCTTCCCGAACTTCCCGCAAGGCGGCCGTGACGGTATGCTCAGTCTCTTCAATTTTGCCCGTGACAATCTGCCAGATTCCCGGATATATTTTTTCGTCCGCCGAGCGCTTCAGCAAGAGGAAGCGGTGTTCTCCCCCCGCGATCCTGAACACGCATACTTCGACGATCTGACTGACGGTTTTTGGCATTGCCGGCCCTTATTCTTATGCAAGATACTTAATAAGAACAAATCCCGCGACCAGCAAAACAACGAAGATCAGCGTGAGAATTTCAAAGTACTTATCAATATAAGGCTTGATCCTAGCCCCAAAGTAATAGAACAGCGCGGCAACCAGAAAAAATCGTGCCGGGCGGCTGACGGTTGATGCCAAAACAAGGGTCTCGAATGAGACCTGAAATGCCCCGGCAGCAATGGTAAACACTTTATAGGGAATCGGTGTAAATCCGGCAATCGCAATTGCAGAAAATGCGTTGTTATCGTAAAGGCTTTTCACCGTCAAATATTGTTCTTCAAGTCCATAGAATTCAATAATCCTGCTTCCGACGGTTTCATAGAGTTCAAGTCCGATAAAATAGCCGAACATACCTCCCAGAACCGAGCCAACGGAGCAAATGAGCGCGTAGGTGAATGCGCGTTTGGGGACCGCGATTGCCAGGGCAATTAAGAGAACATCCGGTGGAATCGGAAAGAATGATGACTCGGCAAACGCTATGAGGAACAGCGCCCAACCTGCCCCGGGTTTCTGAGCATAGGCCTCGACCCAATCTTTCAGCCGCCGGAGCCAGGCGAAGAATGCTTTCATGCGGACTCCATTGTGCGGGCAGAGTGCGGCGCCATTGTCATAGTTAATATAGTCAATTTCGTGAAATCAGGAAAGGAGAGAAGGCACCGATCCGACAGAGCCTGCTGATTGCACAGCGTTGCGGATTGCCGAAGCGGTTGCATGGGCCGCCTGCTCCGCTGCAAAATCGAGATCGGCTCCGACGATCCCGTTCGAGAGCGCAAAGCAGGTATCGCCGTCATAACTGGTGTGCACCGGAACGATGGCTCTGGCCATTCCGTCATGCATGCGTTGGGCAATCTTATGCAGGTCGAGTTTTGAAAACGCTCCGTTCGTTGCCATAACCACCAGTGTGGTATTCGATTGCGGCATGACCTTCCCTCGCGCGAAGACCCGGTTCTTTTGCGTCTCCGCGAGAAACCTGCCGTCCTTCCCGCGCGCGCCGGCAAGGATGTTGCCATGATCATCCAGAATATCTCCCACGGCGTTGACCACAGCCAGGATGCCGATTTTCAATTCTCCCGCGGCGACAGAGGCGCAACCGATCCCTCCCTTCATCCATGTTTCAATGCCCGCCCACTTACCCACCGTCGCTCCGGTCCCGGCTCCCAGACTCCCTGACTGGACAGGATCGCTCGTCGCTTTGTAACAGGCCTCATATCCGGAGGCGGACGTCGGCCGTATGGCGTTGTTTCCGACATTCAGGTCAAACACCACTGCCGCGGGAACAATCGGCACCCGGGCCCACGGCGTTTCGTACCCGACATTCTTTTCCTGAAGCCACTTGACCACTCCATCCGCAGCCGAAAGTCCGAAGGCGCTTCCGCCCGTGAGAAGAATCGCGTGAACCTCCTGCATGGATCTTTCCGGAGCGAGCAGGGCCAGTTCCCTGCTTCCAGGCGAGTTGCCCCGGACCTCGCAGCTGCCCCGTGTGTTTGGAGGACAGAGAACCACTGTGCAGCCCGTGGCATTGGCAAGATCCGTCACATGACCCACGGAGAATCCGGGGACGATTGTCAGTGTTGTGTTTTCACCGGTCATGACGGTTTTCTCATCTGAGAAAGCGCCACACCGCACGCGACCCCCACATTCAGTGACTCCGCCCGCCCAAAACGAGGAATACGCACGAGGACATCTGAGACGGCTCTCACTTGCTTTGACACTCCCTGCGCTTCCGCTCCGAGGACAACCACGTTTCGTTTTCCCCAATCCACGTTGTTCAAGTCTGTTTTTCCATCGGCAGACAGCGCCACAATCCGGAATCCCTGTGCCTTCAGATCTGCCAGGGCGACAGCGAGGTCAACCCCCTCGGCCACAGGTACATGAAAAAGTGAACCCACGGTGGAACGGACGACTTTATCGTTGTAGAGCTCAACCGTACCCTTGCCCAGCAGGACGAGATCGGCGCCGAACCAATCGGCTGTGCGCAGGATTGTTCCGAGGTTCCCCGGATCCGCAATGGTGTCGAGGGCAACAATGATCCGGGCGCCGCCGATCAGCGCTGGAGTCAGTTGGACGGATCGCTGCTTGACAACCGCCACCACGCCCTGTGCATGCACCGTTTCCGAAACCTGGCGAAGTTCCTTTTCACTGATCTCTTTGAGAGGGACTTTGCGCTGACGCACCTGATCAAGCAA
>JBBDYD010000028.1:38252-48541 GCA_040901865.1 Bacteroidota bacterium | reverse complement strand
GACCCCTTCTTAGAGTAATCGAAGAAAGGGGGATTCGCGCCGGGGTCACAAGAGGATTGCGGAATGCGGCCTACGGCTCTTCGAGCCGATAGGCTCGTAGAGATTGTCGATTGCGGAATGCGAAACGCGGGATTGCGCCATTTAACCCAGTTTAACACAGTCCGAAATCCATCCCGTCACAAAACGACGGGACGCCAAAAACGCGCAATCCGAAATCCGAATTCAACTGAGGAACTCTCACCCTCTTCACCCTTCACCCTTCACCCTTCACTCTTCACTCATTATCCTTCACGATGATCTTCCGACCTCTGACTTCTGATCTCTGATGTCCGACCCCATCCTTCGAACGACAAACCTCTCCAAGAAATTCAAAAAACGCTTCGCCGTCCGTAATCTGAATCTCGAAGTGTTTCCCGGCGATATCTTCGGATTTCTTGGTCCGAATGGAGCAGGGAAAAGCACGACCATCCGAATGCTCCTCACCCTCATCAAACCTACGGAAGGCGATGTCCATCTGTTCGGCCACTCTGTGCTCAAGAACCGATATGGCGCGCTCAAGAGCGTTGGCGGAATGGTCGAGAAGCCGGACTTTTACCTCTATCTCTCGGCTGTCCGTAATCTCGAGCAGGTAGGAGCATTGCAAGGCGGAACGACGCTAAAAAAGATCTTCGAGGTCCTCGAACTGGTGGGACTCAAAGAGCGGGCGCATGACAGGGTGAAAACATATTCCCACGGAATGAAACAGAGGTTGGGGATTGCTCAGGCATTGCTGAATGATCCCGAGCTTATTGTTCTTGACGAACCCACGAACGGACTCGATCCTCAGGGAACAAAGGAAATCCGGGAGTTGATCCTCATGCTTGCCAGGGATCGGGGAAAGACCATCGTTCTGTCCTCTCATCTCCTTTCTGAGATTGAACTCATGGCAAACCGGATGGCGGTGATCAACACGGGAGAGCTGGTGGTTCAGGGAGAAGTGAAGTCACTGCTGGATGCCGGGGAGCATCATGTCATCATTACGGGATCGCCTTCTGCGCGCATACGGAAAGTCCTCGCGTCCCGTGCCTCGAACGTCCGCTCGTTCCGAAAGCAAGGAGAAGAGTACCACGCTGTCATGGAATTCAGCGATGTGCCCCTGTTGGTGAAGCTTCTCGTAAAGAACGGAGTGAACATCGAGTCGGTGATTCCCCGCCGATCACTTGAGGACTACTTTCTTTCCATCACAGAATCGTCTTCGATCGCGTGATTATGATACGACTTGTCTATTACGAATGCATCAAGACGTTCCTGAAGAAGCGCACGTATCTCGGCTTCCTCATCATTCTCATCATCGTCCCGCTGGTCGAAATAGCAATGAAGGTTGAGGGTGAGGGCTTCGCCAGTGGAAGACTCCGATCCCTTCAGCAGGACTTTTTTTTCGTCGGCAACCTCTTTAATGGATGGATCGTCGCCTACGCGGTCATGAACAGTCTCTGGGTTCATATCCCGCTGTTGATTTCGTTTGTTGCAGGGGATCAGATGGCCGGAGAGGCCACCGCAGGAACGTACCGCCTGATCCTGATCCGCCCCGTTTCCCGTACCCGGATCTTCTTTGCCAAATACCTGACGACGCTCGTTTATACTATCGTCTTTGTGGGATTTCTTGGCGTTCTGAGTGTCGGCCTCGCAGTGGCGCTCATGGGGACCGGCGATCTGCTCGTGTTTGACCGCGGAATCCTGATCCTTTCGGCCTCCGACGTTGCTTGGCGCTTCTTTGCCGCGTATATTCTCGCAGGATGGTCCATGGCTTCGGTCGCCACCATCGCATTTTTCTTCTCGTCTTTTGTCGAAAACGCCATCGGACCCATCATCGCAACGATGGGCATGCTCATCATTATGCTGATCCTCGGCGTCCTTCCGGTGGAGTTCTTTCAGTCGCTTCAGCCGTACTTGTTGACGAGTTACAGCAATGTCTGGACCAAGGTGTTTGCCGACCCGGTCCGTTGGGATGAGATCCTCATTTCAATTCTCGGACTGGGATCATATTCTCTAGGCTTTGTCAGTATTGCCTGGTTTATTTTCGTCCGGAAGGACATCTTGACGTAAGAAAGGGATCGCATGGATATTTATCTGATTGGTGTGATCGTCTACCTGCTGATTCTTGGCGGCGTGGGGCTTTACAGTTCCCGATCGGTCAAGACACAGGACGATTTCATGGTGGCCGGGCGAAAGACCAGCGCACTGTTCCTGGCCGGCACGCTTGTGTGCACGTGGGTCGGATCGGGAAGTTTGTTCGGCGGTGCCGGACTGGCGTTTCGCATGGGGGTCTCCCAGCTATGGATGAGCGCGGGCGCGTGGGTGGGTATCGCGGTGGTGTATTTTCTTGCTCACCGTGTCCGCCGGATTTCGCAATACACGCTGTCGGATATTCTCGAAAAGCGGTACAACGCCACGGCGAGGCTCTTTGGAACCACAGCCATCATCATAGCCTATCTGACCATCGCCGGATATCAATTCCGGGGCGGCGGCCGCCTGCTGAATATCCTCACCGGCATTGATCCGCTCCTGGGCGGAGCGATCACGTGCGCCGTCGTCATTGGGTTTACGGTGCTTGCCGGCCTTGTCTCAATTATCTCCATTGACCTGATCAACGGAATCATGGTGACGCTCGGAGTCCTCATCGCGTTACCCCTCGCGTATTTCTCGTTCGGTGCCGACCAAATCAACGCCTTGCCGGCAGATCGGTTTCTTGTGTTTGGTCAGGAAAACGCCGTCTGGGCCATGGGAGTGTTCTTCCCGACGTTCTTCTTATTGATGGGGGAGAGCAGTATGTACCAGAAATTCTTCTCGGCAAAGGACGAGAAAACCGCGCGGAAGGCGGTCATTGGGATGATCATCGGCGTTATCATCATCGAGTCGAGTCTTTGTCTTCTCGCCGTTTTCGGAAGCGCAAAATACCTCTCGGTCTTCCCGTTCATGCTTCCGGATGGCTCGCTCGACAAAGCAACCACGGAAACGATCATTCTTCAGGTTGCAAGGTTCGATATCCCTGTCGCGGCGGGAGTACTACTCATTTGTGCGGCGGTGGCAATTATTCTCTCTACGGCGAACACATTCTTGATGATTCCCTCGACCAATGTTGCGCGGGACATTTACCAGCGTTTTATCCGCCCGGATGTATCAGATAAGGCAATCATTCGGTTTCAACGCATTTGGATCGTGATCCTTGGAATCCTGGCCTTTGTTCTTGCGAATTTTTTCAAGAGCATTCTGGATATGGCTTTTACGGCGTACACGATGGTCGGAGCCGGCATTACACCGGCATTGCTGGCGGCATTCTTGTGGAAACGCGTGACCGTCGCCGGAGGAGTTTCATCGATCATCGCCGGCATGGGAATAACGATCGTAATCACGGTTCTTAATTTCATCCTGCCGGAACCTCTGATGGAAACTGATTACATCATCCTGCCCGCTGCCGCGGCCTCGGTGTTTTGTCTTGTCGTCGTCAGCCTCATGACACCGCAGTCGCCAGAGGAAAAATGGAAGCCGTTCGTGACGGATACGAAAATGTAGCTTGCTCGTAATAAGCATTGTGAAAAGTGAAAAGTGAAAAGTGAAAAGTGAAAAGTGAGAAGTGAGAAGTGAGAAGATATGATGATACAATATCCATACCCAACACATTTCATATTTCATTGAAGCTTGAACCCTAAACCTTATACCTTGAACCTCACTTGATATCCAATACTCTAAAACTCTCCGTTCTACTAACGTCCCTTGTATCTGCTCAGATACCCTCCGGAGACGAGCTCCTGCTCCGTTGTGAACGCAATTTCAAGGGCATCGAGGATTACTCGGTCGATCTGACGGCTGCGATTGACATGGAGCGCGTTCGGATACCGGAGATGAAGGCGGTGCTCTACTTCAAGCAGCCCGACAAGATCAACATCAAATCCGAGAGTTTCGCCATGTTGCCGCGCGAAGGATTCGCCCTCCCGGTGACGGCCCTTGTCAGAAATTATGATGCTCGTTCCAAAGGGGTGGAGGAGATCGAAGGAAAACAACTGTATCGGCTTGAACTCACTGCAAAGAAAGGTTCGGCGAGGGTCCAGAATCTGACCGTTTGGGTTGATCCGGCAAATTACACGATCGTGCAAACCATCAGCACTCCGTACCGTGGCAGGTCCGTCACAGTACAAACCTGGTACCTGCACCATGAAAACAAGTTCTGGCTGCCGGAACGAATGAGGATTACCTTTACTGCCACGACACCCGATACGTCCACTGTCGAGGAGTTCCCGATTCCCGGCCGGCCGCAAACCGAAGAATCCCGCCGCCCGCCGAGAAGTGGAAGTATGGAAGTGCAGTATTCGAACTACCGTGTCAATTCGGGATTGTCTGACGATCTGTTCAAAAAGGAACTGGAATAAATGCGCCGAGTGGTTGTTACGGGAATGGGAATGGTAACCCCCTTGGGGCTGAATGTGCGCGATTCGTGGAAAAACTGCCTTGGCGGAAAATCCGGAATCGGTCCGATTACGAGGATGGACGCTTCGGCCTATCCCACACGGATTGCAGGCGAATTGAAGTCGTTTGACCCCTCGAAGACAATGGATCCGAAGGATGTGGGGCGATACGATCGTGTGTTTCACTACTCCTGGGCGGCAACGCGCGAAGCGGTGGAAGATTCCGGTCTCACGATTGCACCGGAGCAGGCACACAGGGTCGGTATTGTGATCGGATCAGGAATCGGGGGACTGGGGAACATTTATCAAACGAGCATAAGCATACACGAGGAGGGTCCGCGCAGAGTTTCTCCGTTTTTCGTCGCGGGATCCATTATCAATACTTGTTCGGGCTATGCGGCGATACGACTTGGAGCAAAGGGCCCGAATTATGGAGTGGTCTCGGCTTGTGCGACCGGGAACCATGCGATCGCGGACGGATTGCATATCATTCGACGGAGCGAGGCCGACGTGATGATCGTGGGCGGCTCAGAAGCGCCAATCATTCCGCCCGGACTGGCGGGATTCTGCGCTCCAAGGGCGCTGTCCCGGCGCAATGATGAGCCGACGAAAGCCTCCCGCCCGTTTGACCGGGACCGCGACGGCTTTGTGCTGGGGGAGGGTGCAGCAGTCCTTGTGATCGAAGAATATGAGCATGCGAAGAGGCGTGGAGCAAAGATGTTGGCGGAGATTCTGAGTTGCGGAATGAGTGCTGACGCGTTTCACATCACCGCTCCGGCAGAGAAAGGGGAGGGCGCTGCGAGGGCGATGAAAAGTGCCCTCGAATGGGGGGGAGTCAATCCTGTCGAAATCGATTACATTAATGCCCACGGGACGTCAACGCAAATTGGAGACATCGCCGAGACAGACGCAATCAAATCGGCCTTTGGCTCCCACGCATCGAAGATCGCCGTGAGTTCAACGAAATCAATGACGGGCCATCTTCTGGGCGCTGCGGCGGCCATCGAAGCGGTGTTTACTGTCCTGGCAATCCGGGATCAGATGATTCCCCCGACGATTAATCTGGATAATCCCGACCCGAAATGCGACCTCGATTATGTTCCGCACACCGCCCGTCCCAAAGCCATCCGTTACGCTCTGTCGAACGGATTTGGGTTTGGCGGAACGAACACTTCGCTGTGCATCAAGCATCCTTCCGACTGACCGTACCAAAAAGTCCTTAGTTCTTTCTTTCCAGGAGGGAATGAACCGCCCTGAGGAGTTTTTCCGCCGAGAAGGGTTTTTGGAGGTGGACAATAAAGGGGAGCGTTGTTAATTCATCGACGTGCGCATTGTCAATCAACCCGCTGACCGCAATGAACTTCAGGCCGGGATCCATTTTCCGAAGCGCCCGAATCGTCGCCGGTCCGTCCATGAAGGGCATGCTCATGTCGCATACCACGAGGGCAATTGTTCCGGGGTGAGATGCCGCCTGGGAGATCGCTTCTGTGCCGTCAGAGGCTGTGAGAACAGAATACCCGTGAGCTTCGAGTGCCAGCTTCGTAATTTCAAGAATGGTGTTTTCATCATCAGCGACAAGAATCGTCTGTCCGTTGCCCCGCGGAACATCCGCTGATTCCGCCTCGTTCGATCCCTCCTCCTGCTGGGGTTGAGCGGGCAGATAGGCAAGAAACTTCGTTCCCCTGTTGACTTCGCTGTAGACGTTCATGAACCCGCCATGGCTTTTTACAATTCCAAGAGTTGTCGACAGTCCCAATCCAGTACCCTTTCCCAATTCCTTGGTTGTGAAAAAAGGCTCGAAGATCCGATCGAGCAGGTCTGGCGCAATCCCTGTTCCTGTGTCTGCAACGGAAATTGCCACGTACGGCCCAGGCAGTGCATCACGGTGCATCTTCGCATAAGACTGGTCGAGCATGATGTTGGAGGCCGAAACGGTCAGGACCCCCCCGTGCGGCATGGCATCCCGGGCGTTAACACAGAGGTTGAGCAAGACCTGGTGAAGTTGAGTCGCATCACCCATGACGGTCCAGAGATCTTTCGGAATATCTGTGCGAAAACCGATGGATTTCGGAAACGTCTGGCTCGCAATATTGTCAAGTTCGCGGACCAGATGGTGCAGACTGATGGGGATGCGCTCTCCTTCGATCCCGCGGGCGAACGTCAGGAGTTGCTTGATCATCGCGGCGCCCCGCTTGGCGCTGGCTTCGATCATTTCCACCATCCTCAAGTCCTTTTGGTCGCCGAGTTTATTTCGCAGGATCTGGAGGGAGAGCAAGATCGGACCGAGGACATTGTTAAGATCGTGTGCGATTCCCCCTGCCAATGTACCGATGCTCTCCATCCGCTGTGCGCGGAGTACCTGACCCTGGAGCCTGAGTTTTTCAGTCATGTCGACTTCGACCGCATAAACGGATTTGGGTTTTCCAAAGGAATCACGCACCAAAGTCCAATGAGAGTCAACGATAATAGGATCGCCCGTTTTTTGAAGCCTGGCGATTTCACCCCTCCAGGTTCCCGTTTTCAGGAGTTCGTGTTTGTATTTTCGGAATTCGTCGAGTGTTTCGACAGGGAGGAGCTTGGTGAAGGAGGTGCCAAGGACTTCCGCCTGTTTCCATCCGTACAGGTGTTCGGCGCCTCTGTTCCAGAAAGTAATGTTGTCGTCGAGATCGCGAACAAGAATCGCGGCGGGGTCGACGTCCAGAAGGGCGGCTTGTTCCAAAATCTTCTCTTCGTTCCTCCTGCGTTCTGTGATGTCACGCAGGAAGCTGGTGAATGCCCTTGGATTACTGTCGCGATCACTGATAAGCGAAGAACTCACCTCCACCTGAAGCCGTGTGCCCTCGCGATGGATCAGCGTGTACTCGAAACTTCGAACCTGACCTTCGATTCGGGTCCTTGCCCCCATTTCACGAACGTGTTTATGGTCGGCGGGATCGACGAATTCGAAAAGGATCTTGCCGATCAGACTGCGGGGATTGTCATAACCCAGGAGGTCCGCGGTCCGCTGGTTGCAGAACAGGATGACTCCCTCGAGGTCGCTCAGAAGAACGGCATCGGCTGATGTTTCGATGAGGCTCCGGTAGCGGTTTTCGCTCTCGACAAGGGCGGCGAGCACTTTCTTGCGTTCAGTGATGTCTTTAACGACGGCAAGAAAGGCTTTGGGTTGTCCGTGGCGGTCGTGAATGACGGATGCATCCACCTCCGCCGGATATCGGGTTCCGTTTTTTCGCAGGAGAGTATACTCGACGTTGCGGAGGCTTCCGGTTTCGAGGATGGCTTTCTTGTTGGCAAGCGCCCGTTCGTGATCTTCAGGGGCAAGGATGTCGAAAGCACTTCGACCGACGAGCTCGTCCACACTGGTCCCGCCGTATAAGTCGATGGTCTGGCCATTGATCATGGTGATCCTCGTATCGAGATCGGTCAGAATAATCGCGTCCGGAGAAGTTTCGACGAGTGTTTGGTAGAGGATCTCGCTTTCCTGCAGGGCCTGCTCGGATTGTTTCCGGTGACGCCGTTCCTCGATCTCGGCATGAGCGCGTTGCACGGCCGGGGTCAATCGTGAAAGGCGATCCTTGAGAACATAGTCCGTAGCCCCGAGATGCAGTGATTCGATAGCCCGGTCTTCGCCGATCGCTCCGGAAACGAAAATGAACGGAGTGCCGGGCGAAAGGGTCTTTGTAAGTTCGAGAGCTTCGCGGCCGCTAAACGATGGGAGGTTATAATCTGCGAGGATGATATCATATGAATTACTGCGAAGGGCCCGTATGAACGACTCCTTGGAATCGGCCCGCTGAACCCTGCACCCCGGAAAATCTGTCAGCAGAGTTCTCAGAATGAGCTCTGCATCAACAGAATTATCCTCTAAATGAAGAACTGAAATGTGGTTTGCCACCCCACCTCCCAAATCGGATGGACCGCTAGTTACGCGGGAATGCCCGAGTATCGGACTAAATTCTCCGAATATACTTGTAAGGACAGTAAAGTAACCCCAGGCGTGTCTCCCCTGTTTAGAGACTGCTCAATAGTACGTAAGAAATTCCAGAATAAGAATCAATGGAGGTTGAATGCATTCCTTAGTTGTATTGACATTGGCGGACGAAAGTTGCATATTAGGGCTACCTAAATTTAATATAAGGTATTCCAATGCCTAGCGAGCACGTTGAGAACTATATAAAGAACATCTACAAATTGCAGGAGCATGAGAAAAGGGTTACGACATCTCTTCTATCAGACCGGCTCCAGATCTCAGCCCCTTCTGTTACCGAAATGGTCAAGAAGCTCGCCGACGAGGGAACCGTCAGCTACACTCCCTACAAAGGTGTGGAACTGACAGAAGGCGGAAGAAAACTTGCCCTTAGAATCATCAGGCGTCACCGTTTATGGGAACTGTTTCTGGTTGAGGTTTTGAAGTACCAGTGGGATGAGATCGATGAAGAAGCGGAACGGCTTGAACATTTCATGTCGGAGAAGCTGGAAGAACGAATTGACGAAGCCCTCGGCTATCCGAGACTCGATCCGCACGGAGATCTCATTCCGACAAGGGAGGGAATCCTCGAAGACCGGAACCATGTTTCGCTTTCGGAACTGGAACCCGGGACAGAAGGAGTCGTTTCGCGTGTCAGTGATGAGCACCCGGAGGTTCTGCAGTATATGTCAAAACTCGGCATCGTGTTGGGGACGGTGGTGCGTATCAAAGAACGGATTGATTTCGACGGATCTCTCAGGGCCGAAATCGGGTCGAGAGATCAATTCATCAGCGCAAAGCTAGGTCAGAATATCTTTGTCGAAGTGAAAGAGCCGGTTTCTGTATGATCACAGTGCTGAATATCGCGCTCGTAGCGGTTCTGCTTGCCGGGGTTGGGATCATCGTTGCGATGATCAAAAGGCAGCGCACCGCCCGGCACAGAATTCTCACGGAAGACGCTCTCAAGCATATTTGCCATTGCGAGTACAGCGGCCTTTCCTGTACGATTAACAGTCTCGCCGGTGCCATCGGCAAGCAGCGGGACTCGGTTGCGCGCATTGTGTCCGAACTGACCGACCGCAGGTACGTAACTCCCCGCGGTCAGGAACTCGTACTGACAAAGCAGGGAAGAGAGTATGCATTGTCCATCATCCGGTCGCACCGACTTTGGGAGAGATACCTGGCAGATGAGACCATGGTCAGCGAGGTGGACTGGCACAAAGAAGCTGAGATACAAGAGCATGAACTTTCAAGCGAAGAAGCGGAATCCCTGTCGAAAAGACTTGGCAACCCCGTGTTTGATCCGCACGGAGATCCGATCCCAAGCCCCGGCGGCCAGATCCCGCGGGACCTCGGCGCTGGTCTTGAGAAGTTCCACGCGGGAGACACCGTGCGAATTGTCCACGTGGAAGATGAACCTCCAACGATCTATGCCGAACTGCTCCGTCTTGGCCTGTACCCGGGCATGAAGCTGGTCATCCGGGAGCGAACCGGATTCCAGGTTGTTCTGGATCATGATGGAGAACGGATTGAACTTACGCCCGTTGTGGCCGCGAATCTCCACGTACGAAAAGAAAGTGGAACCCCGCCCTCACATCCCCGGAGAACACTCGGTTCACTGAATCCCGGTAACAAAGCGGTTGTTACGGAGCTTTCCCCTGCATGCCGCGGACTTCAGCGAAGGCGGCTTATGGATCTCGGGATCGTACCCGGGACCACAATCGAAGCAGAGATGCGCAGCCCGGGAGGTGACCCGACGGCGTACCGTATCAGGGGAGCAACCATCGCCCTCCGCAAAGAACATGCCGACCTGGTTTTCGTGGAGTAATTTACAAAGACAGGTATTAGTTATCAGTTATCAGGTATTAGTTATCAGTTATCAG
>JBBDYD010000028.1:29483-38152 GCA_040901865.1 Bacteroidota bacterium | reverse complement strand
CAGGTATTAGTTATCAGTTATCAGGTATTAGTTATCAGTTATCAGATTCCAAGCCATGAGTAATCACATTCCTCAACAATGCGAAACATGCCCTGTGAATCCGGTCCACCGCGATACCGCGCCCGTCCGTCATGGACTTGACGCATCGGGAAGCGATTTTGTGATTGCGTTGGCGGGAAACCCGAACGTTGGAAAGAGTACGGTGTTCAACAGCCTGACCGGATTGCGACAGCACACGGGGAACTGGCCGGGGAAAACTGTTGCCCGCGCAGAGGGATCGTATTCCTTCGGCGGAAAGCGCTACAAGGTCATTGATCTCCCCGGCACCTATTCCTTGTTGTCCACCAGCACGGATGAAGAAATTGCGCGCGATTGCATTCTCTTCGGCAGGCCCGATGTTACCGTCGTCGTTGCTGACGCCACCCGGCTTGAGCGTAATATGAACCTGGTTCTTCAGGTTCTTGAGATTACCGATCGGGCCGTTCTGGCCCTTAACCTGATAGATGAAGCCCGCCGCCACGGAATTTCCGTGAACGACCGGACCCTGATGAAGGAACTGGGCATCCCTGTTGTGCCATTGATCGCCCGAACGGGCGAGGGACTTGGTTTACTTCTCCAGAGCATCGAGGATGTTGCGACGGGCCAGTTTGTCTGCAAACCGAAACGAGTGTGGACCCAGTCCGGAAAATTGAAAAAGGCGGTGGATCACCTGGCGTCAAAATTACGATCGGCTTGCCCTGACCTTGCAAATGTCCGCTGGGTTGCCCTTCGGCTTCTGGAAGGCGATCAGCGCATCGCCGAGGCAATCAGGTCGGGCGAGCTTGAACGCCTTTCCAGTAACCATGTTGGAGAAATCCGCAGCGAGGGAATGAGAGACCATGTCATCGCGTGATGATATTCTGAAAACCGCAGAAAACCTGCGTTGGGAATTAGGCGAACAATTCCACGACCAAACCGTGGAGGCGCTGTTTGGAGAAGCGGCACGTATCTCCGGGCGGGCGGTTTCCCTTTCCGGCAAACCTGCAAGGTTCGATTTCGAAAAGGCTCTCGATCGTCTCGTCACCAACCGTTGGACCGGATTCCCGATCATGATTGCCCTGTTGGCGGTCGTGTTCTGGCTTACGATTGAGGGCGCCAACATTCCGTCTGCATTCCTTGCGAGTATCCTCATCGACACAGTTCACCCTTTTCTGAAGTCGATGGGCTCGACCCTGGGTTTTCCCTGGTGGCTCAACGGCTTCCTGTTCGACGGAATGTACCTTGCGGTTGCCTGGGTGGTGAGTGTGATGCTCCCTCCGATGGCGATCTTCTTCCCTCTCTTTACGCTTGCCGAGGACTTTGGGTACCTCCCGCGGGTAGCATTTAATCTCGATAACCTCTTTCGCAAAGCAGGCGCTCACGGAAAACAGGCCCTGACCATGGCGATGGGGTACGGGTGTAACGCTGCAGCGATCGTTTCGACGCGAATTATCGATAGTCCGCGTGAACGGCTTATTGCCATCCTCACAAATAATTTTGCGTTGTGTAACGGACGATGGCCGACGCAGATCCTGATCGCAACGATATTCATCGGTGCTCTCGCACCACCAGCGCTGTCAGGTGTGGTGTCTGCTTTTGCCGTGGTGGTTGTTGTCCTTATCGGTATTGCCATGACCTTTGCCATTTCGTGGGGACTATCAAGAACAATGCTCAAGGGAGAGGCTTCGTTTTTCAGTCTCGAACTTCCCCCGTACCGCCCCCCCAGAATCTGGCGGACGATCTATACGTCGATGATCGACCGCACTCTTATCGTCCTCTGGAGGGCTATCGTCTGGTCTTTGCCAGCGGGAGCCGTGATTTGGCTCGCCTCCAACATTCAAATTGGCGGGACCAGCATCGCAGAGCAGACTGTGCAATTTCTCGATCCGGCAGGACTGCTGCTCGGACTCAATGGCGTAATACTCCTTGCCTACATCGTTGCGATCCCGGCCAACGAGATCGTCATCCCCACCGTCCTGATGCTCACAGCTCTTGTCGCACGATTGTCGGGCGTTGGAAGCGGGGCTGGCGTGATGTTCGAGCTGGATTCGGAACTCGCGACAGCGGAAGTCCTGCGTGCAGGGGGATGGACCATCCTGACCGGCGTCAATCTCATGCTCTTCAGCCTTCTGCATAACCCCTGCTCCACAACGCTCTATACGATTTACAAGGAAACGGGAAGCGCGAAATGGACGATCCTTTCCGCGGTCATTCCTCTCGTCATCGGCTTCGTTGTGTGCTTCGGCGTTGCCCAGCTCTGGGGCGCCTTCTCGTGACCCGTCCCATTATTCTCGAATCGTTGTTTGCACTTGTCCTTTCCTGCGGCGCCATTGCTTGTGATGCGCTTCTCACGGAGCCTCCGGCTGATGGGGAAACGTTTGATGCCCCCATAGCAGGCCTGAGTACGACGGAAACCGCTGCATTTGTTCGGGGAGATGAGGCATTCGGAAAAGCGTTCAGTGTGCGGGAAGGGCTTGGCCCCTTGTTTAGCCAGCCCTCGTGCGAATCCTGCCACCCCGGCGACGGGCGCGGGTCTGCACGCACAAGCCTCGTGCGGTTCGGATTCTGGAACGGCCTCTCGTTTGATCTGTTGCTGTCCGACGGTGGACCACAATTGCAGGAACGGAGCATTCCAGGAGTTTTGCCTGAAACCATTCCCTCCCGTGCAAATGTAATTTCTACGCGAACGGGGCTGGCAGTCTTTGGATTGGGTCTTATCGAAGCGATTCCGGATTCTGTGATCCTTGCCTATGCAGATGAAAACGACATGAATGCTGATGGAATCTCTGGCAGGCCCAATTTGGTTGGTGCTCCGGAATATCTAGGCAGGGGACCAGGGCCACATTTGGGACGTTTTGGCCGAAAGGCCGGTGTCGCGTTTCTCCTCCACCAAGTGGTGAATGCCTATCAGCAGGACATTGGGATCACCACGGACTATCTCCCGCTCGAAAACGCCCATCTCCAGGCCGGCGTGCCGACCCGTGATGATGTCCCCGAACCGGAGCTCGCGGCATCCGTTGTGAACGACGTTGTTTTCTATCTCCAGACGCTCTCGCCACCGCGGCAGGGAGACGAATCTCCCGATGTTGCCGCGGGCAAGCAACTGTTCTCATCGATCGGATGTGCTTCTTGTCATCGACCTTCTATGCAAACCGGATCGGATCATCCAATCAAAGCCCTACGGAACACAGAGGTTCGTCTCTATTCGGATCTGTTGCTTCATGACATGGGCCCGGAGCTGGCAGACGGTTTTTATGAAGGGGTTGCAATCGGAACGGAATGGCGCACGACGCCATTGTGGGGTTTGAGGTTGGTGCGGGAGTTTCTGGGAGGAACGCCGGTGTATCTTCACGATGGACGCACATCCGACCTCCGGGAAGCAATCAGGGCCCACGGCGGAGAAGCACAAGCCGCCCGGGATGCTTTCCTTCAATTGAATGAACAGGATAAACAGGCACTGATGAAATTTCTAGAGTCATTGTGAACGAAGCCGACAGGAGAGTATTTCTCAGAAAATCAGGGATGGCCCTTGGAGGATTGGCTGTGGGATCATTGAACCTTGCCTGCGTTGCAACATCGGCTCCGAGAATGAAAGCCGATGTTACAGGTACCAGCATCTTATTTGAAACTGCGATTCCGGAACTTGCCCGCCCCGGGGACGCGGTTTCCCTGGAGTCCCCCTTCCTCGAATACCCGATTCTCCTCATCCGGCGGCAGGACGGATCATTCTCCGCCGTTTCGACGCAATGTACTCATCTTGGTTGCGAAGTGAAAAAAGAACGCGCGATGCTTCGCTGCCCCTGCCATGATTCGGCTTACGATTTCAATGGGAACGTACTGAACGGTCCGGCCGAAATTCCTCTTCGCAGCTATCCTGTAAACGCCAGGAACAGCATCGTTGAAATCCTGATCTGATCCCGGCCACTTCATGCGAATCACGCCCATTCTCATCGTCGCATTTCTTGTTCTTCTCTCTTCCGTAAACGCCCGCCAGCAGGATTCGGCACACGTGCGGCCGGCCCCCCTCGTGCAAGGGGGTATCTATGACAAGCCGTTTATCACCCGGCTTGGGGGGAAAACAGTTGTTGGGGGATATATGGATGTAGCGGGAATGTTCACCCGGCACATGGGCATCAACGAAGGGTGGTCATTCGAAGCGAGGAGGTTTAATCTGTTTACCTACTCTGTGCTTGCAGACGGGATCGTCGTGACGTCGGAGATTGAGATTGAGCATGGAGGAGAGGAGATCAAGCTTGAATACGGACTTGTGGATATCGAATTCAATGAAGCGTTGAACCTGCGCGGAGGAGTGATTCTCTCGCCGCTGGGGAAAACGAATCTCGTGCATGACAGCCCTCGCCTGGAACTCGCAGAACGTCCCTTGATGGCAACAGAAATCATTCCCTCAACACTTTCCGAAGCGGGCGCCGGATTTTTCGGCGCACTCTATCCGGCTGAACGCACGAAAATCACGTATGAAGTGTACGTTGTCAACGGATTCACGCAGGACATTATTGAGGATTCGCCTGAAACGAGGATTTCAGCAGGCAAAAATCGGCTCTTCGGAGGTGATAACAACGGCGAGCCCGCATTCGTTGGCCGTGTGGCTGTCAGTCCGTCATTCGGAACAGAATTCGGAGCGTCCTTTCACACCGGGGCCTATAATGTCTTTAAAGCGGATGGTCTCTCCGTAGACGCCCGCCGCTCACTCACGATTCTCGCGGCGGATGCCGGGTTTGACATGGATTGGATTCGATTACAGGGCGAGATTGTTTGGGCGAGCGTTGATATTCCGCCGCCATTGCGCGGGATCTTCGCCGGGGATCAAAACGGTTTCTTTGTCGAGGCGCATATTCCCTTTGGGTACTCTTTGTCGCAACGGTGGCCCCGGTCGCACTTCACCGGGTCTGTTCGATATGACAGAGTTGATTTCGACGCAGATCTGGCCGGAAACGACCATCACCGGCTCACGGTGGGGATCAACCTTCGGTTTATTCAGGACGTTGTGCTCAAGATGAACTACGAGCACAACTGGGAGAGGGATCGCGAAAATAATCTGGAGCGGGGGGTGCGGATTCTTATGAGTCTCGCAGCATATTTCTAGTGTCACTTCTAAAGAAATTGGCTACTGGCTTCCACTTACCGATGTGCCTTCCTGCAGGGCCTTCTCGTAGATGACCTTGTACTCCTTGATTCCCTCGAACAACGACAGGGCCATTTCCTGCTGTCCCTTGAGGCTCTTCAGATACTTTTCATCTTCCCTGTTGGAGAGATAGCCCGTCTCGACCAGAACGTTGGGCATCGACGCTCCCACAAGCACGTAAAATCCCGCTTGTTTGACTCCGCGGTTCGGAATGTTCAGGTGCTTTGCCATTGATTGGGCGGCCACCTGGGCAAATTGCTCACTGTATTTCATGAACGCGCTCTGTTGCATGGTCACCAGGATAAAGTACTCTTCGGTAAGTTCCTTGTAGCGTTCCTCAAATCCTTCCTCCTCACGAATAACGGAATTTTCCCTCTCAGCGATCTCGACGGCATCCTGCGTCCGGCCGGGCCTTAGGAGGTAGATCTCGAATCCGCTCTGTCGCGACGGTTTCCTCGGCATGGAATTGCAATGAATGCTGACGAAGAGCTTGCCTCCGGCGTCGTTGGCGATTTGAGTCCGCTTAAACAACTCGACAAACGAATCGGCCTTGCGCGTATACACAACCTTGACGTCCTTCATGCTTTTTTCGATCAGGTTCCCGAGTTTCAGGGCGACACCAAGGGCCACATTTTTTTCCTGCGTCCCTCCAACGCCGACGGTCCCGGGATCCTTCCCGCCATGCCCCGCATCAATAACGATGACGTCGAGCTTCCATTGCGCCTGTTGCTTCTCAAGCCTTTCCCTGTTCAACTGGTGACGTTTGCGTTCCAACTCCGCTTTCTCAGTCGCAGATTGCGTATGGAGCGCCACGAGCAGATTATTCGTTCCGGATTCGTTGATCAGCTCGGCTTTGACGACGTCCGGAGCAACTTTGAATGTGAGCTGAACGGACGTGGGGGACTGAAAAACGAGAATCTGGCGAATCGCGCCGTAGGGCTTCAGTTGTGCGAGTGCGTTCGTATCCGCCTTGGCATTTGCCACGGTCACAAAGAGCCAGCCGTCCGGTTTTAACCACGTCTCAACGTCGCCGAGTTTGCGGGCGGCCTCGATGGTCATGAGATATCCGTTGAGTTTTGATTCGATGACTACGTTGGTAATATCAAACGGCGAAACCGGCGGGGCTGTTGAGACTGCAAGCAAGAGGTCGATGGGGTCGAACTGAAGCGTGCTTGGCCACACGATGTTGAGTGCTCGGAGGAACTCTGCCGCAGGAACAAAGTAAACCTCATCCTGGAGCACCACATCGAGGGGAAGCTGATAAACACTTGCTGCGTTTGTCGCAAGATCCGTAATGACGATGAAAGGGTTTTTGGCCGTGATCTTGATCCTGTGCGAGCCAATCCGGAACTCGAGTTTTCGCACCTCTGTATTGGTCAGAGAAGGGAGGGAGAGACCGGAGATCAGGTCGTTGAGGGCAAGGAAGACAACGTCGGATCGTTCGATAGCCCTGAGAGAGCTGGCGGGCGTGTTTTCAATCCGGAGGGAAATCGAGAGAGTGTCGGGTGCTGCTCGGGCGGTACTGAGGACAAAGAAAAGGGCTGCGAGGGTTCGGTTCATCACTAGCGGTAGTTGACAAACTGCGTCGCAAAGGGGAAGTCGGTTTCGCGGAGCAGTTTGATAACCACCTGCAGGTCGTCCTTGTCCTTCCCGGTCACCCGCACCTGGTCCTCCATGATCTGGGCCTGGACCTTGAGCTTCGTGTCTTTGATGAGGCGGACAATCGTTTTCGCATCCTCTTTTTCGATACCTACGCGCAGGGAAATTTCCTGCCGTACGGTGTTGTTGGCGGCAGGCTGTACTGCATTATATTTGAGGGATTTGATCGATACTCCGCGCTTTATCAATTTTGTTTGCAGGATGTCGAGCACGCTTTTAAGCCTGAAATCGTCGTCCGAAATCACAATGATCTTCTTGTCTTTTTCCTGGAACTCAATGGAACTCTTCGAATCCTTGAAATCGTAACGCTGGCCGATCTCTTTGCGGGCCTGATTGAGGGCGTTGTCGACTTCCTGCAGATCGACCTCGGAAACAACGTCAAAAGAGCTGCTCTGGGCCATAATGAAGACCGGTTTCGGTTTGGTGGTGTTAGGTGTTGAATTACTTTATCGTCTCGCGAATGTCAATGCCGCGGGCATGCAGGGCATCGATCAGCGGGCGTAAGGGCACACATTGTTCCGGTGTCAAAACGCCCCGATCCCGTATTGTTCCGTCCACAAGTTGCTGGGCAATAACCGAAGTGGGGTACGAGGTGGTGCGCATCATGGCACTAATATTGGCATTCTTGTCGAAAGAATCAATGAGCGAGAACTCCAGCGTCCCCGGTTTCCCGTTCCGCGTGCCCATGATCGTTGCGCGCAACAGCACGACATCATGATCGTCTCCGCTCAATTTGCGTTTGAGGAGCTCTGAGAACATCTCCCTCGCGGTCATCACGCTCGAACCGATGGACATGGGCTCAGAGGATGCGAATCCGAGGTCGAGCAGCGCGCGGAATTTTTCGCAGTGGCCGGGATAGCGGATGGTCTTGTAATCGAGCGTCCGGACCTTCCCTTCGAACATTTCAGGAAGGAGGGAGGTGCCTCCGGATGTGGTAAACGCTTCCAGGGTACCGAAGGGTTGCGGAAACTCGATGGATTCAATTTCTGTCATTGCCGGGATTGTCGTCTTTTTGAAATCTCGCAAAACGACCGACTCTCCCAGGTACTCGTTGATCAATCCGTCAACAGAAAAAACCAATTGGTAGTTCAAGGGGGGGCGAGGGTGTTGCGGAAGCCCGCCCACGCGCACATGGATGGAATCAACCGATTCGAATTGCTCTACTCCGCGTGCAGCGAGGACGTTCGCAAACCCGGGCGCCAGTCCGCAATTCGGCACGATCGTAATTCCCCGTTCCTGCGCCTGTCGGTGAAGTGTCCGCTGACGGTCAACCACTTCCTGATTTCCCCCCAGGTCGCAAAAATGAACTCCTGCCTCGATGCTTGCCCGTGTCAACATGTGGTTATAACGGTACGATACTGCCCCGATCACGCAATCGTGTCCTTCCATTGCAGTGACGACGTCGTCGTAGTATTCTATATTAAGCATCCGGGATTTAACGAGAGGGGATCCGATTCCCGCAGCAGTTTGGGAGGCCCTGCCGCCATCGAGGTCCGCCACAGTCACCTGCGTTACACCCTTGGATTTCGCGAGATCATACGCAACCGCGCCGCCCATGAGTCCGGAGCCGAGCACAAGGAATTTCATCTAGTTATTAGTTATTAGGTTATTAGTTATTAGGATATTGGTTGGTGGGAATATGGCTTATGGTTTGAGGGTGACCCGCCTATGGAATGTTGGAACAATGGAACACCTTGTTTCGAGTTTCCATTATTCCACCATTTTCCATTTTCCATCTTACATCTTCCATCTTCCACTCTTCACCCTTCACTCTTCACCCTTCACTCTTCACTCTTCACCCTTCACTCATCACCCTTCACTCATCACCCTTCACTCATCACCCTTCACT
>JBBDYD010000028.1:0-29383 GCA_040901865.1 Bacteroidota bacterium | reverse complement strand
TTCACCCTTCACTCATCACCCTTCACTCATCACCCTTCACTCATCACCCTTCACTTCCTTATCTCCCCCGTTTCCATACTCCAGAACAACAAATCGAGTTCGTCAAGCGGGATGCCGATTCGCCCCGAAAACCTTGTGAACTGCTTTTCAATGGCAAGGTATTTTTTCTTTGAAAGGGAGTCGGGTATCTCGCGTATGACTTTAAGCCGTTTGAGATTCCTCAGAATATGCCGGTCTAGAATGGCCAATCCGCCGTTCTTGCCGATGTTCCGAAGAAAATGCGTTGCCTCTTTGTAGCCAAAACCGACCACGTTGCGTACCAGCCATTCGCGCAGGTCTTCTGGCTTGGAGACATTTGAGATTGCCTGAGCGATTCCGGGAAACCCCTCGCGGGCCTTCAACAAGTGCCGCGATTTCGTCTTATGAAAACGAATGTAATGGCTCGGATTCCTCAACAACGGCTCCGGGTCCACGCCCCGCTCCTCAAATTGCACGGAACGAAGTGATTGCACGACCTGATCGGCGTGCTCAGCACTAGATTGGGGGGTCAACAGGCAGTACACAAGTTCATAGAAATATCCGGAAGGCGGAACACTTGAAAATTCACAAAGACGGGCTTGAATAAGCGGTTTCCGAATCTCATAGAGAGACCGGAGATCATTGAACGACCCATCACGTCGATTCATGACGCCAGTGCAACGGAATACCCTTCGCCCTTCCTTACCGATCGGACCAGTCCGTCTCTTTCGAGCATCTTGACCAGCCGGAGAAGCCAGGTCCTGTCTTGACCGCTGAATCCCGGCATGATACGCTTCCCTAATCGTCCAAGTGGTGCCGGCTCGCCGTTTTGCTTTCTCAATTCCTCGACAATCCGCCCCCGGTAAATCCGGTTGGGGACTCCCTTGCGTCTGGGCTCAGGTTTTCGGATTGAGAATGCGCGCGCATGCTGTTTATAGGCTCCGGGACAGAGACCGGCAAGTGGGCAATCAGAACAGCGCGGATTGGACGCTGTGCAAATGAGGGCGCCAAGTTCCATCAGACCCTGATTCCATTCGTATGCGTGCCGGGCGGGTAATATTCGTTCAGCGGTTTTCCAGGGATCGTTGCGCGAATGCGGAAAGACCCTCGCGAAAACGCGGGCAATATTCGTATCGACAACAGGAACATGCCTTTCGAATGCAAAACATGCGACCGCGTTTGCGGTATACCGGCCAATGCCGGGAAGCTGAGTCAGCTCCTGCGGATCCATCGGGAGGCGACCGCGATACTTGTCGCGAACGATCTGCGCCAGGGATCGCAGCCGCACTGCTCTGTTATTGTATCCCATTCCGCGCCACGCAACAATGACCTCTGCAGGTGTGGATTCTGCAAGCGATGAAAACGTTGGAAACCGCTTGAGAAACAGGGGGTATTTTTCCAGAACACGGTTCACCTGCGTTTGCTGG
Source organism: Bacteroidota bacterium (assembly GCA_040901865.1). Classification (GTDB taxonomy): domain Bacteria; phylum Bacteroidota; class Ignavibacteria; order UBA10030; family UBA10030; genus JBBDYD01. Next base: position 27,938 of record JBBDYD010000028.1, on the reverse strand, counting down.
AGCATGACCTCGGAAACAAGGATTCTATAGGGGTTTCGGGTCGAGCGCCAGGGGAGGCGCCTCGCCGAAGCACGGTACCATCGAAGGAGGCGCTTCCGGAGTTCAACCTTGGGTGGCGTTCGGGTCGGCATTCTGTCCTGCGAGTTTGCGAACGATATCTTTGTTTCCTTCAAGCGAATCGAGCTTCGCGAGTTCCGCGGGTGTCACCCACCGCACCTGCTCAAACACGTTGTTGCGAAGTTCTCCTTTGAAATCCGTGATGGTGCAGTAGGCAACTTCAAACAATCCGCCGTCGTCATAGCGCGACTGCTGAATCTCTACGTCGTCAATGCGTGCAATACGAATCGAAAGCTCTTCGAATAATTCCCGCTCAAGGCATTGCGCAAATGATTCAACCGATTCCACTTTGCCGCCCGGGAATTCCCACTTCAATTCGTACCTACTGCCCTTTCTTCTTTGACAGGCGAGGATTTTCCCGTTCATTCTCAATATTCCCACAGCGACTTTTGTCATCGCTAAAAATATAGAGAAAAGTGATCCGGTTTCCAAAAGGGGAGTCACGAAAAGAAATGTCTCTGCCGGAGGCAGATCAGCGTTTGCCGAAGAACACACAATTTCGAATTTGGTTGGAAGTTCGACATTGGACGTTGGATATTGGATATTCTCTTATCTCCTGATAAAGAAATATCCAACCAGCCCGCCATAGTAGTTCAATGAAGGTCTGGCGGGCGCCGAACGCCCAACTCCCCCGCCCGACCGCACGATAGTAGCTCGAACACGGTCGTTCGGGCGGGCAATTTCGAATTTGGTTTCCTCCTTCCTATACGCTCTAAATTGGACGTTGGAAATTGGACGTTCGACATTGGACATTATCTTTTATCCCCGAAAAAGAAACATCCAACGCCGAACGTTCAACACCCAATGCCGAATATTGTCTTCCTATCTGGAGGCTTGACTCTCAATCCGCAAATTCCGACCATACCACGGGGGAACTCTCCGTGAAACTGCCGGCCATACTCTTTCTTTTCTTCTCTCTTGCCCAGTCGCAGGATACTGTTCGTTTGGTAACCTATAACCTGCTTGCCTACGATGGGGCGGAGAGGGACGAATATTTTCGCACTGTCATCCAATCAATTCAACCCGATATTCTTGTGGTGCAGGAGTTGGATACTTCGATTGTCATCCCGGGATTCCTGATCGGAGTATTGAATGCCGGATCAATCACCGACTATGCGGCGGGAGTGTTTGTCAATGGCCCGGATTCAGATAACATGTTGTTCTACCGATCATCGAAATTCAGCTTTGTTGCCAACCAGCCGATCAAAACGGCCCTTCGGAATCTGAATGACTTTTCCCTCATTCACACAGAAACTGGCCTTTCCCTGCGGGTCATCAGCGTTCACCTGAACGCCGGTGAGCCGGATTCTTCCTCCCGGTCTGCCGAAGTCGACAGCCTGCGCAAATACACGGATGCATTGCCGATTGGAACGGATTTTCTTGTTGTCGGTGATTTCAATATCTATGGGTCAGAAGAATACAGTTACCGAAAACTGGTTGCTGTGAAGCCTGGCGTCGAAGGGCATGCTGTCGATCCGCTCTCGATGACTGGGATCTGGAATAGTTTCGAGTACGCCGGGTTTCATACCCAGTCCACACGGACGCGGGCCTTTGGCGGCGGCGCAACAGGCGGACTGGATGACCGGTTCGATATGATTCTCGTTTCACAATCGGTGGCCGGGTCGGGCGGAGTATCCCTTGTGCCTGGTTCAGTGCGTCCATTCGGGAATGATGGTCAGCATTATAACGATTCCATTAACCGGCTGCCAAACCTTGCCGTTTCGGAATCTATCGCCAACGCGCTGCATCAAGCTTCGGATCACTTGCCGGTGGTTTGCGAACTTGTCTTCGAGCACCCTGTTTCGGTCAGAACGGTGCAGGAAGAAAAGCCAGCGCTGTTTCAGATGTATCAAAGTTACCCAAATCCATTCTTCCCCCGGATGGGTTCCGGTACCATGACGATCCGGTTCATACTGAAGAGATCCGAATCGCCCTTGATTACGATCCATAACATTCTTGGAGAGGAAGTCAGAATTCTAAGGAATACTGTTGTTCATGACGGGAACCACACAGTGACATGGAATGGGCGTTTGGCCGACGGCCGGCTTGTACCGGCAGGTGTGTACTTCGTCCGAATTCAGTCCGACGCGGTCCAGGAAGTTCGGAAAATTATTATTGCAAGATAGTCCGTCCGGTTGTTTCATGGTCGTCCAACGCGACACGTACATTTATTGCTTTTCGCCAGCCCTTTAATTACTTTGAGTCTTTCTTTTTCTCCCGCGGGATCCAATGTCGCGGTTTCGGATACTGCTCATGGCTTTCCGGACGGAAGTTGCATGCCCCGCTATTCGAACGACGAGCTCCGACATATCTTTGCCAACAGCACAGACTTCAACGATCTTTTCGAGGCTTTTCAGGACGCCCTTGAGCAGAACATCCGGGAGGTGGAGCTCTACCGGCTTCTCTTTTGGAATAATGCTCTCAGTCCGGATGAGCTCTGCCTCTTCGGTGAAAAACTCGCAAGTGAATTTCCCGAGATCGCCTACGACACCTACATGTGGCTTGCCAGCGTCTTTGAAGTCACATACTCTGCATACGACAACTTCGAACTTGCCATCAAGTACTACCGTAAATCGGCGGGAGTGAAGCCGAATGAGCCCGATCCGTACCTCGACGCCTGTGATTGCTACGATCCCGATTTGAACATCCCTCCGGTCGAAGTGCTTATCGATTTCGTCAAGCAAGGTTTGCGGCATGTTGGAAACCGGAAAACACTCCTTCTTCGCCTGGCGAGACTCTACGAGCTGAGTGGCGACGAAGAACAAAGCGAATACTATCGAAGGCTGGCAGACGAAGAGGGAGATCCCGGACCCTCATGACGCTGCCTCAAAAGGCTCCCGCAGCAGGCTATTTCTACATTTTGGTTGCCGTGCTGTTTTGGGGGGGATCGGCCTCCATTGCAAAATTCCTCTTTAGCACGAATTTCGACACGCTGATCATCACCCAAACTCGTTCCTCGATTTCATTCATTCTTATTGCCCTCTATTTTCTACTCAAGGACCGGACGGTATTTCGCATTCACACGCGGGATTTGCCAAAATTTGCGATGGCCGGTGTTATCGGGATTGCCGTAACGAACTTCACGTATTACTATACGGTGCAGGAAGCCACTGTAGCGGCTGCCATCCTTCTCCAATACACAGCGCCGGTTCTTGTAATGTTGTATGCGGTCGTGGTTGCCCGTGAGGAAACCCTGAACGGTGCTAAAATCATCGCTCTCGTGCTGTCCCTCGCCGGGTGTTGGCTGGCGGTGAGCGGAGGAGACTGGTCGGCAATTCAACTTCGCGGTTGGACGCTTGTCACCGGCATTGCCTCTGCCGTTTGTTATTCCTTCATGCTCCTGATGAGCAAACATCTCCTGAGAACGTACTCTGTGTGGACGACGCTCACCTATGCGTTTGGGTTTGCCACCGTGTTCTGGCTCTTTGTGAACACACCCTGGGAAATTGCCGAAAAGGGATACACGTTTTCGGATTGGGGGATTCTTTTCCTTTTTGCCATCGTCTCGATTCTCATTCCGCACAGCATGTTTACGACAGGACTCCGTCTTATGGAAGCGAGCACCGTCGGTATTGTAACAACGCTCGAACCGGTTGTTGCCATCATTGTTGCGTATCTTGCCCTGGGGGAGTCGCTCAATGGCGTTCAATTGTTGGGAGGAATGGCAGTAGTAACAGCGGTCATCTTGCTTCAGGTCCGCGCACTGTTACGTTCGAAGGTGAGAGGGAATGATCGTGGCAACTGAAAAAAGATCCCGGCGGCTCAAGGAGGTTATTGCGAAACGACAGCCGGATCTGACGGTGGTGATGGAGAATATTCACGATCCTCATAACGTGAGCGCCATGCTTCGGTCATGTGATGCAGCCGGGGTCATGCAGGTGCAGTTGGTCTATTCAAAAGAGGAATTCCCGGGTATCGGGAAAAAAAGCTCGGCGAGTGCAGGAAAGTGGATCGCACTTCGCAAGTTTCGTACTGCCGCCGAATGTGCGGCCACTCTCCGAAAAGAGGGGTTTACGATTTGTGCCACGCACCTGGAGGTTCGATCCGATTCGTTGTACAAATTGGATCTAACCCGAAAAGTAGCGCTTGTATTCGGTAACGAACATCGCGGGGTTTCTGACGAGTTTGCGAAGGAGGCGGATCGTAATTTTCAGATCCCCATGTTCGGGATGATTCAAAGCCTCAATGTGTCCGTTGCCTGCGCGGTGACATTATTCGAAGCGGTGCGACAAAGGATGGCACACGGAGACTATGATGCTCCGAAATTGAGCGCTGAGCAGTTGAACGCTCTCCTGAAACAGTGGAACGGGCAATGACGCGCATACGGCCCGAAACCGAGCGGTTTGCAACAGCGTTGGAGTTGTATGCCAACAAGAAATTTCGTTTCAGGGAGGAGATCGGAATCCTCCTGGATCTGGCGCGCAGTGCGGGAAAAATGCAAGTGTTCGAAGACATGATATTCTTCGCGAAGTTCCTTTCCAAATCGTATGATCTCATGAAACGGATCGGCCCGGACGGTGAAGGGTACGACAAGGTGTCCGGCGAATTCCGCTCAACAATGGAAAAATCAACGACGCTCTTGAAGACCCTGGTCAAAGACGCCCCGGATGATGTCAAGCAGCGGTTTTCCGGCAGATTTTTTCATCTGGATCAGGAAAGCATTTCAGCAGTGATGAGCCTTATGAAAGAACTTGCCTGGGTAAAAAACTGGATGGTCGATGGCAAAGAGCTTCCCTGAAAAAAACCGCTTCTATCCTCTTGTTTATGTAATTGTCGCGGCCATCCCGGGCATGCCGGCGGAATCTCTCGTCTCGCAAGCGAAAGTCAAACCCGGGATCGAGGTTCTTCGTGATCGCGGATTCGCGTTGCTCAAAGGCAAGCGGGTTGGACTGATCACGAACCCGACGGGAATCACGTCTACATTTCAACAAACGGTGGACGTACTTGCGGCCGCCCCGGGAGTGCAACTGGTTGCTCTCTTCGGCCCGGAACACGGGGTGAGAGGGGATAGGGAGGCGGGGAAGTACATCGAGAGCTACGTAGACGAACGAACCCGGCTCCCGGTCTATTCGCTGTACGGCAGAACCCGAAAGCCGACACCCGAAATGCTTCGCGGGATTGATGTGCTGGTGTATGACATTCAGGACATCGGGGTCCGGTCTTATACCTACATTTCGACGATGGGGTATGCGATGGAAGCCGCGGCGGAGAACAATATTGCGTTTGTGGTTCTCGACAGGCCTAATCCGCTCACAGGCCTTCGTGTCGAAGGAGCCGTGCTCGACACGGCGTTCAGGTCGTTTGTAGGAATGTATCCCATCCCGTACGTCTATGGAATGACGGTCGGAGAGTTAGCGCAGATGATCAACGGGGAGGGGTGGCTGAATGGCGGAAGGCGATGTTCCCTCACGGTTGTTCCGATGGAGGGTTGGAGCAGGAACCAATGGTGGAATGACACGGGGCTTCCCTGGGTGCCGCCTTCGCCGCATATTCCGAATGAGGAAACTCCGATGTTTTATGTCATGACAGGGCTGCTGGGAGAACTTGGGACAGCCAACCAGGGTGTCGGTTATACTCTTCCGTTTCAGCTGGTCGGTGCACCCTGGATCGACGGGCAACAACTGGCCCGCTACCTCAATGCCCAGGGGCTCCAGGGGGTGTATTTCCGCCCGATGACGTATAAGCCGTTCTATTTTGACACAACGGGTCAGACCTATCGCGGAGTCCAGATCCACATTACCGACCGTGACCGGATTGACCTCGGGGGGGTTCAAATCTCCATCCTTGAAGCCCTTTGCAGGCTGGTTCCCGGGCGGACTATTTTCGATCGGGCACGCCCGGAACGTGTGCAGATGTTCGATAAAGTCATGGGTTCGGACGGTGCAAGGAAGATGTTGGTGACGAACGGGAATGGCGACGATTTGTTGCGAAAGAGCGAGAGAGACAGAGCCGCCTTCATTCCCCGGCGCCAGCCATACCTCTTGTACAGGTAACTTCCGGCCTTTCAAAAGGCCTATTTTGTATGATTGGGCGCATCTTTATTTTCATTTGAGCCCATGTGAATTTGATATTCGCAACTCTGTATGCTATATTTGCAGGCGTTGAACTTGCATAACAAAGTCCCATTCCACAAAATAATAAAAAGGAACGTTCATGAAGAAACTTCTTTCTGTGTTTGTTGTTGCCCTTTGCCTCGCCGGAACTGCTTCGGCACAGGAGGGTGCGATGTCCGTCGGTGGCGGACTCAATTTGGGTCTTCCAATGGGCGATTTTGGTAACATCGCAGGGTTTGGTTTTGGATTCCAGGCCCGGTTTCAATACGGATTAACGAACGACCTCGCTCTCGCCGGATCATTCGGCTATATCTCCTTTTCTGAAAAAAATTCGGCCAGTTCCAGCGTCATGCCTATTCTTGCTTCCGGTCGTTATTATTTCACGCCAGGTGACGGGCGCCCCTATGGTCAGGCCGACCTGGGTCTCACGACTTTCAGCCAGACGTTCAACTTCAATTTTGGCGGACTTGGAGGATTTGCCGGATCAGCCAGCTCCACGAATTTCTCCATCGGGTTCGGCGGTGGATATGAGACAAAGCTCAACGACAAATGGAGCCTTGACTTTGGTGCCGGATACAACATTATATTAGCCTCTGGCGGATCTCTTAGCTACATCGGAATCCGTGCCGGCGCTAACTACGCTCTCTGATATTCCGAAAACTCAGTTACAAAAGCGCTCCTGTTGGAGCGCTTTTTTTTTACATAATCCGTTCGAACCATCATGTCTCGCTTCTTGCGTCTCACGTCTTACTTCTTTCCGCTCACTTGCTTTTCATCTGCTCATTTGCTAAGTTAATCAAACCACTGTGACCCCCACCTTATGTCCAACAAGTGTCGATGGAGCGTGCAGGATTTACTCATTGGTTAACTGATCAAGCAGTCCCCGAAGCCACCACCACCCGCCAGCTTCAAGAGAAGAGTCTCCCCCTTAATGCACAACGCACTCCCGATCATCAGGAGATCAAGCGATACCAAAGGACAAAACTCCTTTCCGGACTGATCCATTCGGCGATCGCATTTGTTTTTACGATCCTGATTGTCGGAGTGGGTCTCACAGCCGCTGTCGAAAACTGGGTGAGGAGCTTTACGGGCAATGACTATCTTGTTCTGCTTGTGTTTGCCGGTGTTCTGGGGGTAGCGGAAAGTATTCTCACTCTGCCTCTTCGCTGGTACACTGGGTTTTTTCTGGAACACAAGCATCGGCTCTCCAACCAGTCGCTGTCGGCTTGGTTCTGGGAAAGGACCAAAGGGCTTCTTGTCGGATTGCCGCTGATCTCGATCGTCCTGGTTACGCTGTTTTTCTGCCTTCGTGAATATGGATCGTGGTGGTGGGTTCCTGTCGGTGGCATGTTGTTCTTCTTCTCCGTTCTGCTTGCCCGTATCGCTCCGGTCTTCATCTTTCCCCTTTTCTACAAGTTCCAGCCCCTTGAAGAAGGTCCGCTCAAAGAGCGCATCGCAAATTTGTGCAAACAGGTGGGAGTTGCCGTTAAAGGTATTTTTGTTTTCAATTTGAGCAAAACAACCAAGAAAGCGAACGCGGCGTTTACCGGATTGGGGTCGTCGAAGCGAATCATCCTGGGTGACACTTTGGTGGCGAATTTTACCGACGAGGAAATCGAGACGATATTTGCCCACGAACTGGGGCACTATACCCTGAACCATGTGTGGAAACTGATCCTGGTCGGAACGACGAGTACATTTCTTGGTCTTTTCGTGACTGCGACGCTCTACGAAATGAGCCTCGGGTGGTTCGGGTTTGGATCAAGAGAGACCATTGCCGCCTTACCGCTGCTTGGATTGTGGCTTAGTGTGTACTCCATTGTTACATCGCCGCTGAATAACATGCTCTCCCGCTCGTTTGAAAATCAGGCCGACGCGTATGCGGTACGAACTTCGGGGAACAAGAGGGCTTTTGCGAATGCTCTGCAGAAACTTGGCGCGGTCAACATGGCCGACAAATCCCCGCACCCGGTTATCGAATTTCTGTTTTATAGTCACCCGTCGCTCGAAAAACGCATCAGAGCAGTCGAAGGGATGTGAGGTGATCCGGTGATCGCCATTTTAAAGGGCCTGCTCGTACTGCTTGCTGCAATTCCGTACTCAACGCTGGCCATTGTCTCCATTCCGCTCGACCGCAGCGGAAGGACGTTCCACATGACTGCGAGACATTGGTCGAAGTTCATTTTATGGATCTTCGGGATCAAGGTTCACGTTAAGGGCCTGGAAAACATCGGCGGCGGCAACGTGATTTATGCGGCAAACCATGCGAGCTGGTTTGATATTCCGGCCATGATTGCCGGTATTCCGGATAACATCCGGATCATGCTTAAGAAGGAGTTGACCTACGTTCCAATCTGGGGCTGGGCACTTCGGTGGGGTCCTTACATTGCGGTAGACAGGTCGAGCCCCAAGGATGCGATGCGGGGAATAGAAAAGGCGGCGGAGCAGATTCGTAAGGGAGCATCGGTGCTGCTGTTTGTCGAGGGTACGCGAACGAAAGACGGAAAGCTTCAGGCATTCAAGCGGGGGGCGTTTGTTCTTGCGCAGAAATCCGGCGTTCCTGTTGTTCCGGTGACTATTAACCATAGTTACAAGATCCTTCCAAAAGGGTCATTAAAGGTTCAGGCGACAGATATCGAAATTATCCTGGACAAACCCATCGAAACCCGGGCGTTTGAAGGAAACGATGGGGGGAAGGCTCTGATGAAAGAAGTGCGCTCGAAGATCGAAAAGAATTTTGTCGAACCATAAGAGAAGAACCTATGGCAGTCACGGTGAAAGATGTTGAGCACATTGCGAAACTTGCACGGCTGGAGTTTTCCGAAGAGGAAAAGAAGAAGTTCACTCATCAGCTGAACCAGATTCTCGAGTATGTGGAAAAACTGAACAAGATCGACACGACCAACGTCGAGCCGCTTTCGCAGGTCATTGATCTGAGCAACAGGTTTCGGGAGGATGTCGTGAAGCCGGGATTGACCGCAGAAGAAGCCCTGAAAAACGCTCCGGCAAAAACGGATAGATTTTTTAAGGTTCCGAAGGTGATTGGGGGGAAGGAATGATGGAAGATGGAAAATGGAAAATGGAAACGGCGTTCTTAGTTGGTGGTTCTTGGTCGTAGTTTGTGAGTTTTGGTTCTAGTTCTACCGCGAAGCCAAAAACCACAACTAGAACCAATAACTAAAACCGGGAACTTATAACCAATGACGATTCGGTCTCAGTCCTTTTCGGACCTAACTTAAATAACTATCATTCCTTTGAAGCTATCCATTATCGGCGTCATTCCATCTCGTTATGCATCGCAACGACTCCCCGCAAAAGCGCTGGTTGATTTGCTGGGGAAGACCATGGTTCAGCGCGTATATGAGCAGGCGAAACTGGCGAAGTCGCTGGATCGGGTCGTTGTGGCGACCGATGATACGAGGATCGAAAGCGTTGTAAAGGCCTTCGGCGGAGAGGTCGTCATGACGTCTCCGGATATTCCCAGCGGAAGCGACCGCGTCGCGGCTGTCGCGCAAAAAGTGAAGGGCGATATTTTTGTGAACATTCAGGGAGACGAACCGCTGGTCGTTCCGGAATTGATCGATGAGGCTGTGAAGGCCCTCATCAATGATCCGGAAGCGGTCGTGGGAACAGCAGCGAAACTCATCCGATCGCCTGAGGAGCTTGCCAATCCTGCAGTGGTCAAAGTGGTCTTCGACCGAAACCATCACGCCCTGTATTTCTCGCGATCAGTCATTCCCCACGTCCGCGACAAGCAGCATCAGGCAGACTGGCCGGCCGCTGCTGCCATCTACAAGCATATCGGGATTTATGTGTTCCGCCGCGAGTTTCTCCTGAAGTTCTCCGTTATGGGTGAGTCGCCGTTGGAAAAAGCCGAGAAGCTCGAACAGCTCAGAGTCCTCGAGGCCGGACAGAAGATTGTCGTTGCCATCACCGACCATGACAGTATTCCCATTGATACACTGGAAGATGTGGAGCGTGTTCTCAAAGTCCTGAAATCTTCACCCTCACAGCATTTGCCGAAAGATTCTCTCCATGGCTCGTAAGCATCCCAAATATGTTTTCATCACCGGCGGCGTGGTTTCGTCGCTCGGGAAAGGCATTGCCGCCGCTTCGCTCGGATTGCTGCTTAAGTCCCGCGGCTTGCGCGTGACCGTTCAGAAATTTGATCCCTATCTCAATGTGGATCCGGGCACCATGAACCCGTTCCAGCATGGGGAAGTCTATGTGACAGATGACGGTGCGGAAACGGATCTCGATCTTGGACACTATGAACGGTTTCTTGACGTCAGCATGACGCGGCAAAACAACGCGACGACAGGCCAGATCTACTACGAAGTGATCTCGCGGGAACGCCGCGGTGATTATCTCGGTGCGACTGTTCAGGTCATTCCGCACATCACCGACGAGATCAAACGGAGGATCGCAAACGTCGGAGCGAGCGGGAATTATGATGTGGTGATCACGGAAGTCGGCGGAACGGTGGGTGACATCGAAAGCCTCCCGTTTCTTGAGGCCATTCGACAGTTCACGCTCAATGTGGGGCACCGCAACGCGGTTAATATTCATGTGACGCTCGTTCCATACATCAAATCTGCGGGCGAACTGAAAACCAAGCCGACCCAGCACAGCGTCAAAACCCTGCTGGAAATCGGACTTCAGCCCGACGTGCTCATTTGCCGCTCCGAACGCTCGCTTTCGCTGGAGTTGCGCGAAAAAATTGCCCTGTTCTGCAACGTCGAATCGCGTGCCGTGGTTGAAGGCAGGGATGTCGCGTCAATCTATGAAGTGCCTCTGGTCTTCGAAAAGGAAAAACTGGATCAGATCGTCCTGGAGAAGCTGGGGATCAAGTGTCCGAAACCGGATCTGAAGCGCTGGTCGAGGTTCGTCCAGCGGATTCAGCATCCCTCGGGACGCGTGACCATCGGCATCTGCGGAAAGTACACCGAACTCCTTGATGCATATAAAAGCATCAATGAGTCGTTTGTCCATGCAGGGGCCGAAAACGATGTTGCCGTCGACCTTCAATGGATCAAAGCCGAGGAAATTGAACAACGGGGAGGAGATGGCCTGCTGAAAGGACTTGACGGGCTCCTTGTCCCGGGCGGATTCGGGGAACGCGGGGTCGAGGGCAAGATCAAGGCGATCCAAATTGCCCGTGAGCAGAAGATTCCGTTCTTCGGAATTTGCCTCGGACTGCAGTGCGCAGTCATTGAATTTGCCCGCAATGCGTGTGGTCTGGACGGGGCCAACAGCACGGAATTCAAAAAATCCCGGCACAACGTGATCGACCTGATGCTGGATCAGAAAAAGGTAAAAGACATGGGCGGCACTATGCGGCTCGGGGCGTATCCGTGCGCTCTCACGAAGGGAACAAAGGCCTATGCCGCATACCGGAAAGAGCTGATCTACGAGCGTCACCGCCACAGGTATGAAGTGAATAACGCGTTCCGCAAGAAACTGAACGAGCACGGAATGATTTTCAGCGGCATTTCACCCGACAATTCGCTCGTGGAGATCATCGAACTCCCCGATCATCCCTGGTTTGTCGCCGGCCAATTCCATCCCGAGCTCAAATCGCGGGCTGTGAATCCGCACCCATTATTCCGCGATTTCGTCAAAGCCGCAAAGGATTATCACGAACACGGTCACGATTAAGCCCTTGAATATCACTCTGCGCTCTCTCTTTGCATTTCTCTGCGTCTCTGCGTTGGATAAAGGCTTGTCATAGTTTTTTATTGCAGAGTAGAGACGCAGAGGTTGTCTTTTCTTTGAGGAACTTGGACCAAAAAAGACGTAATCTCAACAAGAGCTCACATGACCTCCCGCATGGACCGCTCCCGGACTGGCAACTCATTTTGTGGCAGGAATCATGACTTCGAAACTCTTCTGCATTGCTGTCATCGGCGTTGTGCTCCTGGCCGGATGCAGCGCTGCTTCCCGGCTTCAATCTTCCCTCGGCTATAAATACCGCTATACCTACCGGCTTGTTTCTCCGTCGTCCGGCGGCAAAATGATCTTTCAGGATGATCGGATCAGGATCGCCTTCCGGATCGACGATGCTGCCATTAGGTTTCAACTCCGGAACCGGTCATCCGTTCCGTTGAGAGTGAAATGGGATGATGTTTCCATCGGAGTCCGCGACCGTTATTACGCCGTGCGGAATACGAGAACCCTCTACATTCCGGATTATCGGGACAACGCAGTTCCCACCATCCTTCCGTCAGGTTATATCGTCGACATGGCCATGCCGGCAGAGAACGTTTCTTTCGATGGAAATGAGTGGAAAGAGAAGGATCTGCTCCCGACCACTGACCGGAATTCCGCCGTAATTCGCCAGCGGTTGCTTGACAACAAGGGCAGTACGGTGAATTTACTGCTTCCCGTTCAGGTTGGGGATTCAGTTTGGTCCTATACGTTTCAGTTTCAAGTGGCCTCCGTCGACTCGCTGGGATGGAACAGGTATCGGAAACCCAGACGGCCGACGCCCCCGATGATGCCCGGAAAGATCTCTGCGGGATCGGACGACCAGATTGTCACAGCTCTTGTTGTAGCGGGATTGTTGGGACTGGGAGCCATCCTCCTGACCCAGAAGAAGTCCCCTCCTGTGGAATAGTAGTTGTGAGGTTATTCTCCACGCCCCTTAAGGGGCGTTTTTCTGATCAGCAACTGCGTTTGTGGAATTGCGTGTTCGAAAAACAAAAAAATCCCGACGACAAGCCGGGGTCTTTTGTTGAAAGGGGTAAAAGTCTTATCGGGTAAGGGTCATCTTTTTTGTTTGAACATCCGTTCCCGCTTGCAACCGGACCAGGTAGATTCCCGAAGGAACCTGGAATCCATGTTCATCCACTCCGTTCCACACCGCTGTATACGAACCTGTGGGTTTTTGTCCTTCAGCCACGCGCTTGATTTCTCTTCCTGCTATATCATAAACAACCAGCGTCACCGCACCCTCACGTTCGATCGTGTAGGGAATCGTTGTTGCAGGATTAAAGGGATTTGGATAATTCTGGCCAAGCGTGGCGGTTTCCTCGGGGAGTTCCGACCACTCGAGGTTCGTCAACGTCGCTGCGATGCTCTTTGCATCGGGGCTTGCGATCACGACCTTGTTCAGCAGGATCCTGCCGGAACCATTGGCCAGAATCTGAACCGTCGCCACCGCGCCCTGACCCGCTTCAAGAGCGGTCAGACCGGTCCGGATCAGAATCACGTTGATCGTCTGTTCATTGACCTTGTAGAACGAAAATTGCCAATTCTGATTACTCACACGAACCCCGGCCGAAATCGTCTCGAGGGTCAATCCCTCTCCCGACAATGAAAACTGGAGCGCAGCAACCGGCTCATCGTTGATGAGATACACTTCTACGGACGAAGCACCGGTTTTTTTCAACGAGAGAGTGGTTTCTGCCATTGCACCGAACGCAAGACCCAACGTCGCTGTGAGGATTATCAGAAACGGCGCTATGTGTTTCCTTGATTGCATGCCTTACTAATGGCACGCATCGTACCGCCGGGACGTAATTATCTGCGGATTTTACTTCTATCCTAACGCATTGAATCTAAACGCATTATAGGATTAGAGGCGGATATCGCTATTTTGACCGCCCAAAGCGACTTGTAATTTCTACAAAGCAGAAAAGTGGAAGAGTTCTCAATTGTTTTCTATACTCACAAACATAAACTGACGATCGGATCGAATATCATGAAGCTCCTTTTCCTCCTTCTTTTCCCCGTTTTGGCTTTTTCACAAGCGGCCGATATTGTCTTCACGAATGCCAAGGTATGGACTGTCGATCCGGCAAAGCCACTTGCTCAAGCGGTCGCATTGAAAGGCGAGAGGATCGTTGGTGTGGGAACAAGTAGTGAAATGCGGGTGTTGGTCAGCTCTCAAACGCAGGTCATCGATCTTGGCGGTCGGTTAATGCTACCCGGATTCATCGACAACCACACGCATTTTTCGTCGGGCGGATTTCAGCTGCAAAGCGTCGACCTGCGTGATGCGACGAGTGAAAAGGAGTTTGCCCGGCGCATCAGGGAAAGAGCCGTCAAGTATCAAAAGCGGTGGATCACCGGCGGCGATTGGGACCATGACAACTGGCCGGGAGGCAATCTTCCGACAAAGGAACTTGTCGATGGTTTCACTCCGACGACACCCGTGTTTGTCAGTCGGTATGACGGACACATGGTGCTTGTCAACACCCACGTGTTGAAGCTCGCAGGAATCACGAAGGACACTCCTGATCCTCCAGGCGGCTCTATCGTCAAGGACCCAAAGACCGGTGAGCCAACGGGTGTCCTGAAAGACGAGGCGATGAGTCTGGTCTATGCCCATATCCCGGATGCCACCGAAGCGGAGCTGCTGGATGTGGTTCGGCTCGCACTTGCAGAGGCGCGCAAACTTGGAATTACGAGCATCCAGGACATTTCGTCTTCATCTGATCTAAGGGCCTACCAGATCCTGCGCGACAACGGTGAACTGACAGCACGCTTCTATTGCCGATTGCCCCTCAGCCAATGGGAGAATCTTTCCCGGAGCGGCATACGGGTTCCGTTTGGGGATCAATGGGTTCGTGTGGGTTCGCTTAAAGCATTCGCCGACGGGTCGCTTGGTTCCTCCACCGCGCTCTTCTTCGATCCCTTTACATCTGACCCGGGCACAAAGGGCTTGCCAAGCGACATTCTGCTCGACGGCCGGCTTGAACGATGGGCATTAGGCGCAGACAAAGCTCATTTGCAACTTTCGATCCATGCCATCGGGGACAGCGCCAACAGCAGAATCCTCGATCTGTTTGCCAGGATCATCAGGGAGAATCCGGCTTGGGACAGGCGGTTTCGGATCGAGCATGCTCAGCATATTCATCCGAAGGACTTCAGGCGATTTGCAGAACTTGGCGTGATCGCCTCGGTTCAACCGTTTCACGCCATTGATGACGGCCGATGGGCGGAGAAACGCATAGGGCGGGAGCGATCCAAAACCACTTATCCATTCCGGTCGTTTTTGAGGAACAACGTGCGCATGACGTTTGGGAGTGATTGGACCGTCGCGCCGCTAAGTCCGCTTCTTGGCATCTATGCCGCGGTTGCGCGTAGGACCACTGACGGAGCGAATCCCGGCGGCTGGTTTCCCGAGCAAAAGGTCACCGTGGAAGAGGCGATCAGGGCCTATACTATTGAGAATGCTTATGCCGCTTTCGAAGAACACGAGAAAGGTTCAATCTCTCCGGGTAAATTGGCCGATTTTGTGGTCCTTTCAGAAGACATATTGACAATAAATCCTATTCAGATCGAAAAAGTCCAGGTTGAAATGACAATTCTCGGTGGGAGAATAATCCACAAAAAACCCTGAAATGGGCAAATTCAAGTCCTCAGTTCTTCATACCCATCTTCCATCCCTTCGTCCGCCTGCGGCGGACTCAGGGCAAGCTTCCATTTTCCATCATCCATTCTCCATCTCCCATCTTCCATCTTCCATATCCCATCTTCCATCTTTTGTGTCCCCTGTCATACCCCTCTAACCTCATCTCTTCTACATTGGCGTGACGTAAAGTCGTATTCGTAGAATTTCTCAACCACAGAGGGTTCCTCCCATGAAACAAATCCTTCTGGTGGAAGATGAGGAAATGCTTGTCAACGTTCTTGAGTCAGTACTTCAGGACGAAGGGTTCGTAGTCCGCAAATCCACATCAGCCGAAGAAGCGCTTGAGCAACTCCCCGAGTTCAGGCCCGATCTGATCATATCAGACATCAGGCTCGATTCGATTGACGGTTTCACCATGCTTGAGAGCATCCGTTCGACGAAGCGCGACGCGGAGATCCCGTTTATCTGTCTCACAGCCTTGGACGATCCCATCAGTCATAAGCGCGCACATGAACTTGGCGCGGCAGGGTATATGACGAAACCGTTCGATGTCGATGACCTGGTGAAGCTGGTCAAAGAGATACTCTAAGGCCGAAGGGCCTACCTCCCAGAGCGCCGGTGGTCGCTGGTAAAGGGCCCCGGCGTGTTTTTTGATTAGGTATTAGTTATTGGTTATTAGGTATTAGTTATTGGTTATTAGGTTATTAGGTTCAAGGTTTCGGGTTTAAGGTTTCAGGTTGTTGTCCCCGGGGTTTCATAGACGAAACTTCGAACCTCGCACTTCGAACCTCGAACCTTAAACCCCACTTCCCCTCTTTCCCTCTTACACTCTTTCCCTCTTTCCCTCTTACCCTCTTACCCTCTTCCACTCTTCCTTCTTACTCCATTCATTCGTATTTTGAATTGAACCATTCCACCTCGACTCCGGGAGCTCTTCATGAAATCCTATGTTCTGTTCGCCATTCTTGCGGGAATTGCCTGGGGCATCGGCGGGTACTTCGAAAAAGCCGGGCTGCGGGCGATTGGCCTTCCCCCGATTGCGGGCATCACTCTCAGGACTGCTGTTGCCCTGGTGGTGCTGGGCCTGATCTCAATACCGGCCTGGAAGGGCCTTGCGATCACGGGGAATACAAACGCATGGCTGATGATCATTCTTGGCGGCGGGGTTGTCGCAGGAAGTCTCGGAATGTGGAGCTTTTACACTTCACTCAGCCAATCTGAAAATCTCGGTGTCACTCTCGCTCTCGCGTTCGCTTTTTCCCCGCTTACCGGAACGCTGTTCGGTATATTCAGGGGAGACCAACAAATGGATCTAAGGCTGGGACTTGGACTTGCGGCAATCATCGTTGGCATTGTGCTTCTTCAAACCGGGCACACCGCCAGACAATAGCGTATTTGGTGTTTCAGTCTCCCTTTTCGTAGTGCTGTTGGAAGGAAGTCGTTGAAACGACTTGTCATGGAAGTAAAGGGCGGGGTTACTACCCACAACTTAAGTTGTGGGTGTAACAGTCATGACAGACTTCCTGGAAACCGTTTCAACGGTTTGCCTCCACCAGCGAGACTTCCGGCTTGAAACTGAAACACTACTCGGTATTTCCATAAGAGGTGCCACAATGAAAGAGTACGCAACAGGCCTGACGGTCACGTGGTTCGGCCATTCGGCGTTTCTTCTCGAATCCGTCGCGGGAAAACGCGTTCTGGTTGATCCGTGGCTCGATAATCCAAAAGCCCCAGCCGGAGCCACTCAGATCCAAAACGTGCATATCATTTGTGTCACTCATGGTCATGACGATCATCTCGGGAATACTGAAGAGATTGCGAAGCGGACCGGGGCGGCAGTTGTCTGCATCCATGAAATCGCGTTGTTCCTCAAATCGAAAGGCGTGAAGTCCGTACATGGCATTAATATGGGGGGAAGCGCGGAAGTCCATGGCATCCGCGTGACAATGACCGATGCCCGGCACAGCAGTTCACTGGACATAGTGGATCCGCCACTTCCTGGAGGCATCGCGGCCGGATACGTGATTCGATTCGAAAACGGGTTCACCGTATATCACGCTGGTGACACGTCCCTCTTTGGTGACATGCAGTTAATCGGATCGGTCCATCGTCCCGACCTTGCACTGATTCCCATCGGAGACTATTATACCATGGGTCCGCGCGACGCAGCACATGCCTGCACCCTGATCAATCCGAAGTTCATCATCGGAATGCACTACGGAACAGTCCCAGCCCTGACGGGGACGCCGGAACAATTGAAGGAACAATTGCCGGAACCGCTGAAGGACAGGCTTAGGATCCTCACCCCCGGAGTTTCTCAGAATCTCTGAAAGACCTCGATTGACTATCCCTGCAAAATCCCGCGGTTCCGATCTACAATATGTGAAGAGCGTCGGACCCAAGCGTGCGGCGACCCTTCAGTCGGCGGGAATTTCCACAATCGGGGACCTTCTGTACTACTTCCCGCGGGGGTATATTGACCGCAGGACGATCATCCCCATCGCCCAGCTTCGAAACCACATGCGTGCGGGACAACCGGTGACGATTATTGGAAACGTGTTTCGCCAGGAAGCAAAGCGATCGAGGCAGTCCCGTCGGGTGATCTTCTTCCTGACGCTCCGCGATGATACCGGGTTCGTGCAATGCGTCTGGTTCGAAGGCGTTCAATGGTACAAGGACGCGTTTGAAGTGGGGGAGATGATTGCCGTATCCGCCATTCCAACCCTGGACAAGCTCGGACGACCTCAGTTCGTTCACCCTGAGTTCGACCGCTTAAGAGGAGCGGAGGAAGAAGACGAGCCCGATTGGGGGAACATGGTAAATACGGGCGCCCTGATTCCCAATTATCCGTCAGGAGCCGATCTCGCGAGAGCGGGACTTGACAGCCGGGGATTCCGGAGGATCATTCGGAATGCGCTGAAGAGCCATGCGAAGGATGTGCCTGAGATCCTCCCGTCTTCGATCCGCTCAAAAGAGAACCTCGTCGATTTGCCCACGGCCCTGCAAAGCGTTCATTTTCCTCCAGATCCCGGGAAGCTCGAAGAAGCCCGGCGGCGGTTGAAATTTGACGAGCTGTTTTTTCTGGAGCTGATGCTTGCCATTCGGCGCCACCACAACCGCGACGTTGTCAAGGGGATTTCCTACAAAGTGGAGAGTGCGCTTGCTCGCCAGCTTGTGGATTCCCTGCCATTTCCGCTTACGGGAGCACAAAAAAGAGTCATGCGTGAAATCGCTGACGATATGCGGCGAACCGAGCCCATGAACCGACTCCTTCAGGGAGACGTCGGGAGCGGCAAGACGATCGTTGCTCTGATGGCCATGTTGATCGCCGTCGACAACGGGTATCAGTCCGCCTTCATGGCCCCAACCGAGATCCTGGCAGACCAGCACTACCGAACGCTGTCTTCGTTTCTCCAGGGTATGCCCGTATCGATCCGGCTTTTGATTGGGGGGCAGAGGAAGAAGTTGCGCGAAGACATCCTGGAAGACGTCAGGAGCGGACATGGGCAGATCATCGTGGGAACGCATGCATTACTGGAAAAACAGGTGGAATTCAGCCAGCTCGGCCTCGTGGTGATCGACGAACAGCACAGGTTCGGAGTTGTTCAAAGGGCTTCGTTGAAGGAAAAGGGGGCTAACTCGGATGTGCTTGTAATGACCGCCACGCCCATTCCGCGCACCCTGGCAATGACAATTCATGGTGATCTCGACGTATCGGTTATCGATGAAATGCCCGCCCATCGAAAGCCGATCAAGACGGCGATTCGGCTGGAGCATCAAAAGGACAAGGTGTACAGCTTTCTCAAGCAGGAGATTAAGAACGGCCGCCAGGCGTATATCGTGTTTCCATTGGTTGAAGAATCGGAGAAGATCGACTTAAAGGCAGCCACAAAGGAGTTCGAGGTTCTGAGTTCTCATCACTTTTCGGACCTGCGACTGGGGTTGCTTCATGGCAGGATGAAAACGGAGGAGAAAGATGCAGTCATGAAGCAATTCAAAGACCGGGAGCTGGATATTCTGGTTGCCACGACCGTGATTGAAGTTGGTATCGATGTGCCGAATGCAACGGTGATGGTCATTGAGAACGCCGAGCGATTCGGGTTGTCACAGCTCCATCAGTTGCGGGGAAGGGTGGGCCGCGGGGCGGATCAGTCGTACTGCATCCTTATTGCGAACTATGCCTGGTTTCATGAGGGGAAACGGAAGAGGGACCCGGTTGAGATCGAACAGGAGGAGCGTCAGGCGACGACCCGGCTTGAGACTATGGTAGAAACCAACGATGGGTTCAAGATTGCCGAGGTCGATTTGAGACTCAGAGGCCCAGGGGAGTTTCTTGGGACACGACAAAGCGGATTACCGGCATTCAGGATTGCAGACCTGTTGGAGGATGCCGAGATACTCAAAGCTGCGAGAAACGAAGCGTTCGCATTAATTCATCAGGATCCCGAGCTCCGACTCCCGGGAAACTCAGCCCTCCGAGAGCATTTTAAAGAGCATTATCGTAACATTTGGGAGTTGGGGGATGTTGGGTAGAAGGATGGAGTGTAAGAGTGTAAGAGGGTATGAGTGTAAGAGTGTATGTGTGTAAGAGTGTAGGATGGTGGTAGGTTCGAGGTTCGAAGTGCGAGGTTCGAAGTTTCATCGGTGAAACCGCGGTAACAACAACGTTGAACCTGAAACCTCAGACCTAATAACCCAATAACTAATACCTAATAACTAATACCTAATAACTAATACCTAATAACTAAGTTGACCGGCGAAGATCTCTATATAGAAGAGCAGTGCACCCAATGCGGTCAAAAAAAGCTCAAAAATGCCAGTTTTTGTCCTCATTGCGGTTATGTAAAGAAGAAGGGCTGGCTTGACACGCTGGGGGAGGTTTTTGGCCGCGGCAAAGCGACGGATGGATCTGTAGGCGGATTAAAAGGCCCGACGGTGTCGATGATGATCGGGATGCTCTTCGCCGGGTATCTTGTGTATTCAGCGATCGAGAAAAACTCCGTTCAGAGTTTTATCATGGCCCTTCTGGTCCTGTTTGCGGTGTTGCAGTCATGGTATTCGGGCCGAAAGAAGACACGAAACCCCGATCGGCAGGCAGGCGTCGAAGGAGCGGAGGAGTCGGATCTGTTGGAGAACAAATTCTTCTGTGAAAACTGTTCTACCCGGGTAGACGCCGAGGCTCTGGAATGCCCGAAGTGCGGAATGAAGTTCGGGCAGAGGTCAAGCTCAGAGTAGGTAGTAGGAAGAAATCAGTCGGGAGAGGGCGCTGATGACCGTCCCGGTAAAGATCTCTGGTCTGATTTCACCCTCAGGTGAGGCACAATTCCGCTCCCCGATAGAAAGCATCCCGATAAACAACTCGGGACCCCGTAGAAAGCACGGGGCAGGCAAGTCGGGGCAGGAAAGCGGAATAAAAAGCAAAATACTCATTTCTTTTTGTTCCGCTCTCTGAAATCCCGCCAATGAGCGGAATCTCGGAGAGGCGGGACATTTTTCTGTTTCATTTCCGTTTGTCTCTTGATGCTTTCGGTTTTCAATCCCGCTTACCTCCAACTTCTGACCTCTGACCTCCGATCTCCAACTTCCATCTTCCCTCATCCGTCTTCCATCCTCCATTTTCCATTCTTCACCTCTCCTCCTCTCATCATCAAAGTCAAGTCCTCCTCCTCGATTTGAGTGTCGAGGATGACGATTTTTCTTGACAAGGAGTCGTAAAAGATTATATTTATAACAAGTTAGTTCTGTTCATTGATACATGGTTACAGCTCCTCTCCATAATTGAAAGGTTCGGTTACTGCTTGCTACGACAAATGCATGTCGCTCTCGTCTATAATCTGAAACGAGAGAATGCAGACGAAGTCGCGGGTGATGAAGTTGAGCAACTGAAGGATGACGGTACGACACTTGTCGCGCCGCCCGTGCTGAAGGAAGCGACGAAAACTGACACATACGCAGAATGGGACACGCAAGAGACCATCGACGCCGTGCGAGCGGCGCTCGAACAACGCCATCGTGTCTCCCTCATCGAAGCAAACGAAGACGCCTTTCAACGTCTCAAAGAAATTCGCCCTGATATTGTCTTCAACGTTGCGGAAGGGTTCCGCGGAGCGTCCCGGGAAGCTCAAATCCCGGCCATGTTGGAGATGTTGGGCATCCCCTACACCGGTTCAGACCCCATCACGTTAGGTATTTGTCTCGATAAATCCCGCGCAAAAGAGATTCTCTCTTATTACGGGATCCCGACTCCCTCATTTCGCGTTATTCCATCGCTCGAAGACCTGCGTGAGAGTGATTACTCGTACCCGTCTATCGTCAAGCCCCTCCACGAAGGATCCAGCAAGGGAATTTTTAATAACTCTATTGTAAGCGATTTCGGCGCGTTGCGGGCAGAGGTGGAAAAAATTGTCGGTGTATACGAGCAGCCGGCCCTCATCGAGCATTTTCTTTCCGGTCGGGAATTTACCGTGGCTATGCTTGGCAACCATCCGGATGTGCGAACGCTGCCCGTCGTCGAAATTCGTTTTGATTCCCTCCCTCCCGGGGTCAATCCTATCTACTCCTATGAGGCAAAGTGGGTCTGGGATCAACTGGAGCATCCGATCGATGTTCACGAATGCCCCGCCAGAATCGGATCTGACCTGCAAAAGAAAATCGAAGCTGTCTGTCGTGAGGCATACAGGGTTCTCGGTTGTCGCGATTGGTGTCGAATTGATGTTCGTCTCGATGCCCACGACGAACCGCACGTTATCGAATTGAACCCCTTGCCGGGGATTCTGCCGAACCCAGAAGAGCATTCATGTTTTCCGCAGGCCGCGCGCGTTGCGGGAATCGAATACAATGCAATGATTAACACCGTGCTCGATGCAGCTATCCGCCGATACGGATTGGCGTAAGGATCACCATCCAAAGGAACCCCATGGCGAAGAAAGTCCACGTAGCGATAGTATTCAACGAGCCGACGGTGATGACTGACTCAGGCAGGCAGTATATTTCCGAGACGGGTCGGATTGAGCAGTTGGCGACGAAACAGGAAGTCTTGGCGGCTGCGAGTGCCAGTATGATCGATATGTCCGAAGTCGGGGTTCTCGAAGAGCGGGAGCATGTCCAGGGAGCTCTTCAGCAGGCCGGGTACAAAGCAACGCTGTTCAACATGAACGGTGACATTCAACGCCTGCTCGATTTTGTCAAACAAAAACAGCCGGATGTGATCTTCAACCTGTGCGAATCCGTGGGAAACGAATCGATCCACGAAATGCACGTAGCCGGATTGTACGAGCTCCTTGGAGTGCCGTACACAGGCGCGCCGGCGTTTGTCCTGGGGACGTGTCTGAATAAGGCCCGGACCAAGGAAATCCTCACGCACCATGGGATCAAAACACCAAGATTCGCGATTTACAAGAATATCGGCGAACTGACGGAAGAAGCTCTGGCGCTCAAGTTTCCGATCATCGTCAAACCATCGCGGGAAGACGCGAGCGTCGGGATCGAGAACACTTCGATCGTGGAAGACTTCGCTTCTCTGCGGAAGCGCGTTCGCCACATTTTTAATCAATTCGACCAGCCCGCTCTGGTGGAGGAGTATGTCAATGGCCGCGAGCTGAATGTCGGAATCATCGGCAACAAACGCCCGATTGCATTGCCAATCTCCGAGATCGATTTTTCGGGATTGCCGTCTGAGTTCCCCAAAATTGTCACTTATAATGCCAAATGGATGCAAGGGACGCCCGAGTACGTTGGAACGGTCGGAGTGTGCCCTGCGAATGTCCCGGTCGATCTTGAAAAGCGGCTCAAAGACATCGCCCTCAGATGTTACCGGCTCATGGGACTTCGGGATTATGGGAGAATTGACATACGGCTCGATAAAAACAATAATCCCTATGTTCTTGAGGTAAATCCGAATCCGGATCTATCCGACGATGCGGGGTTTGCGCGGTCGGCCCGGGCCTATGGGTTGTCGTTTGATGACACGATTGCAAAGATCGTCGAGTATGCACTGGAAAGGATGCCGTAGTGATCTATGCCCGTCAGACCCTTTGCGAAAGAGGATATCCAGCCTCTGAAGGAAATCCTCGTTACAACGGGGGTTTTCAAGAAGGAAGAGATCGATGTTGCCGTGGAATTGATGGAGATCGTGGTTGAAGAGCCGGACCAACGGGACTACCTGATGTTCACTAGTGCAGATCATGAGAATAAAGTTCTGGGATATTATTGTGTGGGTCCAACGCCGTTGACCGAGACAACGTACGACTTGTATTGGCTTGCTGTGGATGTTCGCCATCACGGCGGCGGGGTCGGGAGAGAGTTAATGGACCATTGCTTCGAACTGGTCTCATCACGCGGGGGACGGAAAATCATTGCCGAGACCTCGTCGCAGGCGTCGTACAACAGGACGAGGGCGTTTTACGGAAAGAACGGGTTCGTGGAAGAGTCGAGGATCAAGGACTACTACTCGCCCGGTGACGATCTCGTCATTTATACCAAACACCTCCAGGGAGGAATGAATCGCTGATGGAACTTTGGCAGGAAATGCTCCGGCAAAGTGTCGATAGCGGCAAGGATCTCGTTGAACGTTTTAATTTCGATCCGGTGCTTGCAGAGAAGCTCAACAAACTCTTTCATATCCGCGTCAATCCGTATTATCTGAGCCTCATTCGTTATCCGGGCGACCCGATCTGGCTCCAGTGTATTCCCGACAAGATTGAGCTCGAAGATGATAACGCTCTTGAGGACCCGTTAAACGAGGAGGGTGATAGTCCAGTCCCAAGTATCACACACCGATATCCTGATCGTGTCTTATTCCTGGTTACCAGTCAATGCTCAATGTACTGCCGTTTCTGTACGCGCAAACGTAAGGTGAGCGATTCGAGCAAGATCAATTCCAAATGGATTCAGGGCGGGCTCGATTATATAGCCGCCCATCCGGAAGTGCGCGACGTCGTCCTATCCGGCGGCGATCCGCTTATGGTGACGGACTATGTGCTCGAACGGATCCTGGAAGGCCTGAGGGCCATTCCGCACGTTGAGATTATTCGCCTCGGCACAAAGATGCCCTGTGTGCTCCCGCAACGGATCACGCCGAAGCTCTGCAAAATCATCAAGAAGTATCATCCCATCTACGTAAATACGCATTTCAATCATCCATGGGAATGCACCCCGGAGGCTGAAAAGGCCTGTACCATGCTGGCAGATGCCGGGTGTCCGGTGGGGAACCAGGCCGTACTGATGAAGGGCGTGAATGATGATGCCGAGGTAATGCTCGAATTGCATCGGAAGTTGCTGAAAATGCGCGTGCGGCCGTACTACATTTATCAGGCCGATCTGACCAAGGGAACGAATCACTTCCGGACACCGGTACACAAAGGCCTGGAGATCATGGACAAGCTTCGCGGGCATACCTCCGGTTTGGCGGTTCCGTATTACGTCATCGATGCGCCGGGCGGGGGAGGCAAAATTCCCATCCTTCCGCAATATGTGCTCGGTCGGAACGGGAATGATATTATTCTGCGTAATTACAAGTATGAGATTTTCACGTATCCGGACGTGGCGGAGGAACCGGCCCAGAAAGGTATCGAGAAGAAGTATCGAAGAAAGAAGCGGAGCCCGGTGCAGAATCCTGAGCGCGAAGTAGTGGAGTACGCGGGAAAATAGTGAAGGGTAAAGGGTGAAGAGTGAAGGGTTTGCGAAAGCGAGAAGCGAGAAGCGAGAAGCGAGAAGCGAGAAGTGAGAAGTGAGAAGTGAAATGTGAGAAGTAAAAAGTAAAAAGGAAAAAAGAAAGACAAATTCAAAAAAAGCCTGGTGATGACCGCCGGGCTTTTTTGTTTATCAACGATGAGATGATCTATGGCTTTAAGTGAGAATACGGTCCGCGAGATCCAATCGGCGCTCAGAGAAGAACAGATCGATGCCTGGCTCTTGTACAATTTTCGCGGGAACAATCCGTTTGCGTCGCGGATTCTTGATCTGCCCTCCCACATCATGCAAACGCGGCGCTATTATTATCTGATACCCGCGCAGGGGCAACCGCGGAAGCTTGTGCACGGAATCGAGCAATGGAACCTTGATGATGTCCCCGGTGAGAAAATCGTGTACGTGAGCTGGCAATCCCTTGAAGAGGGGCTCATGAAGACGTTGAAGGGGTTGCGGACGGTTGCGATGGAGTATTCCCGCGGCAATGCGATTCCTTATGTCGCAACGGTGGACGCCGGGACCATCGAGCTCGTCCGGAAGGCGGGCGTTGAGGTTATCTCGTCTGCGAATCTGGTTCAGCGGTTCGAAGCATGCTGGTCGGACGAGCAGGCAGCGGACAACATGGAAAGTGCGCGGCATTTGCGTGAGATTGTTGATCTGACGTTTGCTTTCATGAAACGGAAGATCGCCGGGAATGAAGGTCTGACCGAGTATCACGTCCAGCAGTTCATGCTGGATGAATTCGGCAAGCGGGGTATCTGGACCGAGGCCGATCCGAACTGCTCCGTGAACGCCAACAGTGCCAATCCGCACTACGAACCGACGAAAGAAGTGCACAGTCCGCTTCACAAAGGAGACTTCGTTCTGATCGACCTTTGGGCCAAGAAAAAGAAGGACCGTTCCGTCTATGCGGACATCACCTGGACAGGGGTGCTGGCAGACAAAGTTCCGGCCGAGGTTGAAAAAGTATTCCATGTGGTGAAGGGTGGGAGGGACGCTGCGTTGCAGTTTGTCCGGGGTGGTTTCTCGGCCGGAAAGGAAATACAAGGTTGGCAGGTTGACGACGCCGCACGGCAGTCCATTGCGAAGGCGGGATACGGCGAGTTTTTCATCCATCGTACCGGACATTCCATAGGCGAAGTGATCCACGGAAACGGCGCCAACATGGATAATTTGGAGACCCGCGACGAGCGGAGGATCATTCCGCGAACTTCGTTTTCCATAGAACCCGGCATCTACCTGCCCGGGAAATTCGGTGTTCGAAGCGAAATCGATCTATATATTTCGCCCAAAAAAGAGGTGATTGTAACGGGTTTACCGATGCAGGAGAGTGTGATTCCGATTCTTGGGTAGGTTTTTGGGGTTGTTTGGGGCTTTTTGTGGGGTCGTCTGTAATCCTTTCTGGCTTGCTTCCTTTGATTTTTGCCTATTTCAGCCTTTTTTGAAAATCCTGTTGAAGGTCTGTTCAATAATCCGTATGTTCAAAAGTAATGAACATATCAAATACTGAACAGAATGGTCCCCGAACAAGAAATACTCGACGAAGTGGTTGATGTACTCCAGCGTACTGGGATTGTAACGGTCGAAAAAACCGAGCTGTTGGGGAGGACGCGGGAGACGGGGATCGACGCAAAGCTAACACTACATTTCCCTGGGAAGACGACCAAGTACCTTGCCGTGATCAAGCAAACGATGACCAATATTGCAGTGGGTCAGCTTGCGCGTGAACACAAAGGTGACCCAAACAAATGGTTGGTCATCACGCGCTACGTTTATCCAAAACTCGGGCAGACAATGAGGGAATTGGGGGTCGAATTCGTTGACACGGTTGGCAATGTATACATCAAAGAGCCACCTGCACTCATTCATATCCAGGCTCACAAACCGCAGGCGCAAAAACTTGAAGGGGCAGAACGGGAAACGTGGAAACGTGCCGGGCTCAAAGTACTATTTGCACTTCTTTGTCATCCGGACCTCCGGAACGCGAATTACAGGACCATTGCAACTGCTGCCGGTGTCGCCCTCGGGACTGTTGCCGCGGTGATGAAGGATCTGACAACGCAAGGGTATTTGTTGGAGTTCGACGACAACCTGCGTCGATTGGTCCGCCGGAAAGAACTCCTGAACAAATGGCTTACCGCGTACGCTGTCAAGCTTTATCCCTTTACTCTGGTTGGAAGATACACAGCGCGGGATGACGATTTTTGGAAACGAACTGAACTTCAAGAGATGGAAGCGCAATGGGGCGGGGAAATTGCCGCGACCATGCTTACACACTACTTGAAACCGGAAATAACAACAATCTACGCCGACAAACCTCTGAATGAATTGATCTTTCGACTAAAGCTCCGTAAAGACGAACATGGCAAGGTCGAGATCAGGAAAAAGTTTTGGGGATTTGATGGTCCGGAAGTAACAGCGAATACTGTTCCGCCGCTGTTGGTATATGCCGACTTAATGGCCACCGGGGACGCAAGGAACATTGAAACCGCCAATGCGGTTTACGAGCAATACCTTGAAAGACAATTTCACGAGGATTGATCCGCCCATGGCCTTTGATCCGAACAAACCGTATAACAGCCTGCCTCCGTTGCCGCCGCGTGCCGAGATCGAAACAAAAGAGGTCTTGAAAAAAACGTTGAGCGCAGGAAGGGCTCTGGCCGAGCTTAAAGGGATGGGCGAGACAATTCCAGACCAATCGATGCTTGTCAACACAATTGTTC
>JBBDYD010000027.1:0-8349 GCA_040901865.1 Bacteroidota bacterium | reverse complement strand
AAGGAACAGTCAAGTGGTTCAACGGAGCCAAAGGCTTCGGATTCATTTCACGCACTGGCGGCGCCGATGTGTTTGTACATTTTCGCGCCATCAACGGTGACGGGTACAAGACCCTGAATGAAGGCGACAACGTTGAATTCGAAGTCGAGAACGGCCCCAAAGGCCCCTCGGCCAAGAACGTCACGGTCACCTAACGAATCGGACCAAAAACAAAACCCCGCCAATGGCGGGGTTTTTTGTTTTCAGAGACATGACCAAAACTCGATTCGGTAGCCCTTTTCTCGCTCCAGATATTCCAATACTCCGGGCTTCCCTGCTCTTTGTTGCCGACACGCCCCGCGCCTTCAATCCCCATTTCAAATACTGCCTTTCGGTTCTTCCGTGCGTTCGACCACCCTTCGTTCAAGATCGGCGTTGAGCCGGATCCCTCTTCAAATGCCGAAAGAGTAGTAGGGCTTTGATTCAATCATTCTTAGCAGGATGAGGCCAAGCTCTCTCGCATGGTAGTCACCCCATTGAGAAGATTCCCCCCGCGGAATGCGGCTGCCGGACGGCTTGTAGTCCCAATTATTGGGACGGTGATAAATTGAATGAAGGATCAGCCCCTGGTGCCGGGGACTTTCTGAAAGATACGGGGGAGAGAGAAGGGCCCTGGCGATGGTAAGCGCTGTGCTCAAGTAGCGCATTCCTGTTTTCTTTTGCCCATTGGCCGCAAGATATCTTCCAAGGCGGATGAACCCCTGCGCGGCAATGGCAGCGGCGGAACTGTCCACCGGTTCGTGATCGTTGAACGGATCCGCTGGCCTATCGCGGTAACCTTCGAGCCGAACGAGACCCGGGGCTCCCGTATCCCAATACGGAATTCCATCGGTGGGCATTTCATCGAGGTAGTAGTCCGCAACGGCACCTGCGACATCGCTGAATCTCCGCAGGACATCCCGCTTGTTCCACGCTGGCTTGAACTCTGATCCGGAAAGTGTAGAAAGAAATTCCAGTTGTTCGGAAAATCCGAGAAGAATCCAAGCCAGGCCGCGGGTCCAGGTGGAAAACGGAGAATAGCCCTGTTGCGTGCTGGGGCATCGATAGGAACCGTTATTGAGATTGAAAATCGATTCATGGGCCACACGACCCCGAACATCGTATGCATCCCGTCCCTTCCCAAAGTACACGTTGTATAACGCTGTTGTTTCTGCATGTGCCAGAAGACGATGAAGGAGGTTCACTTTGTTATCCCCCTCCTCCATCAAGACGTGCCCGAGTTGATGCGCAACAGCAAGAGATCGCAGGGAGCGGACCGTATCGGCAAAGAGCGAGTGCGGACCGTTGAAGGAATAGATGTAACCCAATCCGCCCGGCAAGGCGGTCCATCGTGCGGCCTGCACCGCCCCGCTCACCTTGAGGGCCAGCTCGAGACCCTGTCGTTCAGATTCGGTTTCCGGAATGGTCCCTTCGCGCATCATTCTCAAAAGATTGCCATAGGTACTGACAATGTTGAAACCATGATCATGAACGCCAACATGGCTGACATGACGGGCCATAGAGGTCGTTGTTCCCGCACGACCAAGAGCCAGAAACTTTCCGTCGCCGGTCGCTTCATATTGAAGCAAAGCGGACCCGAATTGAAAGCCATGTGTCCATTCGGTCCATCCGCGCGAGGTGTATGATCCTGCCGCCGTGAAGACCGGCGCTCCACGGGAGGAATCCCAGGATTTCTCGAGACTCAGTATCTTGTGCGCGGACAGCTCGAACATCCGCTCGACCTGTAGTCTCAAATCGCCAATCTTCAAGTTTGTATCGATATTCACCATAGTTCAAAGCCTCGGAATGGTAAGTCCGCCGTCAACGTGAATAACCGTCCCCGCAGAGAAGGGAACATAGCCGGCCAAAATTGCTTTGACCGTCAGTCCAACGTCATCCGGCTGGCCCCACCGTTTCTGTGGAACCACGCCATCGGTGATAAACGCGTCGTATTTCTGCCGAACACCTCCGGTCATGTCCGTCGCCATGATGCCCGGTCGAACCTCACAAACAAAGATATTCTCGGGACCCAGCCGAGCCGCCCAGAGTTTCGCACACATCGAGAGTCCCGCCTTCGACATGCAGTATTCTCCCCTGTTCGTGGAAACCATCTCCGCCGACACCGACGAAATAAACACGACCGCCAATCCGCCCGGAAGAAGAGGCCGAGGCCGCTCCTTGAGCCAGTATTTCACGACATGTTGCGTGAGAAAATGCGGACCTTCAAGATTCGTCGCCATAACGTCTCCATACGAATCCTCCTTCATATCAACAAGGTCCAGGCGCTCCTTCGGGCCAACCCCCGCGTTGTTGATCAAAGCGTCTATCCGCCCAAACGCCTCAATTGTTTTCCGGACCAAAACCTCACGGTCTCCGGTGTTACCGACATCGCCTTTCACGGCTATGAATTGCTGATCTGGCCGTGCTTGCCTTTTCCGGCAGAGGTCGATTGTTTCCCTCGCAGCAGCTTCGTTCGAAGCGTAGTTCACGACGATCGAACAGCCCAATTCCGCTACGCGCTGGGCAATTCCCCGCCCCAATCCGCGGCTGGCGCCTGTAATAAGGACAACGGGTGCTGGTTCTGGCATGCCTGATCCTTGATTCAATTATGTTTTTAGTTTTCTCTTATTCCCGAGCAACTTCTTAAGGGCGCGGTCTCTGAGTCCCGAACGGGCCAGATCGGTGTATAATTCCGGCCTGCGCGACGCCTGCACAGCCCGCGTCCGGTCAACGGGAAACTGGAAATAGAATTCTGTGACTCGCTTTCCGGCGAGGTCAACATCCGCCGTCACCACTCCGATCCCACGCCCGGCTTCACAGAGGATTCCCCCGTCCCGGCCGATAATTCCGCTGCGACCGATCATTTTCCCCAGCCGCCATTGGCCTTCGGGGTACCCGAAGCACGCGGACACCATGGGAAGTCCTGTGTCCACAGATCTGGAACGATACCGGATTTCCCAGTCGACTTCTCCCCACCCTGCCTGGACGTGCGGAAACAAAAGTAATTCGGCTCCCCGAACCATCAGCACCTGGGCCACCTCCGGGTATTCGATGTCCATGCATGTCATGGTGCCGACCGATCCGAAATCGAGCTCGACAATTTTCAAATCATTCCCCGCCGTAATTCCCAACCGTTGTTCAGCGATTGTGGGGTGTGTTTTTTGATAGCAATCGACCAGTCTTCCCTTCCGATTGAGGAACACCACATAGCTTGAAATCTCCCCTTTCCATTTGCCGAACACCGGCAAAGCAACATTGACTTTTTGTTTCCGCGCCAGAGCTGCAACCTTGTCAACAAAAGGGCCAGGGATTGGATCTGCGATGTAGTCCTTCGGATCTTGCGAAACGGATCGATGGTCAAGATTTGCGTACTCTCCAAATAGTATGAAATCTGAGCCTCGTTTCCCGGCTGTTTGAATCATCCCCGCGATTGCACGCAGATTCTCTGATTGCCTCTCTTTAAGGGAAGCTCCCGGAAGAACTGCAGGCAGTTGACCTGAGCTGAGCCTCACGATTCGGTTTTTCACGGATGCGATTCTCCTGCAGTGATACGTTTTCGCGTTCCGAGCCATGCCACGGTGCCGAGTGTCAATAGCATCGCTCCCGCGACAAGGTTGAGCGTTGCCGGTGCAATTTCGGACGAGGGAAGGAATGAACAGGCGATCAGGATCCCACCAAAAACCATGCAAATCCGGCCTAAGAGCCCATAAATGCGAAGGCCGGCCATCACACCAGATTGTCCCGATTCCGGAACAGGGGTTTTAAGATCTTTTGCGAAGGAAAGAATGGTCGCGTTCCGCGGATCGTCTTCGCGAAACCAGTATGCAGATCCAAAAAACACAACACAGGCAACGACCGATTCGCTCAGCATGTTCCTCACATACGTTTGTTCTTCCCAAACGTTCGTGACCATCAGGAAGAGTGCAACCAGAACGGCTGCTGAACACGAGGCAATGCCGGACCACCACGGTGTTCGCGTATACAGAAGCCCCAACGCCACCGGCATTGAAAACGCTGCTGTGAGGGAGTAGAAGACGAGAGCAAACTCGAATGCGCCTCCGAGCGTCGGGATATACAAGGCCACACCGATTCCAAGCGTGCCCACCACCAGCATCGTGATTCGCGCGACTCGGAGTTGCGTCGCATCGGTAGGCACGCTACCGGTCAGCCGTTTCTTGAGCGGGGCATAGACATCACGTGTCAGTGTCGCCGACAACCAGTTGAACGAATCGTTTGCCTGGCCAAGCGTCGCAGAGAGAATTGCCGACACCACAAAGCCAATCAATCCGTGCGGAAGGAGCTTCAGTGCAAGGCTCACAAAGGAAGCCTCGGCAGGGACCGCAAACGAGGGCCAAAGTGAATTAATGTCGGGAAAGATGATGCGAGAGCCCATCACCGGCAGGATCCAGAGCAGGGGCCCCACAACAGAGAGTACCGCGCACAGGAGGGCCATTTTTTTCGTGTCTCGTTCATCGGGGACACTGTGGTACCGTTGAACAAGCTGCCAACCGACATTATAACCAAGGATCACATTGATAAGATACGAAATGAGGAACAGCGGCTTTGCCGCGTCGCCGGTCACCGTGAGATATCCCTCGGGAGCTTCATTGATCAGGCGCTCAACACCCCCAAAAAATCCATTTCCTTCTCCAAGGTATATAAACGTGACAGGGAAAATAATAATCGTCATGACAGCGATAATAATTGCCTGGATGGAATCCGACAGCACCGCTGCCCACAATCCGCCGATGACCGAATACAGAACCATGACAATGCCTGTCAGTAAGATCGAGAGCTGAAATCCGCTCACCTCCACCAACCCCAAGTCGAAGACACGCTCACTGAATCCGAGTGCTGTCGAAACAAAAATACAGAGGATATACAGTCCCTGTCCGATTCCGACGATCTGCGGAATAATTGCCGTTAGCGAGTAAAAATACGTCGTCGATGACGAAAAGCGTTTTGTAAGGAATTCCAGCGGCGAGTGGATCCGGGCTCTGCGCCAGCGTACGCCGAACACGTAGTACCCGAGCAAATAGGCCCAGAACGCCGAGGTAAAGATCACCGCGGCGCCCATGCCGTTCAGATAGGTGAATCCGGCAGCGGCGACGAACATGAATGCCGAGTATCCTGACACCCAGTTCGAAAGGCCCGCAACCAGCCAAGGGATCTTCCCTCCACCGCTGAAATACTCATCGGTATTCTTGCTTCGGCGGGCGGCGTACACACCAACCCAAACGATGGCGACAAAATAAAAGCCGATGAGAACATAATCGATCCCGTTGACGGTGTTGAATTCAGACATGAAGCAACGCCGTCAAAGGTGAAAGGTGATGGTTCGGCAGGCTCACCATCAGCTCAATGTCCCAATAATCACCCTGAGCGAAGCCGAAGGGCCAAGGGTGAAATGTTGTTCCGCGATGGTCTTGACAAGCCAGCCTCTCATGCTGTAAATCCCGGGACACGCCACTGAAAGTCCGGATCGACGTGCGGTTCATCGTTTTCATGTCCCCGCATCAGCTCGATTTTCTTTTTCACCAGCTCGCCGAAGTTCTTATAATAGATGAATGTCGTTTCACCGACTCCTGAAACGATCATCCAGTTCGTTTTCGATGTCTCCCAAAGTGAAAGCAGATCCCTGGCATTCTCGATCTCATCAAGAACCATCGCCTTGAGCAACGAACGGTATTCTTTTTTCGCCGAGTCGTCGTTTGACTCCAGATATCCGTGCACACAAGAAACCCACTGTGCAACATTTCGCTGTGTGCGGTACCAATTTTTCAATGCACGAATCCGGTCGAACTGATCGGTGACACAAGCCTGTGTCGCCTTTCCAGATTGTTTCAGCTTCGCCATAATGGCGAGTGCTTTTTCCAGTTCCGGAAAGAGGTCACGATCCATGACCTTGACGCAGAAGGCCGCGTGTGCGGGGTCCACAAGATCGAACCCGACATCATACCGGAGGTCGATCCGCGTCCTGTTATGAGTTGTTGCGAGCATGAAATCCTCGTAGTACCGGCGTTGTGATTCGGGAACCGCCTCGATATTTGGAACAATAGGACGGATGGCAAGCCGGTACCACACTCCCCAGCCCGCATAGATCCAGATTGGAATTGGGAATGACCGGCAAGCCTCATCTGAATGCTTCCATGCTTTCACAAGATCATCAGCATGGTCCGGACCAACCCATTGCGTCGCTTTTTGCTTCAGGAATGCCTCGAGATTGAGACCTGAGTCGGCCTGAAATGCGCGGACAAGTTCCTGGTTGATGTTGTAGGGAGCGAACGATTCAGGAACAGCGCCGCCGAGCAGGGCTGCGGTTTCCACTCCGGCACCGGCCATGTCTTTCAATTTATCATACACCAGCCAAGGGAACGCAATACCGATGAGAGGTTCATGGTTCCAGATGATTCCCGGAGTGAAGTACACATCGGTTTTCGACCCCTTTTTTTGAAGGTCGTGAATCAGCGGAGTTTCCTCTTTGGTAAAGTGATTGTAAAGGGCCATTTGATGGATTTCCCGAGCTTCGGGATATTTTGGATGCTTGTATGAAAGTCCCCACCCTTTCGTTTGAAGCGAGGAGACCTCCACATCCAACCCATCCTCCAATTCCCTCCAGATGTAATCGTGCTCGGCCCAGAACGGTTCAAGGCGGATCAGAGTGCGGAATGCCGGATTAATTGTTCGGCCGGCGTCGCGGAGCGTTCGCAAATAGCGAACCAGGTTCAACGCCGCAGCTTCCGCGATTTCCTTGTCGCCTTTCCATTCCCTGATAACATATCCTCCGCCGTTTCTGCCCACGTACATGGAGCTCGTATATTCGAATCCGGCGCCGCTGTCATTGGACCAGACGGACATATAGCTGATCGTCGGCACCTCCTTCAACAGATTCTGCACCATCTCAGCATAATGGTCGCGCACCACCGGATGGGCGATCGAGAGGTTGAATCGCGGACGGAAACTTCGCAGAGGGTGATCGACACGTGCTCCACGCAAAACCGGGTATTTCTGGAGCAACTCATCCGGAACCGACCGTGGTTCAAAACAAACGATTCCCGGAGTTAAGCCATACTTCTCCGCAAGCTCAGCGTTTGTCTTCAGAAGATTGAGATTCGCCTGAAGGTAGTCCTCATCATAAAATCCCTTTGTGAGTTTACTGCTGACAAACTGATCAAGCGCGGGGCAATATGTATAGAACCTGTGGAGGAGTTCGCCTTTGGGGCCTTGTTCGAACGGAACCGGATAGGCAAGCCCGTTCACTTCGGCATGAGAGAATCCGAGCCGTGCAAGTTCCTTGAAGTATGTGGGGCGATCGAAATTCCGGACCGACCTGGCGTGCTGGATCAAGAAAATATCGTAAACCGGGCGCAGGTTTTGGAAGGCAGGATGAAGGATCTTCCCTTTCGAGAACTCTCTCACATCGGTCTCCTGCCACTCATCCATCGCCTTTCGAAACAACGTGTAGAGCAAATGAGGCCGGGAAGCCCTGAATTCCACTCCCTTGCCATCCTGAACACGGAGCATCATCCAGTCCTTGGACGTATCGAGAGCAGGATTGATAGTCTTCCACGATTTGTTATCCCCTGCAACGCTGACCAGAATGGTGCGGGCCGGTGGGTCGGAGAGAGGTGCAGGCGTCGCTGCGACAGACCCGATGTGGGCCTGAAGTTCCTCTGTGACAGTTTTCTCAACCTTGTACGCAGTGGAATAGTGGATTGTTTGAGATTGCGTAAGTACTTCACGAAGTGACGGCATTAAGGCTCCTTAGCGGATTTTAGAGAGAGAGTGAATCAATATATAATGATGAAATTAATTCCGTAATCGGGCCAATCGACACTCGATGTGATTGCGGATTTCGAATTGTCGATTTCGGATTAGGGTCTCGCAGAAACGCCGGCGGCGACTTCTTCAACTGCGCTCCGAATCGCCGCCAACGCGGCAACAGGCGTTCCGTAGGGCACGACACCGGTACCCAGGATGAATCCGGAATACATTTGGGATTCCCGCATGTACTGCAGTGCCTGCCGGCGCAATTCATCCGGGTGCGCTGTCAGAAAATCCACTGAGCTGATATTCCGACGAAATGCGATCTTTCGCTTTGAGCATTCGGAAAGAAACACATCGCCATCAGCGGTTGAGTCACAAAGGATATTGTTTGCTCCAGTCCCGGCATAGAGTTCCACAATCGTCGTCGTATTTCCTCCGATAATGAGCGGAACGTGCCTGACGCCCAGTTGATGAAAGGAAGCTATCAGTCGTTTCGTGGGACCGAGAATAAACTCCCGGTACATCGCGGGACTGAGAAGATCCGGCGAAGACTGAGAATCGAAA
>JBBDYD010000026.1:0-1287 GCA_040901865.1 Bacteroidota bacterium | reverse complement strand
TGCGAACCAATCATTCTGTTCGTCATAATACAGCGTATAAAGAGCGAAGTCGTTGCCAGCATTTCCGAGAATCGCTCGGAAGCGATCTACGAGATCCTGATAGTGGCCTGGCTTGGCATCCCCGATGCCGTGGACGAAGAGGATAGCACGCCTTCCGCCCCAGTTTGGAATCGATTGCGGCACCTTGACTCCTACCACGAGTGCGTGTAGTTAGCGGCGCGGAAATACCGAGCGTTTTGCCGAGACCTATTCCTCAGTTTCGGTCACGGTCTGTGTTTTTGTTGGCGGATCTGCGGACGCCCATAACAACTGCTCCTAGACCGGAGAGACTCGCCAAGGCGACCGTCGACCTGTTGATCGGAACAAGGTCGCTCAACATTCCGATCACGATGAGTAGTGCCACGAGTCCTGCGAACGATGCAATGATGTCGATCGTGTCCCACGAGACTCTCGTTTTCGTTTTTTGGCTCAATCCGTCCTTGTCTTTTTTTTCACTACTTGTTTCAAAGTCAAATCTTTCAGGTTTGTTTGACAACGTGGACTCCTAATTGTTCGGGGGAAGAGCTGCATGGAGTCATTCGGTTCAGATCTTAGCTGTGGGATACGGAAATTCCTTCGGACCTGATAGACCTGGCTCAACGTGCCGCCGCATCGCTGCATCACAGACAGCGTATCCCCAGTTGATGAGCCGTTCCTGAGTGGTTTCGTCTATCTTCGCAAGGCGGGTGGAGACACCGGCCAAGGCAAGCGTTCGATCATGCGGACAAGGCAACGCTGGAGGATCCAACGGCTTGTAATTGGCAACGTCCGCCCAGATTCCCCAATACGTTCCCTTCCGTTCCCTGTCCTTGAACGATTCCATAAGCTGTCGTTTTCGCAACGCCCTGACTTGGCTATCGATGACATCCAAGATGCGCTTGCTATGGCGCGCCCAATCACTCTTCGGATCTGGGTCCGCGCTGAATTGTCCGCCGGCGTCACTGACGAGCACCGTATCAAACGCCTTCCACACCGTTTCTAGGCCGAGGTTGTCATAAACCCCGCCGTCCGTGAGCATCATGTTCGTCGTAAACCGCGGATGTTGAAGGTCGCTTCCTGTTCCTGGTGTGAAATCGGAATCCTTGAGCTTGAGCTCCAGCGGAGAGAGAAACGGTGGAAACGCCGATGAGGCAGCAACCGCGACGGCAAGGCGAATCTTGGGGTTCTTGACTTCGCCGACGCGGTAGTCGCGAAGATAGGGGCGCGAGAAGCGGCAAAGCTTTCCGGACTGGACGTTGCTTGCATTGA
>JBBDYD010000025.1:0-8453 GCA_040901865.1 Bacteroidota bacterium | reverse complement strand
GATTGCTGAACATGTGAGGGGTCCCTTCCTCGCGTTACTCTAGAAAGGGAGAACCAACGAGCGCAAGAAGTCCTCAGTTGAATTCGGATTTCGGATTGCCGATTTCGGACTGTGTTAAGCTTGGTTAAACGGCGCAATCCCGCGTTTCGCAGTCCGCAATCACCATTCCGCAATCCGCAATCTCTGGAGGCGGGACCCCGCTATTGTGCGCCAGAAGGGATTTGAACCCCTAACCCTCAGCTCCGTAGGCTGATGCTCTATCCAATTGAGCTACTGGCGCTTTTTTGACGGTGCCAGGAGAAAAATAATAAAAAAAAGGAAGATCTCCAAAAAAGACTGAGAGCAGCCCTGCTGCGCCACTCGCTGTTTCAGCCCGACCACCATCGGAAGCTCAACGCCTGGGTAGATCGGCACTTCCCGTCCGGCATGAAGGCAAACGGGGCTTGCCAGCATTGCGCGCTTGTGGGCATCCCTCGTTACTGTCGTGATGCCGAGGAGGTCGCATTCCGGATGGGAAAGGAGATATGCCAGGCAGACAGCATCGTCAACATCCGTTCCAATATCGGTATCAAGAAGGATTTTTGCCTTATTCAAGGTGAGACAGGTGTTGATGAAGCAGTTTATCGATCAGGGCGATTTCATCCCCTGTGAGGGAGCCATTCGCAGCAGCAATGCTTTCGCGGATCTGAGCGGGTCGTCTGGCCCCAACGATGGCCGAGGTGACAGCCGGATTTCTGAGAACCCACTGGATGGCGATCTGCCCGACCGTCGCGTGCTTGCTGGCCGCGAGGGATCTGAGATCATCAACAAGAGCCAGCGCCGCCGACAGCTTGGGCTCCTGAAACCAATGGAATTTGCGTCTCCAGTCATCGGGGGCAAGCCGACTCGGATCAAATCTGCCTGAGAGCAATCCGGATTGCATGGGGCTGTAAACCACGACGCCAATTCCATTTGTTTCACAATATGGCAGGACATCAGTCTCCGCTTCCCGGGTAAGCATGCTGTAGGGCGGCTGAAGGGACTGTACTGGAGCGAGTGCCTTGCAGGCTTTGATCTCCAGAATGCTGTAATTGCTGACGCCAATATACCGCGCCTTTCCTTCATCCCTCAACCGCACCATCATTTCCCATGAATCCCCGATTGGAACGTTGACGTCGGGCCAGTGAATCTGGTACAAATCGACATAATCCGTCTGCAGACGCTTCAGACTGTCTTCCATTTCCTTCCGGATGCTTTCCGGACCGGAATTCCTGTACGCGTCGCCCTTTCCATCGGGGACCAGACCGCACTTTGTCGCCACAAATACGCGATGCCGTATCCCCTTGAGAGCCGTTCCAACGACCTCTTCGGAATGTCCAAAGCCGTAGGCGGCCGCTGTGTCGACCCAATTTATTCCCTCGTCGAGCGCCGTGTGAATCGCGGCCACCGACTCGTCGTCATTCACTTCTCCCCATCCGTAGATCCACGGCCCGCCGATGGCCCAGGCGCCGAAGCCGATCACTGTAAGGTCCGGGCCGTTCGATCCAAGTTTTCTCGTCTTCATTGTTGCTTCAATCTCGAAAGTGTGTGGAACAAGGTTCGGTTCTGAGGATACGCCTGACGATATGTCTGATACAGGTCATCATAGAGTTGCCCGTCCCGGCCTGGGTTGGTCGTGGAACCAATCCGAAGAGTTTTGCCGCATGCTTCGGCGACGGAACCGAAAATTCCTGATCCGACTCCCGCGAGCAGCGCAGCTCCATAGGGCGCGCCTTCCGTTGTCGTGACGGTTGAAAGCGGTGTTTGGAGAACATCCGAGAGAATCTGCCGCCACAACGGACTCCGTGCGCCCCCGCCGGAGACGCGCACTTCGTTAACAGGAATTCCCATGGGCCGCATCAGTTCGAAGCAATCCCGAAGACTGAAAGCAACACCTTCGAGAACAGAACGGATGATGTGGGATTTGTCGTGCCGCAGCGTTAATCCGATCAGCGCTGCCCGTGCAAGCGGATCGGGATAGGGAGTTCGTTCGCCCGAGAGGTAGGGCAAAAACAGGAGTCCCTCGCTTCCGGCCGGGCTTTTCGCCGCTGTTTGCATCATAACAACATAGGGGTCGACACCGCGTTTTCGCGCAAGCACTTTCTCCTCAACGCACAGCCTGTCCCGGATCCAACGCAGAGAACCTCCGGCGGAAAGCGTTACACCCATGAGGTGCCAGCTTCCCGGCACGGCATGACAAAACGCGTGAAGCCGTCCTTGCGGCTCGACGCGGTACTTGTCGCTGTGGGCAAACACAACTCCGGACGTGCCGATTGTCACCGAGATCACCCCCTCAGTCACGGTTCCACTCCCCACTGCCCCCGCGGCCTGATCCCCTCCGCCGGCGATCACCGGAGTTCCCGCTTTCAATCCTGTGGCTTTTGCCGCCATGGTGCTGATAACTCCGGTCCGATTCGGCGATTCCACAAGTTCAGGCAGCCAGCGTTCCGGGATTTCGAGGGATGTGAGAATTTCCGAGGACCAGCGGCGGTTGCGAACGTCCAGCAGGGATGTGCCTGACGCATCCGACATCTCCGAAACAAAATCGCCTGTCAGCCGATAGCGGATGTAATCCTTGGGCAAAAGCACGTGCGTTGCCCGTTCATAGATCCTTGGCTCATGGGTTCTGACCCAGAGGATCTTCGGCGCGGTAAAACCCGGAAGTGCAGGATTTCCGGTCAATTCGAGGAGACGGGCTGAGCCGATGTTTTGCGTTATCTGCTCGCATTCCGCTCCGGTGCGCTGATCATTCCACATGATACATGGGCGCAGGACCGATCCGGCCTCATCGAGAAGAACGAGTCCGTGCATCTGCCCCGTCAGGCCTATCCCACGCACTTCGACCGCCCGAACCCTTGCCTGAATCAGCACGGCTCGGAGAACACGCTTTGTCGCCCTCCACCAATCCTCCGTGTTCTGCTCAGCCCACAGCGGATGCGCGGTCGACATGGGGTAGGCGGAGAACGCAGTCGCCAGTACTCTGCCGCGAGCATTCACGACAAGCGCTTTTGCGCCCGATGTGCCGATATCAAGACCAATAAGCGCCAAACTGCATTCTCCCGGATTCTCCGCCGTAACATCGACACATGACAACATCAGACCATCCTACAATCTCTCTCTCTCCAGCTTCGTAATCCTTCCTCCAATAATCCATTCCACGATATACAGATTCCCCGCGGCGTCAGAAGCCATGGAATGCGGGCTATTGAACTTTCCGGGAACAATCAACGATTTCGGATGATCGGGCCATCCCTTCACCGAACACGTCGGTTCGTTATCTCCGAGGTGACAGACGAAATTGTTCTTCCTGTCGAGCACGGTCACTTTCGCATTGAGCTCCGGAACAAACAATTCGGAACCGATGATCACGGAGGCACAGGGACAGGAAATCCCGTCACGGAAGGACTTCAGATAGGTGCCGTTTTGATCGTACACCTGAAATTGCTTGTTCCCCCGATCCGCTATCGTAAGTTCCGGCTTCCCGCTTCTATAGTCGAACATTATGCCATGCGGGCAATCAAATTTTCCAGATTGTCCTTCCTCCCCGTTGATTGAAGCCACATAGTTTCCCAATTTGTCGAAGCGGTGGACAAGGCCCGAGCCATATCCGTCTGCCACCCATATGTCGTCGTTTCCTCCAAATCGCTCTTCGTTGACTGCAACCCAGGTGGGCGAATACTTTCCATGACTGTAGGCGCTGTGATCCGGGCGTGAGAGAGCCATCACGCGGGTGCCTTCAAGCGTGGTCTTGACCACTTCCGTCGTCTCTTGATCCGTGAGCCACAGGAATTCGTCTTCTCCCTCCCGTACGAGTGTCATTCCATGGGCACCGGGGAAGCGTTCACCCCATGCATCCAGCAGCTTGCCATCAGGATCAAAAACGATTACGGAGGGGTTCGCCTGATGAAACACGATAATATTGCCTGCTTCGGAGACAACGACCCCATGGGTGCGCCCGTTTTTTTGTGAACTGGGAGTGTCCGGTACGACCGCCCATCGATCGATCCATTTATAACGATGCCGTCCTTCGCCGATAATCATGATCGCTTTCCATAGTGTTTGAGCATTGGTACATCCGGATTTATGTCGGGGCCATAGAACTTGAACAGGATCAAATCCTCTTGGCCCGTGTTTTCCACAATAAGGTTCTCCGTTGCTTTGTTGTGGCACACGAGGGCCTCGTCGTGACCAGAACGGCCCGATTCAATTTTGTGGCCGTCAAACAATCCGCGCCCCTGCCAGACAAAGAAATTATATACCCCAGCATCGCGAGTATTCAGTTTTTTTTCCGCTTTTACAACAAGCCTTTTCCCGCTGAACTTCGATGTGTTGTAAAAAATCCATTGCTCACTCCCGTCAGAGGTTTCCCGGATTATCAGCGGCGGTGTATGGTGATGTTCATAGAAGTACGGATCCCCGTTTGCCGGCCAGTCAATCATGTCGAGAATAGCCCTCTCGCCGTATCGCGCCCGGTCTTCGGGACGAACATCCTTGAACAACAAGTCCTTGGGCATTTTCTGCCCTCCTGAGACTGCTTGCAGCATTGCAAACACATCAGAATCCTCCTGGAGCTCCACGGTAAGAGCGGTGCCCGGGGCATGCAGCACTCCTGCAGGAACGTGCCATCCGTCTTCCGGAACAAGCTTGTATGCCCTTGACTGGCTGAGAATCTCATCGCTGTCCCATTGCTGAAGATACGGAAGCAGAACGTCCATGTTGTTTTCCTCAACGATGGAGGGATGCACACCAAAATATGTTTCCGGCTCGGCACCCATCGGAACTCCGTTCGGAAAGTAGTACGCTTCCTCTTTGGGATTCCGACCTACGAGAGCCGCATGGTGTTTCATCTGATGGAAATGGTAGGGGATGCGATACTTATAATCAAAAATTTTCGCAAGCCTGTTCAGGCCCGCAGGATGCGTTCGGGCGTACTCTGTTCCCAGGATTGCGTTCGGAGCATCGCGTACAGCATCCCTGAGTGTTATCCGGTCTCGTCCTGCGAGGGCAAGGAAGCTCAGTCCCTCATGCGGAACTTTGACACGGTTATCCGCTTCGGTTGTCGAACCAAGCCACCGCTCGGAGATCCCACCGCGCTCGCCGAGTTCATACTGATCTTCACTGCATCCGAGCCGTCGTCCGGCCGGCAAAAAATCCCGTGCAACCCATGCGGCCTCCAAAGGGAGGATCCCGTTGTTATGCTCAACAGCTTGCTCAACCATCCGCCGAACATCGTTCATCCGATAATCCCTTCTTCAATTCCTGACTCTGAGAATTCATATTGAGAAAAATCGACAACCCCCTGCCATCGATCAGACTCTTCTTTGAAAAACTCTCTTTTGGATGGGGGAAGTTCCTCTAACGCTATTTTCATCCGTTCGATCCATCCCGCTTCCCTTTCGGGCAGAAGCATCTCGCCGGTGCGGGCTCCCTTTTCAAGGATTTCGACTGCCTTCTTTGCCGTCCGGACGCCACGAACATAGTCGTCTCCGTCGGAGATGATTGTCGTCGATAGATCCAGTACGACGTCTGGTTTAAGGATGAATGCCTGCGGATCGAGCCTTGCGTCCGAGTCCACCAGCATGTCCCTGAAATTCAGGGCAAAGCCCTTCTTGGAGGCTACATTAAACAATCGGCAATCATAAATCAATTGTTCCATGGAAACCACGGGAGCCATGCCTGAAAGGAGTTTAATATGCTGGACTGATTCGTTACTCCAGAGATCTGCGTACACTCCTGCGATATTTCCCAGTGAGCTAAAGTGCGCACATGCGGCGGACTTTCCCTCCATGGACATGGGATACCCTGTGATAGCTTTGAGAAATGCGTTCTCATAACCGCAATCCTTTCCGGGACCAACGGCGCCGGCCTCATAAGCGACGAGAGACCTGACAGCCGTCACAGCCCTCACAACCGCCGCAAA
The DNA here is from genome assembly GCA_040901865.1 of Bacteroidota bacterium. GTDB lineage: Bacteria > Bacteroidota > Ignavibacteria > UBA10030 > UBA10030 > JBBDYD01. Next base: position 2,515 of record JBBDYD010000025.1, on the reverse strand, counting down.
TACTTTTGGGACGTACCCCTGATCTGCCAGCACCATGGCGGTATTTCCAATCCCGCACGCCGTGTCACCCGCCGCGATCGTTGATGTTTCCCGGGCTATTGCGCAGATGCGCCCCCAGAGGAATTCCATGTCGGCGCACCCGAGGAGGACGGTTCCGAAGAGGATTCCACGGAGATCCGCGGCCATGATGGAAGGATCCGTGACCTCTTTGCCCCCGGTGGATTCGATGGAGAGCATATCGCCGCCTGCCCGGGCGCATCGGCGAAATGAATCGAAAAGTAATTCCGTTTCTCTTCCGCTCCGCCTGAGCGGAGGTTTCTGCAGTTCACGAATATCGACTGGTGTAATCCTGAGCAGAGACAAAAGCCCGTCGCGATTTCTGAAATCGTCCAGAACATTTCGGAGCCGTACTGTGATCAACTCTCCCCACCCGGGATTTATGGTCATTTCCGGAAGAAGTTCAAATTCTACAACGATGGGATTTTGATGAAGTTCGACCGCCCGCTTGCACACACCGGCAACCATGTCTTCGAACATGGCTGTTATGTCGGCCATAGACCCTTCGTTAATATCTGTGGGTGGAAGTGTGAACTTGATTTCCGGAATAACCGCTCCGCCCCCTATTGTCACGCCGTTTCGAATCACAGGATGGGTCGACCTGCCGAAAAGAAGCGAGGCAGAATCGAGGGCGAGGGTGGTATATCTCTTTCTCATAACGGGTTGCCGTGGCGATCCGTCTTCAGCAACGACCGGACAAGATCTGCGGCGCTTCCGGCATCGCGGGCATATCCGTCAGCTTTGATTTCGGTTGCAAAATTGTTGGAGATCGGTGCCCCGCCAACGATAATCTTGACATCGCTCCGCAGGTTCTTTTGCTCGAGAGCTTCAATAACGCCCTTCATATGCAGCATCGTTGTTGTGAGAAGGGCTGACATCCCGACAACGGCGGGCCGCTCCCGTTCAACGGCCTCAACGAATTTGTCTGCACGGACATCTGTTCCAAGGTCAATGACCTCGTACCCGGCCCCTTCGAGCATGATGCCGACGAGGTTTTTGCCGATATCATGCATGTCGCCGCGCACCGTTCCGATGATGACCTTCCCGAAGGATGATTGCTTGGTCCCGGCGAGAAGAGGTTTGACCAATGTCATCCCGGCTTTCATCGCCCCGGCGACAGACAGAACCTCTGGAAGGAACATGTGTCCCGATTTGAATCGTTCCGCTACAACATTCATTCCGGCAATAAGGCCGCGGTGGAGAATGTCAGCCGGAGGACAGCCTTCCGCGAGCGCCCGCTCCACGGCTTTTTTGGTTTTCTCCGAATATCCTTGTTCTACGTTCGACGCAACCTCCTGATAAATGTCCATTCTCATGCTCCGAATTAGTACCGGCCATAGGTTTCTGCCACTTCTACCATTTTAAACAAGTTCGCGTGAGGAGTGTCTCTGCCGCACTGATCTCCTGTCGAAAGCACAAACCCTCCGTCAGCCCCGGCGTCATCAATCAGTTTTTTGCACTTCGCTTCCACCTGCCCGGGGGTCGCGTTGAGCATGAAATCGAATGTGTTGATGTTTCCCTTGATGCAAAGCTTGCCGCCTACACGGCGTTTTGCCTCCGCAATATCAACGTTGCCGCCCGGCGGCTCCTCCATCGGTTCCATGACATCAATATCCGTTTCTTCGGCAACGATTTGCACCAATTCCCACGACCGGCCGCAAATGTGCAAATGTGAAATAACCCCGCCGTCCCGGCAAATCTTTGATGCCTTTTGGAGGAACGGAAGTTCAAACCTGCGGAACAACGCTGGGGAACTGATACTCAGGCTTGCGCTTGATCCCCCCAGCATGACTTCATCCGGCCGCGCCTCTACGAGCGCTCGCACATAAGCCAGCGCCCATTCCATCCAACACCCATGTACCTCTTCCAAAAACTTCCCGTTTTCGTGAAAATCCATAAAGCATTGTTCGAATCCGCCGTGCCGATTGTTAAACCACCAATCCTGAAACACTGCGACCACCGGCGAGTACACGCCGTTGTCTCCGATCCGGTTTCTATCTTTGAATGTTTTTTCCCATTTCCACGGACCGCGTCCCAACCAGTATCTGAATCTTTCAAAATCCTCCTGAAGGTTCTTGATCGGTTTTTCACCGCGCCAAGAGGGCTCATCCCCAAAGAACATCTCTTCTTCCTTCAGCTCACCAAGCGGAGTCTGACAGGTCCGTTTGACAAGTCTTCCCTCAGACACCGGAACGATTGTTTCGACAAATTCGGGAGTGCCCGGCGGCCGGATTTCCTTCAATCCTCCATAGACGTACCACCCGTCCATGCCGAAATATTTGACCGTATCGACATACGCCTTGGTATACGTTTCGGATGTCCAGCCAGTGTGTTCCTTGCCGTCCAGGAACAACTCATAGAACGGTCTGCCTGTGCGTTTTGCAGGAACCATCACAGAGATATCCGGACAAACCGGAACACGATCCGCTTTCTCTCGCCGAAACGCCGTCAACATTCT
>JBBDYD010000024.1:0-8506 GCA_040901865.1 Bacteroidota bacterium | reverse complement strand
AAACGGCGAGTAACCTTGCAGGGATTCGCGATGAACTCTTCCGCCAGCCCGTGGTTCAATATAAGCTCACGATCCCTTACTAGTGCCACTTCCAAAAAGTCCCGTCCCGAAGGGATGGTTCCGCTTCCAAGAATCCCGTTCATGGCGGAATCCGGAAAGCGGGACTTCGCCAAAGGGATTCCGCACTTTGTGGTTCTGTCGTTGCGGGAGAATCTTGTGTTTTCAATCCGGGGTTTTCAAAAAGGCGCTAGTGCCTGCCCGCCTCATGGAGTCAAATAAGGCAGGCGGGCTCGCTTCGATTTGGATGGTCGTTTTGGAAAACACAATATTATTTAATGGAAGCGGCACTAGGCACGGGAGCTTTTCTCCGTTTAAATTTTCGATCTTCGATTTCCAATTTTCAATTTCGAGGGAGGCAGCTTGACTAAAGCAGACATTGTTGATGTCATCGCGTCGGCCACAGGGTTGACAAAAGTGGAAACAGAGGCCGTGGTAGATGGATTCATTTCCACCGTCATCGACGCCTTGAAATCCGGAAGGAATATCGAAATTCGGGGATTCGGCAGCTTCAAGGTGAAGAAGCGAAAAGGCCGGATGGCACGGAATCCGAGGACCGGCGAGCAGGTGATGGTTGAAGAACACTATGTTCCGATCTTCAAAGTGTCCAAGGACCTTAAACATGTGGTCGACGAGAATCTCAAGAAAGACGCCGTACTACCGCAATCATGAAGCCGCTTCTTCTTTGCTCCGAGTGCCGTACTGAGCTTCAGTGGGGGGAACGCTTCTGCAGCAGTTGCGGCCGCCCCGCCGAATGGCCCTCCCAGCGTGAACCCGAACGTCAATCAGTCTCGAAACCAAAATCGGAAAAAGCCAGACCACAAACACCTCCGGCGTTGTCATGGAAGATGATGGCCGGGTTTGCGGTGTTCCTTGTAGGCGGCGTGATTGTGCTTGAATTGCTCACAGGAACCGGAACAGTGCCCGTTCAGCCTGCCCAAACGGCGCAGCAGCAAGGGGGGATCGGGGCCAACATGGAGGCGGTAAAGCATCTCAAAGAGCTGGAAGCGCAGGTCAGCGCAAATCCGAACGATGCCGTTCAGCGGTTGCATCTGGCAAACTTCGCGCACGACAACCGGTTTTATGACAAGGCCATCGAGCATTATCGGAAGTATTTGGAGGGGAATCCCAGGGATCCTGATGTGCTCGTGGATCTTGGAATATGCTATAACGACATTGGCAATTTCACGGAAGCGCGGTCTTTCATGATGGAAGCCCTGGAAGTCTCTCCAAAGCACCTCCTTGCTCACTTCAATCTCGGTATTGTGAATCTGAAAGCCGGTGATGTGGAGAAATCCAACGAATGGTTCAAAAAAACAACGGCACTCTCTCCTGACTCAGAGGTGGGCAAGCGGGCCAAGGCATTGCTTGAACAGCACGGAACAATAGCCAATCCTGATGGATTGTGAGTAAAATAGAAAAAGGCAAAAGACAAATAGAAATTAAACTACAAAGGGAAAAAGGAAACGCGGCGTTTCTATTTGCGTTTTGATTTTTTATTTCACCTTGTTGTTTTCTTTTTCCGTTTCAGATGTCTTATTCGATCATTGTCACATAACTTCAATCCAACAAAGGAGCCCTTATTATGCCCAGCGGCAAAAAGCGCAAGCGCCATAAGATGGCGACGCATAAGCGCAAAAAGCGCCTGAGAAAACAGCGGCACAAGAAGAAGAACAGATAAATGAATGAAGGTCGGGATATGCTAACCCGACCTTTGTTTTTTATAAGTCACTTATTTCTTGAAAATACTAAACTCTAAATTTCAACTTCTAAACAAATAATAAATCCGAAATTCCAAACTGTGCTTTGAACAAACCAACTATGTCTATTATCCTGAGTCCACGTTTTTCTGATTGCCACACCTTTGCAGGTGGACGAAGGATCTGAACATAAGAGGTTTATAATAGCCTCGCTTGCATACGAGCCGGTAAATCAAAGTATTCTCGTCTCCGAAATCATGCGAATTAGCCTGTTGTTTCTATCCACAACAGCTGTGTTCCTGTTACTTCTTCCTAATTCCGTTAACTCCTGGGGTCATCGTTCTCATGAAGAAATCCACAGGCGTGCAATAAAGGCCATGCCCGAAAATGCCCGCCCATTCTTCGAACATCACGCTCAGGAACTCATCGAACGGTCTGGGGAGGCTGACAAGCGACGGTTTGCAGATAAATCGGAAGGGTACACGCATTATGTTAATTTAGAACGGCATGGAAAATATCCGTTCGCAGGTCTCCGGCATCCCTATGACGAGGTAGTCAGGAAACTCGGCAAGGCCTCTGTTGACACGAACGGAACGCTTCCCTGGAGAATAGCGGAATTTGCGCGCGCGCTCACGGAAGCCTTTATGCGGAACGATACCTCAGAGATTATTTTCTACGCTGCAAATCTTGGGCATTACGTGGCAGATGCGCATGTGCCTCTGCATACAACGGAGAACTACGACGGTCAGCTCACGGGCCAGCACGGACTTCACGCCCGCTGGGAATCCCGATTGCCGGAGAAATTCATGCAATCGTATGATCTGGAAATTCGCCCGGCCCGCCTTATTGCCGACCCGCTTAACCGTGCCTTCGAAATCGTTCTGATTTCATATCAAAAAGTGGATTCCGTCCTGTCAGCTGACCGAGGAGCGCTGGAATCCCTGCCTAAAAACGAACGTTTCATCGAACGAAAGAGCAAAGGAAGGATTGTCTATGAATACCGAAAAGAATACTACGACCGGTTTCACGGGCTTTTGAAGGGGATGGTCGAGCGGAGGATGGAGGATGCAATTGAGGAAGTCGCTAGCTATTGGTATACAGCATGGGATAAGGCAAAGAAAGCGGGTGAACAGTGAACGCATGCCCTGAGCGAACCTTTTGTGAGCGAAGGGGTGAATAGTGAACGGTGGATTTGCAACTTTCTGTTAAAACAGTGTCTCTTCTTGCCACCATTCACCGTTTACTGTTTACCGTTCACCATGCTCAACACTTGAATTTTACCCCCTAATTTTCTACTATAGAATGTCGGAATTTTCCTACAATGACATGATTCAAACTGGAGGAAGTTATGGCACAAGAGAAAGACGGATTGGCTAAAGGGCTGGTTATCGGATTCTTGGCTGGGAGCATTGTAGGCGCGGTGACAGCGTTGCTGCTTGCTCCCATGACAGGCCGCGAATTGCGCGAAGACATCAAAAAGCGCGGAGGGGAATTGGCAAATGACGCAGACGAGTATCTCGCGCGGGCAAGGAAACGGGCTGTGGACATTGTCAACGAAGGAAAAGAACGGTCTGAAACCCTCGTCAACGACGCCCGCAAACGGGCAGAAACACTCATGGAAGATGCGCAGAAGATCATGAGCGAAGCCCGGGGCAAAACGCCCCAATCACGGTCGTAATTCCGGCCCAACGCGCAATTCAAAGGATAATCTGTGGACACCTTCCGCTCAGTGGTTGAACTTGTTGCCCTGATCAGCGCTTCGGCGTTGTGCATTTACCTCATTGTCGTCCTCGTGCGCGTGAGGGAATTGCTGACCGATATGAAGAAAGATCTCGGGGATCTCAGCGAGAAGGCGCTCCCGGTTCTCGATAACCTCGGCGTCATCACCGATCATCTCAAATCGGTGTCGGAAAAAGTCGACGACCAGGTAGGACTCATCAGAGGATCTCTCGAATCCGTCAGGCAGGCTGCGGATAATTTCGTTTCGTTGGAACAGCGCCTGCAGGACAGCCTCGAGGAACCGGTTATGCGCCTCTCTGCCATCCTGGGTGCAATCGTCAATCGTGTCTCATCGTTCTTTGGCGGCACGCGGGCATCGTAGCAAAGCCAACACGGGCATGTCATCCTGAGTCCACGCTTCGAACATGTCCTTCGAGGGCTTGTGGACGAAGGATCTGAACAACAGAGGTTTATCCAGGATCCGCAGGTGTATGAGAACGTACGATCGTGCTCAGGTTAATCAGATCCTTCGCTCACTGAGAAACGTTCGCTCCCCGGCTCGCCCACAACAGCCCGTTGCCGGGCGGGCAGGATGACATGCGGAGGTGGCTTTTCCCCGGTTCGGCATTTCGACATTGGACTTCTTGGATTTTAAACGTTTCATTCATCCCTGCCATTTTTGCTTTTTCCCCATGAGGAGATCTTACTGTGCCTTCATCCCAAAAAGAATACCCCGCTGAGAAAATTCGCAACATTGCCCTGATCGGTCATGGTGGATCGGGTAAGACCACCTTCACCGAGGCGCTCATGTTCACAGCAGGTGCCTCCAACCGGATGGGCCGTGTCGAAGACGGCTCGACAGTTTCGGATTATCATCCGGATGAAATCGAACGGAAGATCTCCATTAATACCGCTTTGCTCCATGCTGACTGGCAGGGAACCAAACTGAATATCCTGGACACTCCAGGATATTCTGATTTTACGGGGGAGGTGCTCTCCGCTCTCCGGGTGGCCGATACCGCAGTTGTGTTCCTGAAAGCTGTGGAGGGGATTGAAGTCGGAACGGAAATCGCGTGGGGCTATGGGAAAACGGCGTCGTTGCCGACGGTCATTGTGGTGAACAAGCTTGACAATGAGAACGGGGATTTTGACTCAGTTCTCGAATCGGCCAAAGAGCGGTTCGGCCACGATGTGACCGTGATTCAATTCCCGGCCAACGCGGGAATCGCGTTCGATTCCTTTGTCGATGTTCTCAAGATGAAAATGTACAAATACGAGCGCGACGGAAGCGGTAGGATGAAGGAGCTCGATATCCCGGATGAGCTGAAAGATCGCGCGGCGCACTTCCATGAAGAACTTGTTGAAAAAATTGCGGAAACCGACGAAGGGCTCATGAATAAGTTCTTCGAGGAAGGGACGCTTCACGAATCGGAGCTCAAGGCCGGAATGCAAAAGGCACTCCTTGCACGGGCCATCTATCCGGTCCTCGTTTCGTCTGCTTCGCTCAATATCGGACTAGCTCCATTCATGGAGTTCCTCGTCAACTATACTCCTTCGCCTGCAGAACATGGACCGGTGCCGGCCCAGAATCTCACTACGAAACAAGAAATGATGGTTCCGCCAAACCCGGCCGCTCATCCGGCCATGTTTGTGTTCAAGACCGTTTCGGAACAGCACGTCGGAGAGCTTTCGTTTTTCCGGGTCTACTCCGGCACGATTACAGGCGGAATGGACCTCACGAACGAATCCAACGGAAAAGCAGAGCGCCTGGGTCAGGTGTTTTTGATGAGAGGGAAGGAACGGAAGGAAGTGAGCAAGCTTCTTGCGGGCGACATCGGTTCGGTGGTCAAGCTCAGGGACACGCATACGAATAATACGCTCAGCAGTAAAGCCCTTGCCGTTGTGTTTCCCCCGATTGTGTTTCCCAATCCGGTTATCCGCATGGCTATCCAGTCGCGCTCCAAAGGGGATGAAGACAAAATTGCGACTGGACTTCATTCGCTTCATGAGGAAGACCCAACCTTCGTTGTCAATGTTGAAGGTCAACTCGCTCAAACGGTGATTGCGGGACAGGGTGAATTGCATCTGTTGATTGTCACGAAGCGGCTCAAGGAAAAATACGGGGTTGACGTCGATCTGGTTGAGCCGCGGATTCCGTACAAAGAAACCATTAAAGCAGTTGTGGCGAGTTCCGAATACAAGCATAAGAAACAGTCGGGCGGACGAGGGCAATTCGGGCATGTGTATTTGAAGATTGAGCCGCGGCGACGCGGTGAGGGATTTGAGTTTGAGGATGCGATCGTGGGTGGGGTGGTTCCCGGGAGATTTGTGCCGGCCGTTGAAAAAGGGATTATGGATTCGATGCACAAGGGCATCCTTGCAGGATATGAAATCGTCGATGTCAAGGTGACGTTGTTTGACGGATCATATCACTCGGTCGATTCGGACGAATTGTCGTTCAAGATCGCAGGGTCCATGGCGTTCAAGAAGGGCTTTATGGAGGCCAGGCCTGTTCTCCTCGAGCCGGTCAGTGAGGTGGAAGTCATAGTTCCCGATGAGCATATGGGAGATGTGATGGGGGATATTTCCGGCCGCCGGGGCAAGATTCTCGGCATGGAAACGGAGGGATCATTCCAAAAGATCAAATCCCTTGTGCCGATGTCCGAACTGCACAAGTACTCGACTATCCTGCGCTCTATGACCCAGGGCCGGGGCCTCTATCGTTCGAAGTTCTCCCATTATGATGAAATGCCGCGCGAGCTCGCGGAGAAAGTCATAGCGTCCTCTGAGAAGTCTAAGGTTGAAGCGGAATGAGTGGTTAGGCGTGGAAAAAGGTGACCTCCATCCCGGAAGTAGCTCGGCGGAAGGTCACCTTTGAACTTCCCCTCTGATTTCTTGATTACCCCTCCAAATCTTAGTATACTACTTCTCTTATGAGCCACCCTTCACCCTTCACCCTTCACCCTTCACCTTTTACTCTTCACCCTTCACCGCTTTTCTCATGAAGCGCCTCTTCTCCCCCTGGCGATCCGCCTATATCCAAACATTCAAGCACCCCCCAAAAGGCGGAAAATGCCTCTTCTGCCGGATTGCGCGGGATAAGAAAAGGGATGCGGAGAACCTCGTCGTCTACCGGGGAAAGGATTCGTTTATTGTCATGAATCTTTACCCCTACAATAGCGGCCACCTTATGGTCGTGCCGTACAAGCATACAAATACGATCGAGAACTTTGGAGCCGCGGAATATGCGGAGATCCTGAGCTTGACCGCGAAAGCCCAGAAGGCTCTCCGGAAGCTCAATAACCCCCACGGATTCAACTTCGGCGCAAACTTCGGGCGGGTTGCCGGCGCCGGCATCGATCGGCACATCCATTTCCACTTGGTTCCCCGCTGGAGCGGCGATACGAATTTTATGCCCGTGTTGGCAGATACGAAAATGATTTCGGAAGATATGAAGAAAATGTGGGGATCTCTGAGAAAACTCATGGGTGAATAGAGATAGTGATAAGTGATAGGTAATAGGTGATAGGTAATAGGTGATAGGTAATAGGTGATAGGTAATAGGTGATAGGTAATAGGTAATAGGTAATAGGTGATAGGTAATAGGTGATACGCAATAGGTGCTGGAGGCTCTTGCAAAAGCCCCGGCAGTAACCCCTCGCATGTCATCCTGAGTCCACGTTTTTCTGATGGTCTAACCCATGCAAGTGGACGAAGGATCTGAACATCAGAGGATGACCCTGGCCCAACGAGCTCGGGGTTTGTTTCCATACGTTTAGGACTATGACTGCAAACACATTCATAAAAAACATCGAATCAAAAGAAGCCACCATTGGAGTTATAGGCCTTGGGTATGTTGGGTTGCCGCTGGCACTTTGTTTTGCGGAAAAGAGCTTCAAAGTCATAGGATTCGACGTTGACCAATCAAAAATCACCGCTCTAAGCAAGTGTGTATCGTATATCAAACACATCAAACCGGACAGAATAGCGAAGAGCATTGCTGCCGAGACCTTCACGCCGACCTCGGATTTCTCCAGGCTCGCCGCCTGTAACGCCATCCTCATCGCCGTCCCCACGCCGCTCACGAAACAGCGTGAACCGGACATGAGCTATGTGGTTTCGACGTGCGAAACGATTTCCAAACACCTCGTGAAGGGCCAACTCGTCGTCCTCGAATCAACGACGTATCCCGGAACCACGGAGGAGGTTGTTGTTCCGATTCTGGAAAAGAGCGGACTGAAGCTGGACAAGGATTTCTATGTTGCATTTTCACCCGAGCGCGAAGATCCCAATAATCCGAATTTTACTACCGAGACCATACCCAAGGTTGTCGGTTCCACATCGCCGGACGGCCTGGCGATCGCGCAGATGCTCTATTCCCAGATCGTCGTGAAAGTGGTTCCGGTTTCATCGCCGAGAGCCGCAGAAGCAACGAAGTTGCTTGAAAACATCTTTCGGTCCGTCAACATCGCTTTGGTCAACGAACTGAAAGTGACGTTTGACAAAATGGGTATCGATGTCTGGGAAGTGATCGAGGCGGCGAAAACAAAGCCTTTTGGCTACATGCCATTTTATCCCGGTCCCGGACTGGGCGGCCATTGCATTCCCATCGATCCGTTTTACCTCACCTGGAAAGCTCGTGAGTACGATGTGACAACGCGGTTCGTCGAACTTGCCGGCGAAATCAATACATCGATGCCGGATTATGTGGTCGGAAAGGTTGCTGAGGCGCTGAATGAACGAGGGAAGCCGATCAAAGGAGCAAGGATTTTGATCCTCGGATTGGCCTACAAGGCGAACGTGGATGACGACCGCGAATCGCCGTCGTACAAACTCATGCAGAAACTCCGGAAAAAAGGGGCAGTTGTCGATTACAACGATCCCCATGTGCCGGTAATCAAACACACCCGCGAGCACCCTGAATTCGCAGGCAAGAAGTCGGCGGAAATCAACTCAAACTACGACCTGTTCCTGGTTGCCACAGCGCATGATGAGTACCGGAAGCTGGATTTCAAGAAACTCGGTGTGCC
>JBBDYD010000023.1:0-8506 GCA_040901865.1 Bacteroidota bacterium | reverse complement strand
GGGTACGGACAAGCGTACGGGTACGGATAAGGATCTCCGGAGATATCCTGATAAACGACACTGTCTCCGGCTATGATGGTGTAGCATCCGCTGCAAAGAGTGGCAAGTGCAATGAAAGGAATCAAAATGATTTTCATACGGTCCTCAGCTCGGTTTTGAATCTTGCTTCAACAAGGGTGCCATTGATAGAATCGACGTTATTTTGGCGAAAATGGTTGTTGCCCCAGACCACTGTTCATTTCTTTGAGCAACCGCTCTTTCGAGTGTACGGGCAGCGGGCGGCCCATCCGGAAGGCCGATGAAAATTGTTTGATTTTTCCCTTGACAATGTGATATTCAAATGATATCATTGAGATATCATATGCTTAGGAGGTTTCATCATGCAAACCGTCGTTGAAAAGGCCGCGCGTAAGGTCAGTGGGTACTTTTCTTTGCTTCTTTTGTTCGTTCTGATAGGACTTAACGCCTATCTTGCTTATTGGATGGCCGTAAACGAAACCCCGGAAGGGCTTTGGGTGGAGATTCCATTGTTCCTCTATACCATTCTCCACATGGTGGGTTTCTTCATTGTTCAGCCAAACGAAGCGCGTGTGCTTGTTCTGTTCGGCAAGTACGTCGGCTCGGTCCGGGAATCCGGCTTTTGGTGGGCAAACCCCTTTCTTGCAAAAAAACATGTCTCGTTGAGGATTCGGAACTTCAACAGCGAGAAGATCAAGGTTAATGACAACCACGGGAATCCCATCGAGATCGCCGCTGTCATTGTCTGGAAGGTGGTCGATTCAGCCCGGGCGCTGTTTGACGTTGAAGATTTTGAGCAGTTCGTTGCCATTCAGAGCGAAACGGCGATCAGAGGCTTGGCGTCCGAGTACCCGTACGATTCCCAGGACGAAGTACGCTCTTCTCTCCGGGGAAATACCCAGGAAATCTCCGAACAGCTCCAGAAGGAAGTGCAGACAAGGCTGGACGCGGCCGGGGTGGCAATCATCGAATCACGAATCAGTCATCTTGCCTACGCACCCGAGATCGCACAGGTCATGCTTCGCCGCCAGCAGGCCCAGGCCATCATTGCGGCCCGCCGTAAGATTGTCGAAGGGGCGGTCGGTATGGTGCATGATGCTCTCAGGCTTCTCAGTGAACACAAGATCGTCGAGCTCGATGAGGAGAAGAAAGCGACCATGGTGAACAACCTGATGGTAGCCCTGGTTTCCGACAAAGATGTTCAGCCGATTATCAACACAGGAACTTTGTATCAATGAGTGAGAAGAAGAAATTCCTGCTCCGGGTGGAGAATGAGATGTATGAGGCGCTCGAGAAATGGGCAGCGGACGATCTGCGCAGTGTCAACGCGCAGATCGAGTTTCTTCTTACGAAGGCATTGAGAGATGCCGGGCGGCTGGAAATCAGGAAAAAGCCGCAATCAGGAAAGAAAGAATGAAATCGCTATTTTCGTTTGCAGGCCGCACGATTCAATGCGTTCAGCCGAGCGTATGGAAGCTGGAGTATGAGGTTCGGTCGGGAGATGAAGTCGTCGGGACCATTCGATTTCTGCAAATTCTGAGCCGCCGGGCGGAAGCTGAGTCAGCCGATGGCCGGTGGATCATTGAGGACAAAGGGTTCTTCAGGCAGAAGCTCTCTGTTTCCCGGGCGGACGATCAGAAGCCGGTTGCCGACTACGTCTTCAGGGCTTTTGGGCAAAACACCATCCGGCTTTCTGAAACCAGGATCCTGCGTTTCAAGAGGGATTTCTGGAAGCGGGAATACTCCCTGACCACGGACATGAACATGCCGTTGCTCAAGCTGAAGGAGTATGTTCGCTTCAAGGGGGAGTTTGAGATCATCCTGGACCGGCGGGCTGAAACTACGGAAGAATTTCCCTGGCTCTTCTTTCTGGTGGTGTACATTGCCATCTCGAACAGAAGGCGCAGGAGAGCAGGGTAGATCTTAGAACTCAGTACAAAGAAAGCCCGGGCGATTCACCCGGGCTTTTGTTTCAATATCAGGGAGCGGGTCTTTTCTATTGATTCCCTCGTTGCATGGGGCGATCAAACCGCTGCATTCCACGCCCTTGCATGCGGTCCCGCATGTGGCCGCTCATCCCGTCCCGCATTCCCATCCGCCCGGACATTTCCATCCGGCGTTCAAGATGCTTCTTCCAGACCTGCTGTTGCTCCGCGGTGAGCAATTTGTTGATGCTGAACCATGCGTTCAACCGGTGAGACTGTGCGGCTGACCGAAGAGTTGCGATCTCTTTCAATTTCTTGTCGATTGCCGATTGGTCGGGTTTTTCGGCCCGTACGAGCTGACGCAAATCCACCTGCGCCTTCGCGATTTCGGCCCTTCGGTCGATTCCCTGTCGCATCGCTTCGTCGCGAATCTGATCCACCTGCTTCTTTTGCTGTTCTGTAAGGTTCAATTCATCGGTAAATCTCATTTGTCCGCCCTGACCCGGTCCGGGTTGGGCCATTGCCCAACTCATCGAAACGAGTGATATCATAGTTGTTGCAACGAGGACTTTCATGATGTGTCTCCTTTTCTGGATTTCTAATACTTTGACACTGGCCAACGGGTTGGGTTTAACGCAAAAAAGCCACTTTCTGACTTTCTTCCCCGGTATCCGTGAGCCAATAGCTAATACCCAATAACGAGAATGAACTTTTGTGGGCTTGGTACTGTTCAGTGTTCATGCCGAAACGACTTCGGTTAAAGGTCCATTGTTCGCTTACCTAGGAGGGTTTATGCGATTGATGCCACTATCACTGTTGCTGGTGTTCGGATTCTCCCTTGCACCGGCAGATACGCCGACCAAGGGTGTGCGGGCGGAGATCCTTTTCTGGATCGCAGATGCGGAGAAGAAAATTGTCGGATTAGCAGAGGCCATGCCGGAAGACAAGTACGGATGGCGGCCATCGGAGGGTGTTCGTTCCGTGAGCGAAGTTTTCATGCACGTTGCCACGGGTAATTTTGGGATTCCACGAATGGTCGGGATCGATCCGCCGATAAAGATGGAGCAAGGGATGGAAAAGAGCGTGAAGGAGAAAGCAAAGGTCGTGGAAATGTTGAAGCGATCCTTCGCTCATCTTAAAGAGACGGTGGGCAAGATCACGGATGCCGATCTCGATAAGGCGACAAAGATGTTTGGAATGGAGTCGACATATCGGAATGTTCTGATACTGCTCGCAGTTCATAATCACGAGCACCTTGGACAATCGATTGCATATGCAAGGTCAAACGGAGTGACGCCGCCATGGTCCATGGGTGGGGAATGAGAGACGGACTGAGGGAGAAAAACAAAAGGCGTCGTGAGACGCCTTTGTTATTTTGGATCACATTTAACGGCGACGGCGTTTGCTTGTTGGCCTGGTTCTTCTCTTCTTTCCCGTGGTTTTCTTCCTTCGTGGTTTTGCGGGCGCCGCTTCCTGCTTGATGATTCCGATAATGTGCCCTTCAAGGTCCCGGAATTGCGCGAAGGTGACCATGTTGGGGATTTCTGTCACCGGTGTGACCATTGTTGCTCCGAGACGTACGGCTTTGTCGAGGTACTGCTGCGGATCGTCGACTTCGACATAAAACGTCACGAAGCTGGGGCCCTCACCATGCGTCCGCCCGATGCCGCCCTGAATTCCCTTCTTGGATCCCGTGTCGGCAAGTCCATAGTTGATTTGATCCATGAATTGGATTTTCCATCCGAAGAGATTTCGATAGAAGTCCAGTAGGCGCGCTGGCTCTTTCGTGTTGATCTCCCAGTGGAGAACGGGAGTATTCATAAAGAACCCTCCTTAATTAAGAAGTTGAAAAATCGGATTGAATCGTCAGGGAGGGAAGCTACAAAAGGGTGAGACTCATTGCAAGATCCGCATGTGATGACCATCGATCGCCGTCGGTCGGCTGAGTCGGGCTTGAACGCATCGATTGACTCGAGACTCTGTGACGACGCTCACCAGGTTCCCTTTCGAACGCCCGTCATTTACGGAAGTTTTTGCAGGAATTATTTTCCGGGGCGGAAAAGAATTCCGGTCGTATTGCGGATTCCTGAAAAAATGCGAATACTGAAGAGTGGCACTTAACTTGCTTCTGTATTCTCCAACAGCTCACTTCCCAGGCTTAAGAAATGAATTGGAATTCCGTTAGTTCTGTTCAGCTTATCGTTTCCGACCTGAACGACATCGCTGCTGACGCGTACCGGCATCGCATCAGAACCCGCTTGAAGAAGGGCGGTAATGGTGTCTACGACAGAAGCAACGGCGGGTTCGAGTACTCCCTTCCCAAAAAATTCTCCCGTAATTCAAGGGCCCGGTTTGAGGTCACTCATGTCTCGGCCGGTCTCATCCAGCTCCGTGCAATCTCCCTGGAAAACCCTTCGTGCTTTGTCACTGCCTCAGTGAATGAGAGGGGCATGCTGAAGGAACTTTCCTTCCCGGGAACCGTGAAGGTCGCACAACCAGCTCCTCCCATTGTCCGGGTCCCTGACGCTCCCGCTGTTTTTCACTCGCCCAAGGCTGTTCATTCTCCGGCCATGGTTTTTGAGGAGCATTAGTCGTGGATATATTCGGCTATATTGTTACGGCTATTATCATCTATCTCTTCGGCCTCATCTTGTTCGTCCGGTTCGCAGCCTTTCTTCATGGATGTGACGTTGACATGAGGGAAATGATTCGAAAATCCTTACCGTTGCGAACACGATTCCATTTTCTCAGGAAACCGCGAAGTCTCCGCCACAGGCCCCGTTTGCGCGCTGCTTAGAATTCCTCCATCCGTTGAAAATACTTTCCGGGAAGTTGTCGAACCAATCCCTTGAATTCCAATGAGAGCAATGCTACCAGTCCGTCAGGTGTTGTAAGTCCTGTAGTGTCGGCAATCATGTCGATGTGCATCGGCTCTTGACTCAGGCTCTCATAGATTTTTGTTTCAAAGAGCGTCAGTTGTGGGAGAGGCCGCTGTTCCTGTGGTGCGGCCGCGTCTCGCAGGATCATAGGAAGCTCCACGAGGATATCTTCGACCGAATGGATGAGTTTGGCCCTGCTGTCGCGAATGAGCGTATGCGGCCCGATGCTTCGTTTTTCAGTTATCATTCCGGGCACCGCAAAAACCTCTCTGTTTTGATCAAGCGCCGTTGACGCCGTGATCATCGCCCCGCCGTCCTGATCGGATTCCACCACAATAGTCCCGAGGGAAAGTCCGCTAATGAGTCTGTTTCTCCGTGGAAAATTCTGGGCCTCCGGCTGAGTACCAAACGGAAATTCGGATACGACAACACCTTTTTCCGCAATACGCTCCATGAGTCCGCGATTTTCGGGGGGATATGGAACATCCAAACCTGATCCAATCACGGCAATCGTTCTTCCGTTTCCTTTGAGCGCACCCGAATGTGCCGCAGTGTCGATTCCGCGCGCTAATCCGCTGACAATTGTTATTGCCCGCATGACAAGCTGTTCCGCAAACATCTCGGCTATCCGGTGTCCGTACGAGCTGGGTTTCCGTGTGCCCACAATGCTAAGCGCCTGAGCGTCCGCTTCGGCAAACCTTCCCAAAACAAAGAGCAGAGGGGGCGGATCGTAGATCTTTCTTAGGAGAATCGGAAACTCCAAATCCCACGCTGTAATGATTCTGGCACCGTGCAGGTTCATGGCCGAAAGTTGCCCTTCGGCAAATTGCCTGCCGTCGTGTCTTACAATAGAGCTTGCCAGCTTCTTGTCGATTCCGGGGACGCGGTGGAGTTCGCGCGGAGAGGCAGTCAGCACTTCGGTGGGATCACCGAAACGGGAAATAAGAGCGCGGATTTTGAGCGGACCGAGACGTGGAACAGAAGTTAAACGGAGCAGGTCCAGAATGTTCACAATCCCCCCGGAAAGCGGAATTATCCCCCGATATCGTACCCGTCAACGACCGCGACGATGATTGTATGGACAGGGACGTCCTTCCGGCCGAGGATTTGCTGGGCCCCGGATCCTTCCTGGATGGCCAGGATGGTGTCACCCACGCCCGCATCCACATCGTCGATCGCCAGGATTTCACGGCCATCGGGTTTTCCTTCCAGCGTCATGGGCTGAATCAACAATAGCTTATACCCCTGCAGCGCCGGATCTTTTTGCGTTGACACAATTGTGCCTGTAACTTTGCAGAGAATCATTGTTTCCTTCGTGTTCTGGCAAGTTCTGCCTCGGCCGCTATATATCCAAACGCAGCCCAGTAACTCCCTTCGGTGATCCGCCTGAACAAATCCCGGGCACGTTCGTTTTTTCCGTTGTAGAAGTACCAATTTGCCACACCGTAACCCTGGGTCGCAATGTCCAGATCGTTCATTCCCCCCGGGTTGAGGAGAGAATCGACGGGAAGGATCCCTTTATACATGAGCAGTCTCTTGTGATAACTGAAATTCTCAATGATGTTCATGTTTTCATGGATCTTTGCCAGGATATCCGCCGCTTCTTCAGTTCGGTCGAGTCTTCGGAGGGTCATAGAGAGCCAGTCCGCTGTGGCGCACAGCATGTCGTCATTCGTTGAATACTTCATGCACTCGCGGTAGGCATCGAGAGCCCGCGTGAAATCCCCCTGGAGATAGTACGCAAGCCCCAGATGATACCAAATATTCGACTTCAATGTACCCGTAGGAATGTTCTTTGCGTTTGGCTGACCATCCGGCTCGATTTCATCCGCCCGCACCGATGTCAATTCTGCCGCCTTCCTTAGATCTTCGATAGCTTTGCCGAACTCCCGGACGGTGACATAACGATGGCCGCGGTGGCGGTAAAGTCTGGGATCGTTCGGATGTGCTTCAATTCCTTTTGAAAATATCTCTATCGCTTTCCGATATCGCCAGAGGTACGCGGCCCGGCGTCCAAACCAAATGATATAGTCAGGGTTGGCGGGATCAGTGTCATAGTCGGCTTTGGCAGCGAGGTAGTGCTGAAGCAGTTTTTCCTTCTGGCCTTTCGGAAGCACCGGGGGAAACAAGGGGGCGCCGAGCAAGGAGGTGGCGGGTCGTTGTAGAGCCGCCCCCGGTGTCGGTTGTGATTGGCCTTTGGCAATCGTCAAACAAAGAGTGGCTATCAGGAAGCTGCCTGCCAGGTGTTTCACTCGAGTGCATCCCTCATAACGGCGTTCATCAGCTCCTTCGCCCTGTCCGCTTTCGGAGCCTCACAGATGATTCTGATAATTGGCTCAGTGTTCGAGGGTCGCAGATGGACCCACGAATCACCGAAATCGACCCGCAATCCGTCATCGGTATTGACGGTCCCCTTTCCGGCGTACCGGTCTGCGAGCCGGTTCATGATTTCTCTGGGATTCCGTGGCCCGGCTTCTATTTTTGCTTTCTCGATCGCATAATCCGGAAGGCTTTTCCGAAGTTCGGAAAGCGGTCCGCCAAAATCGGCCAGGTGTTGAAGAGTGAGGGCAATGCCCACAAGCGCGTCCCTTCCAAGATGAACTTTCGGGAGGATAACTCCGCCGCTCCCTTCGCCGCCTACAATTGCACCCGTTTCTTTCATGGTTTTGGCGACGTTAATCTCGCCAACCGGCGTCCGGATGACGGTTGCGTTGTATTGGGCCGCAATATCCTCCACCGCCCGCGTGGTGGAAAGGTTGATGACGACATTCAACGCGGATTTTTTTCGCTTTCTCCCAGTCCGCTCTATTTCTTTCGTGAGGACAAATTTTACGACGGTGGCAATGGTATATTCCTCGCCGATTGGCCTGCCTTTCTCGTCGATCAGGACCAGGCGATCGACATCCGGATCAACCGCGATTCCCAGGTCCGCTTTCTCGCGTTTCACCCGTCGCGAGAGCGAGGCGAGATTTTGCGGAACGGGCTCAGGGTCATGGGCAAAAATCCCGGATGAATCACAGTTCATTTCGATGACTTTGCATCCAAGCGTTTTGAGGAGTCGCGGGACCATCACACTGCCGGCGGCGTTCACGCAATCGACCACGACTTTGAACTTCCTTTGTCTCAGGGTACGAAGATTGAGATACGATATTCTAAGGATTGCATCGATATGTTTGTCGATCCATGTTGCGTCAGCCGTAAAGCCGCCAGTCTGATCCCAAGGAACGTATTGTCGGTTCGGTCTTTGGACAATGGTGTGGAGAATGGCATTTTGCTGGGCATCCAGGAACATTCCCGAGCTCGCAAGGAATTTCAGTCCATTCCAGACAATGGGATTATGGCTTGCCGTAACGGCGATACCGCCCGCGGCGCCTGTTTGCTCGACTGCAAGTTGGATGGTGGGGGTTGGACAGATACCAAGTCCGATGACATCACATCCCATGGAAACAAGCGTTGAAGAAACGAGATGGGTGATGGGCTTTCCTGTAATGCGTCCGTCGCGTCCGATCATAATGTGGCCGCGGTTGCAGTATTCGGCAAATGCAGAGACATAGCGGACAACGACCTCGGGCGTGAGGGTCGATCCGACGATACCGCGAACTCCGGAAATACCTGCCATGAGAGACATTGGGGGCCTGACAGAATGGTCGGAAAATGTACGAAATGCCCCCAGGAGAAGCAATT
>JBBDYD010000022.1:0-1310 GCA_040901865.1 Bacteroidota bacterium | reverse complement strand
ACAAACCAGGCATAGTCGTAGAGGAAGCGCAGCTGATCGACGAAGAGTCCGACAAGAGCGGTGAACACACCCGCGATGAGGGCAACGATCGCTGCCGGGTTGAATCCCCCTGAGTATTCGTATCGTCCTCCCCTCACGTACAATTCCACCACGTTCAATTCCCGCTTGCGAATAATGAAGTAGTCGGCGATGAGAATTCCCGCTATAGGGCCGAGTAACGCGGAATACCCCACAAGCCATCCGAAAATATACGCGCTGTAGTCCTCGAGGAGTTTCCACGGCATCATCGCTATGCCCAGAAATGCGGTAATGAGACCGCCGCCGACAAACGAGATGCGCCGCGGCGCGAGATTTGAAAATCCGTTCGCCGGAGCCACAACGTTCGCAGCGATATTTGTTGTGAGCGTGGCAACGGTCAGGGCGGCAAGAGACAGGAAGATCACGATTGGACTTTCGAATTTTGCCAGCAGAACGACCGGGTCCCAGATGGCCTCTCCATAGATAAGGACTGTTGCAGAAGTTACCGCTACCCCGATAAACGAATAAAACGCCATGGTGAGCGGAAGCCCGAAAAGCTGCCCCAGCATTTGCTCCTTCTGGCTTCGGGCATACCGGGTGAAGTCCGGAATGTTCAGTGACAGCGTTGCCCAGAATCCCACCATTCCGGTCAGCGAAGGAACGAAGAAAACCCAGAACTCCCCGAAAGATTCGAATTTACTCGGCTGTGAGAGTATGGGCCCAAGTCCACCTCCTTCCGTGATTGCCCATCCAAGGAGGCCCAGCCCAACGAGAAGAAGAAAAGGCGCGGCAAGGGCCTCAAGTTTCTTGATCGCTTCGGTTCCGTTGACAATGAAATACACATTCATGGCCCAGAAAATGACGAACCCAATCGCAGGCCCCCACTCAAACACAGCCCAATCCGGCAGCAATAGTATGATCATGGAATTGAAGGCTTGTCCTCCAATCCACGTTTGGATTCCAAACCAACCGCATGCGACCAG
This sequence comes from Bacteroidota bacterium, assembly GCA_040901865.1. Lineage (GTDB taxonomy): Bacteria > Bacteroidota > Ignavibacteria > UBA10030 > UBA10030 > JBBDYD01. The sequence goes on along the minus strand of JBBDYD010000022.1, from coordinate 309 downwards.
GGCACGGAGAATTGATGGCACGTTCGCTCCCAGGGTCCCGAATGAAGCCCGTACGAGCACAGGAAACGGAATGCCGAATTTCGTTCCTGCATGGGCGTTCAAAATCATGGGAATCAGCACGATGACATTGCCAAGAGTTATCGTAAGGATGGCCTGCCACCAGTTCATTCCGCCAGCAATCAATCCTGCAGCCAGCATATACGTAGGAATGCAAACGCACATTCCGATCCAAAGCGCCGCTATGTGGTAGGTGTTCCATGTTCGCGCCGCTATCTTCGTCGGAGCAATGTCTGCATTGAGCAGAGGACT
>JBBDYD010000021.1:0-1321 GCA_040901865.1 Bacteroidota bacterium | reverse complement strand
CCTCGCGGGAGAACTTGCTCTCGGCCCCGCCGACGGGAGTGTGGGTGGTGAAGACCGTCTGGGATTTGACCGCCTCCCGCGCCTCCTCCAGCGAAAGCCCTTCGGCCAGCTTTTCCCGGAGACGTTCCAGAATGTTGAAAGAGCCGTGGTCGTCGTTGATATGCCAGGTTTCAATCGGGAGTCCCAGCTTCCGCGCTGCCCGGACGCTGCCGATCCCGAGAACAAGGTCGTCGAAGATATGGGGAGCCCAGACCCGTTCGTAGAGCCGATCGGTGATCTTCCGGTCTTCGGGAGAGTTTTCTTCGATATCCGCATCTAGCAGGTAGAGATCGCTCTTTCCGCCGTTGGCCGTGAACTGTGAACTGTCAACTTCTTTCCTCCAGATTTTTAGTTTGAGAGAACGATTGGGGAGCGGGACCTCAATCGTCTCTCCTGTTTCCTCCAGCCCGGCCTTGAGGGGATCAATCTGGGGGTAGAAGTGGGTTTGTTTTCCTTCCTCATCCACCTTCTGCTGGAAGAAACCCTCCTTGTAGAGGATGCTGATCCCGCAGAGGGGGAACCGGCTTTCGGCCGCTTGGTAAAGAATATCGGCGGCAAGAATTCCTAGACCACCGGCGTAGGTCGGCAAGTCGTCGGAAAGCGCGAATTCGGCACTGATGTACGCGATTCTAGGAGAATCGCTGGCAATTCTCGCTCCGCTCGAATTGGAGACGACCTTGGGTGTCATCAGAACCCTCCCGGCACTTCCTGATAGAAGAACTTCGGCCGGCCGAGAACCGATTTCAAGAGAACGTAGTATTTTCCGGAGAGATCAATCTGCTCGGCCGGGGTGGTTTGGTTGTCGGGGGCGTCCAGGTTGCGGTCCATCTCGATCGTATCTTTGAGGGAAATCAATCCGCCCTCGACCACCAGCTGGCGGGTGATCTCGTCGGGAGCGGACTTGTCGTAAGCAGTGTTGATCCTTCCTTCGGCGATGTAAGTTCCGCCGGCGAAGTCGTCGGCCGGCCCGCCGCCGGCGAAGTCTTTCGAGAAATTGATCTCCCCGGAGACGATGAAGGCGATCGTGCCGTTCGCGGCGGTTCTAATTTCGGCGTCGATTGTCAGGTCCCCGTCGACGAAGACGAGAGTATTGGCTCCCGCCGCTTGGTTGAAAACGGCGCCGACGGTCTTGTCCCCGTTGATCAGGTAAACCCCGTCGGCGTTGGGAAGGGTCGGGCCGGAGTAGGTCGTGGCTCCTTTCCCAAAGAGCTTGAAGAGCCGATCATAAGTCGGCGCTTTGATCGGGGTGTTGTTGGTCCAGCTGAAGTTGCGCTCCGGATAC
>JBBDYD010000020.1:28892-50399 GCA_040901865.1 Bacteroidota bacterium | reverse complement strand
GATTCTTATGAGCCGTTCGCTGAAAAAGGGCCCGTACATCGACGACAAGCTTTCCAAGAAGGTGGAAGCCCTGAACAAGTCCAATCAAAAGAAAGTGATTAAAACCTGGGCTCGGGATTGCACGGTCATTCCGGAATTTGTCGGTCATACGTTCGCAGTTCACAATGGAAATAAATTTATTCCGGTGTATGTAACCGAAGCAATGGTTGGCCACAAACTGGGTGAGTTTGCCCCGACCCGCCTTTTCAGGGGGCACCCCGGAGTTACGAAGTCTGAAAAAACAACAACACCGGTCTGAGCTGAAACAAGGACACCCATGGAAGCACAAGCTGTTAATAGGTATGTAGGAACCTCACCCCGCAAGATGCGACTTGTGATCGATTTGATACGCGGTCGGGGGGTCGAAGAAGCTCTGAATACGTTGCATTTTACACCAAAACACGCCGCGCGGACGGCGGAAAAGGCCCTGCGTTCAGCGATTTCCAATTTTCAGAACAAAGATGAGGCAGGACGAGTCGATACGGCCGAGCTTTTCGTGAAGACAGCATTTGTTGATGGTGGTCCGGTGCTGAAACGAATCAGCCCTGCCCCGATGGGACGGGCGTACCGCATCAGAAAGCGATCGAATCATATCACGATTGTGGTCGCTCGACGTGAAGGAAAGAAAGGCGGCGCAGTGCGATCGAAAAAAGCCGCCTCAGCAGAACAAACTGTCGTTGAAAAACCTGCAGTGAAAAGCAAGAAGGCAGGATCCAAAACAAAATCAAAAACTGCAAAAAAGGCCTAAACGGAGGTTCTCTTGGGTCAAAAAACCAATCCGGTTGGATTTCGCTTGGGTGTCACGCGAACCTGGGATTCCAACTGGTACGATGAACGGGGCTTCAAGGAGAAGCTTCAGGAAGACCTCATGGTGCGGAATTACGTCCGCAACCGGTTGAAGAAGGCGGGGATCTCGCGGATTCAAATTGACCGAACTGCCAAAAGGGCGGTGATTACGATCCATACCTCACGTCCGGGAATAGTAATAGGCAAAAGTGGCAAAGAAATAGCCCAACTGGAAGAAGAATTAAAAAAAATCACTTCGAAGGAAGTGAAAATCCTGATTAACGAAATCAAGCGACCTGAACTGGATGCCCACCTCGTGGCAGAGGCGATCGCAGGCCAGCTCGAGGGAAGAATTTCTTTCCGCAGAGCGATGAAGCAAGCTATAACGGCTGCAATGCGGATGGGAGCTGAAGGCGTTCGCGTGAAGACGGCCGGCAGACTGGGCGGCTCCGAAATTGCCAGAACCGAACAATATAAAGAGGGTAGAATTCCCCTGCAGACAATCCGGGCCGACATTGACTACGCCACCGCAACAGCGAGAACCATCTATGGGGCAATCGGTGTGAAAGTCTGGATTTGCAAAGGCGAGATTCTTGGCCCCGCGCCCGGAAGGTCATAAGGAGTAGAGAACCATGTTGATGCCAAAACGAGTGAAGTTCCGAAAAGCCCATCGTGGGCGCAGGCGGGGAAAGGCCACACGCGGGGCTCTCGTTTCCTTCGGCGATTTCGGTCTAAAAGCAATGGAACCGGGATGGATCACCCAGCGACAAATTGAAGCCTCCCGCGTTGCGTTGACGAGAATGATGAAACGGGAAGGTAAAGTGTGGATCAGAATTTTTCCCGACAAGCCGGTTACGAAGAAGCCGGCGGAAACTCGGATGGGATCAGGCAAGGGAGTTCCCGAGTTCTGGGTTGCCGTGGTGAAACCGGGGCGCGTGATGTTTGAACTTGGGGGTGTCACAAAAACAGTCGCAGCGGAAGCTCTGAGATTGGCAGCGCATAAGCTCCCGATCAAAACGAAATTTGTCACACGCATGGATTACGAGGGCTAAGAACGATGAAGGCGCTGGAAGTCAGACAGTTATCGGATGAAGAGATCAAAAAACGCATTGAGGATAACAAGGAGAGCCTGGCGAATCTCCGGTTTCAAAAGGTCTTGAGTCAGCTCGAGAACCCGATGAAAATCAATCATCTCAAGAAAGACATTGCCCGCATGAAAACGATCTTACGCCAGCGGGAAATCCAGACCGCCGGCAAGAGTGCATCCCCCGAACCAAAGGCATAGAGATGAGCACGGAACAGAAAACTGCAGACGAACCGAAGACGGAACGCGGTCACCGCAAGGTCAGAATCGGCAAAGTCGTGAGTAACAAAATGCAAAAGAGCATAGTCGTCGCCCTGGAGCGAAAGGTGCCTCATCCCATCTATAAAAAGTATTTTCGTCGAACCTCCTCCGTCATGGCTCATGATGAGAAGCGTGAGGCAGGGGTTGGCGACGTGGTCAGGATCATGGAAACGCGGCCACTCAGCAAACGCAAGCGCTGGCGCTTGCTTGAGATCATCGAAAAAGCAAAATAAGTCTGTTCGCCCAAGGAGTAAGGAATGATTCAGGAAGAAACGAACCTCGTTGTTGCGGATAATTCCGGAGCAAAAAAAATCCGGTGCATTCGCGTTCTTGGAGGTCACGATAAACGATATGCCTCGCTCGGCGATTTGATCGTCGTCTCCGTGAAAAGCGCCATCCCCGGGGCCCCGGTGAAAAAAGGGGACGTTTCCCGCGCCGTGGTGGTCCGGACAAGAAAAGAAGTGCGTCGAAAGGATGGTTCGTTCATCCGGTTTGATGAGAATGCCGCAGTTCTCCTCAACCCGCAAGGCGAGCCCCGCGGAACCCGCATCTTTGGACCGGTCGCGCGTGAGTTGCGCGAGCGGCAGTTCATGAAGATTATTTCATTGGCACCGGAAGTTCTGTAAGGAAAAAGCAATGAATATTCGGAAAAATGATACCGTGAAAGTGATCGCAGGGAATGCCGTCGGCAAACAAGGCAAGGTTCTCAAGGTGTATCCGGAGAAGAATCGATTGATCATCGAGGGTGTGAATGTAATGAAACGGCATTCGCGGCCTTCGCAAAAGAACCCCCAGGGCGGCATTGTCCAGAGAGAGGCCTCAATTCACCTTTCGAACATCATGGTGATCTGCCCGAAATGCGCCAAGCCCACACGCGTGGGATATTCTGAGGTGACCGACGCAGCAAGTGGGAAGTCAAAGAAAATGCGCGTTTGCAAACACTGTAATGAAATGTTTTAAACCGGCCGGAGAAGATTTTCATGGCAAAGGATAAGGCTGCAAAACAAGACAAACCACGCCCGGCGGAACCGGCACAGAAAAAAGGAGCCGTTCACGAGAAAGGCGTCCCAGCGCGCCTGTGGCTGCATTATAGGAAAGAGGTTGTTCCGCAGCTGATGAAGCGATTTCAGTACAAGAGCGTTATGCAGGTGCCGAAGCTGTCCAAAATCACGCTCAATGTCGGAGTGGGCCAGGCAACGCAGGATCCTAAGATCCTTGAGGTTACGGTGAAGGAACTCGAAGCAATCACCGGCCAGAAGGTTGCCATCACAAAAGCCAAGAAGGCAATCTCGAATTTCAAGCTCAGAGAGGGTCTTCCCATCGGGTGCCGCGTAACGCTGCGGCGGGCACATATGTATGAATTCCTCGATCGGTTTATCAGTATAGCCCTTCCCCGTGTTCGTGACTTCAGGGGGATCTCGGATAAATCCTTCGATGGACACGGCAACTATACAATCGGGATTAAGGAACAAATTATTTTTCCCGAAATCGATGTCGACAAAGTTACAAAGATATCCGGGATGGATATCACGTTTGTCACAACCGCACCGACTGATATCGAAGCCCATGAATTGCTGAAATCGCTGGGCCTTCCGTTTGTCAAGCGTCAGGAAGTCCTTCAATCATCGGAAACAACCGCATAGCACGGAGGAAGTCCTTTGGCACGATTAGCAATGGTTGTTAAAGCGAAGAGAACGCCGAAATTCAAGGTCCGGAAGCACAACCGCTGCAATATTTGCGGCCGACCCAGGGCGTATTACCGAAAGTTCGGTATTTGCCGGATTTGCCTTCGCGGCTTGGCCCTTGAGGGAAAAGTTCCTGGTCTCCGAAAGGCCAGCTGGTAAAAATTTGTTATTGATCAACGACAGGAGTATTGTTTTCAATGCCAACCACTGATCCGATTGCTGATTTACTTACACGGATTCGCAATGCCGTCAAGGCGAGGCACCGGCGCGTTGATATCCCGGCGTCAAACATGAAGAAAGCAGTTGCACAAATCCTGCTTGAGGAGAAGTTCATCGCCAATTTTACCGTCCTTGAGGACGGCAAGCAGGGCGTTCTCCGCATTAATCTGAAATATAACAATGGAAGGCCGGTGATCGCCGGTATTCGTCGCGTGAGCAAACCCGGAATACGGCAATACAAGGGAAAAACGGAGCTCCCGCGGGTCATGGGTGGACTCGGAGTGGCAATCGTGTCCACGTCAAGAGGAATCATGACGGACGCAAAAGCGCGTCTCGAAAATGTCGGCGGTGAAATTCTGGCTTTTGTCTGGTAATCTTTTCTCGGAGAGTCTATCGTGTCTCGCGTAGGTCGTAAACCAATCCAAATCCCCAAAGGGGTGACCGTTGCATTCAATGACGGCATCGTGAATGTGAAAGGCCCTCAGGGAGAACTCTCGGCCAATGTTCATGAGAATATCGGGGTCGAGATCAAAGATTCCGTAGTCACCGTTACACGCAAGAGTGATGAGAAACAAAATCGTGCCTTGCACGGCTTGTGGCGTGCTCTCGCTCAAAATATGATCGCGGGTGTGTCAACCGGATTTTTCAGAAAGCTGGAAATCGTCGGAGTCGGATATCGGGCAGAGATGAAAGGGAAGAAACTTCAGTTGCTGCTCGGGTTCTCCCATCCGATTCTCTTTGCCCCACCGGACGGCATCAAGATAGAAACGCCAACCCAAACGAGCATCACTATTTCCGGCATCGATAAGCAGTTGGTCGGATTGGTCGCCGCGAAAATACGATCGTTCAGGCCCCCGGAGCCCTATAAAGGCAAGGGCGTCAAGTACGAGGGCGAGTACATCCGTCGAAAGGCAGGAAAGGCAGCTGCAACCGCCGCGAAGTAATTCGAATTGAAGGACTGAAACCATGATTCTCAAGAATACGCTTGAACGAAGGGTGCGCCGAAAGGCCAACATCCGCAAAAGAGTAACTGGTACGGCAAAACGTCCCCGGTTGACGATCTATCGGAGTCTGAAGCATGTCTACGCTCAGATTGTCGATGACGCACAAGGCCGGACAATCATTTCAACATCCTCCCTCTCCAAGGAACTTCGCGAACAGGCAAAGTTGGCAAAATCGGAAATGGAGATTTGTAAACTTGTGGGAATTGCCACAGCAAAAAAGGCGCTCGAGAAAAACATTCAGGAAGTTCTGTTTGACCGTAACGGTTACCTTTACCATGGCCGCGTGAAAGCGGTGGCCGATGGTGCCCGGGAAGGGGGTCTCAAATTCTAACCAGCAGGAAGTCAATGTCGAAAATCAAGGCAGGTGATGTTGAGCTCAAGGAAAGACTTGTCCACATCAACCGCGTTGCAAAAGTCGTAAAAGGCGGGCGCCGATTCAGTTTTAATGCCATCGTTGTCGTCGGTGACGGGAACGGACACGTCGGAGTAGGCTTGGGTAAGGCAAACGAAGTCGCAGACGCCATTGCCAAAGGAGTAGAGGACGCAAAAAAGAGCGTTGTCAAGGTTCCGGTATTCCGCGGAACCATCCCACATGAAGTGACCGGCAAGTTTGGCGCCGGGAAAGTGCTCCTGAAACCGGCATCGCCGGGTACCGGTTGCATTGCCGGCGGTGGAGTGCGTGCCGTGCTTGAATCTGCCGGAATCAGGGATGTGCTTACAAAGCAAATGGGTTCGTCAAATCCCCACAATGTCGTGAAGGCTACGATGCAGGCATTGCTGTCGCTGAGCGACCCCCGTACTGTCGCGCAACGGCGTGGCATAAGTTTACGGGAACTCTTTCATCAGAATTAGGCGGTGAATTCAATGGCCGACACAAAAAAGATCAAGATTACCCAGGTAAAAAGCATTATTGAGCAGCTGGAGAATGCGAAGCGGACGATCAAAGCGCTCGGACTGGGTCGACCACATTATTCCGTCATCAAGAACGATTCGCCACAGATTCGCGGCATGTTGAACAAGATCCGCCATCTGGTTCGCGTAGAAGAAGTGAAGTAAGGGTCTAACCATGGCTAAAGACATTCTCAGTAATCTTCGCCCCGCGGCAGGTTCGCGCAAAAAAATGAAACGCATCGGGCGCGGGCAAGGATCAGGCCACGGCGGCACAGCAACGCGCGGCCATAAAGGCGCTAAATCCCGTTCGGGCCACAAGTTTCGCTTGTGGTTTGAAGGCGGACAGATGCCTCTGACTCGCCGCCTCCCAAAATTCGGATTTACGCCTCGGAATCGGGTGGAGTCGCAAATTATCAATATTGAAACGTTGGAGAAGCTCTTCAGCGACAAACGGATTGCCAATCCTGTGACTCCCGAGGGTCTTTTTAAAGCGGGGGCTCTTTCCAAGAAGAATGAAAAAGTGAAAATACTCGGGACCGGCGAGCTTAAGAGCAAGATCGAGATCTCAGCCCACGCATTCAGCAAATCCGCTGTCGCAAAGATTGAGGCGGCGGGCGGGAAAACCACAGTTCTTTCATAATCAGGAAATGCCCGAAGAATCCCCTCGATGAGCAAGCTGAGCGAGACGTTTACAAACATTTTTAAGATTCAGGAACTCAGAGAACGTCTTCTCTTTACTGCAGCGCTGCTGGTTGTTGTTCGGATTGGATCGCATGTCACACTTCCGGGTGTTGATGCCGTCCTGCTGGCCGATACCATCAGAAAGAGTTCCGAAAACACTTTGTTCGGCCTCTATGACCTGTTTGTTGGCGGAGCGTTCAGTAACGCCGCAATCTTTGCGCTGGGGATCATGCCATACATCAGTGCATCGATTGTCATTCAGTTGCTCGGTGCCGTGGTTCCGTATTTTCAGAAACTCCAGAAGGAAGGAGAAGACGGACGGAAGAAGATAACGCAGTACACGCGGTACGGGACCGTCTTTATTTCGGTACTCCAGGCAACCGGTGTTGTCATCAAGCTCGTCAACACGACAACTCCCGAGGGACCGATTGTCCCTGTGGAAGTGCAGGGGCTTGGATTTGCAATGAGTACGGTCTTATGTCTTACCGCCGGAACGATTTTCATGATGTGGATGGGTGAGCAAATTACTGAACGAGGCATCGGGAACGGAATTTCCCTCATTATTTTCATCGGGATCGTGGCGCAATTCCCGAGTTCACTGATTGGAGAAATAAGCAGTGGACAAAACCTGATCGTGGAGCTTGTTCTCGTTTCTCTCATGGGTCTTGTGGTTGCTGGGGTCGTGTTGGTAACTCAGGGAACCAGGAGAATTCCTGTTCAGTATGCGAAGAGAGTGGTTGGACGCAAAGTGTACGGCGGGGTGACGCAGTACATTCCGCTGCGAGTGAATACGGCCGGAGTAATGCCCATCATCTTTGCCCAGGCTATCATGTTTGTCCCGCAGATTTTCTTCTCGTTTTTTCCCGAGAGCGATTTTATCAATGAGTTAAATACTCAGTGGTTCAACTATACGTCGTGGACGTATTCTCTGATCTATGGGTTGATGATCGTGTTCTTTACATATTTTTATACGGCCATTGCGTTCAATCCCAAGGATGTGGCGGACAACATGAAGAGGCAGGGAGGTTTTATCCCCGGGATAAGACCAGGAACTCACACGGCCGACTTTATCGATAATATTCTGACGAAGATAACGCTCCCCGGCTCGTTTTTTTTGGCTATCGTGGCAATTCTGCCGACGATGATGATCAAAGCCGGTGTGACACCAGGGTTTGCCTCATTTTTCGGCGGTACAAGTCTGCTCATCATCGTCGGAGTCGCTCTTGATACTCTTCAACAGGTGGAATCTCACCTTCTGATGCGTCACTACGATGGGTTCATGAAGAGCGGAAAACTTCGCGGCCGCCGCGGGTAAGCATGTTCAATGATTTATGTGAAAACGAAACGCGAGATTGATCTGATGCGCGAAAGCTCGCGGATTGTCGCTGAGGTTTTGGAGTTGGTGGGTCGTCATGTGAAACCGGGGGTAACGACAAAGGAACTGGATGCTCTCGCAGAGGATCACATCCGGTCCCGCAATGCCGTGCCGGCGTTTAAAGGATATGGGCGGCGCGAGAATCCGTTTCCAGCGTCTTTGTGCACATCGATTGACGCAGAAGTTGTTCACGGCATTCCCGGGAACAGGGCACTCCAGGATGGGGAGATTCTTTCAGTGGACGTCGGAGTGAGGAAGAACGGGTACTATGGAGATGCAGCGCGGTCGTTTTCCGTAGGGACCATCCAGGAAAAGAAGCAACGACTTCTCAAAGTGACCGAAGAAGCTCTTTATAAAGGAATTGAGCAGGCGAGAGCCGGTAATTGTGTCGAGGATATTTCGCATGCTATTCAGCAGCATGTGGAGTCAAATGGCTTCTCGGTTGTTCGCGATCTTGTCGGGCATGGTGTGGGGAAAAGACTCCATGAGGAACCCAGCGTTCCGAATCTTGGCGAACCGGGAAAAGGGGATGTTCTGAAAAACGGCATGACCCTTGCGATTGAACCGATGGTCAACGCCGGAACCTGGGAGGTACGTTTTCTCCCGGACGGGTGGACCGTGGTGACATTGGATGGTGAACCTTCGGCGCATTTTGAACACACTATTGCCATCGTCAACGGAAAAGCCGAAATACTCAGTCAATAAACGCATGGCAAAACAAGGACCGATTAAGGTTGACGGTGTGATCACGGAAACGTTGCCGAATGCGACGTTCCGGGTGAAGCTGGATAACGGAGTTGAGATTCTGGCCCACATTTCGGGCAAAATGAGAATGCACTATATCAAGATTCTGGTCGGAGACAGAGTTACGGTTGAAATGTCGCCGTACGATTTGACCAAGGGTCGCATCACGTATCGATACAAATAGGAACACAGATATGAAGGTTCGTTCGTCTGTCAAGAAATTGTGTGATAATTGCAAGATCATCCGCCGGAAGGGCATGGTCCGGGTGATCTGCAAAAACCCAAAACATAAGCAACGACAGGGCTAATAAGGACCTTGAAATCCGGAAGGATTTTGCGGTTCCCGAGATTAACAAGAGGAAAGAATGGCACGTATTGCTGGCGTTGATTTACCCAAGAGCAAACCCGTTGAGATTGGTCTGACCTACATCTATGGAATCGGTCGGTCAACTTCGCGCGGCATTTGCGAAAGAGCAGGAATACCTTTTTTGAAACGGGTCGCGGAACTCAATGATGAGGAAGTCGCGAAAATTCGGTCGATCATCCAATCTGAGCACAAAGTCGAGGGAGCGTTGAGGTCGGAGGTGCAGATGAATATCAAGCGCCTCATGGATATCGGTTCGTACCGGGGACTTCGGCACAGAAAAGGCCTGCCTCTTCGTGGCCAGCGCACAAGGACCAATGCCCGAACCCGGAAAGGGAAGCGCAAGACGGTCGCCGGCAAGAAGAAAGCCCTTGAGAAGAAATAAGCGGGGCGGTGTAAGCATATTGCCCCCGGGCTCGTCGATTGAATAGCTGTAAGGCAAGGAGAAAAAAGTGGCAAAACAAACAGCAGCGCCAGTTATTAAAAAGAAAAAGAAGGTCCATGTTGATGCCAGTGGCAAGGCATTTATTAAAGCAACCTTCAACAACGTTCAGGTGACCCTCACCGATCTGTACGGCAACACCATTGCCTGGTCTTCAGCGGGAAAAAATGGATTCAAAGGGTCGCGGAAAAACACTCCTTATGCAGCGCAGGTTTCCGCCGAGGCGGCCGCCAAGGAAGCGTACGATCTTGGCCTGCGGAAAGTTGAAGTATTCATCAAGGGTCCGGGTGCGGGTCGTGAAGCCGCAGTGAGGTCGCTACAAACCTCCGGGCTGGAAGTCACAATGATCAAGGATATTACTCCGATTCCTCACAATGGCTGCCGCCCGCCAAAGCGGCGCCGGGTGTAACCAAAGTTTCAGAACTGTCTAAGGAGAACAATGGCAAGATATATTGATGCCAGCTGCAAGCTGTGCCGTCGCGAACGGCAGAAGCTCTTTCTGAAAGGCACAAAGTGCTATACAGAAAAGTGTCCGGTTGAAAAACGGAATTATCCTCCGGGCCAGCACGGCCAGAACCGCCGTTCAAAGATTTCCGAGTACGGTGTTCAGTTGCGCGAAAAGCAAAAAGTGCGCAGGACGTACGGCCTGATGGAGAAACAATTTCGCAACTATTTCGAACGCGCTTTAAAACAAACGGGTCGGACCGGCGAACAGCTTGTGAAAACCCTGGAACGTCGGCTGGACAACGTTGTCTACCGTCTTGGTCTCGCTCCCTCCCGCAAGGCAGCACGCCAGCTCGTTCTGCACAGGCACTTCACCGTGAATAATGAGATTGTCGATATTCCATCGTATCTCCTGAAACCAGGTGACTTGGTCCAGGTCCGCGAAGCAAGCAGGAAGCTGGACGTGATTCACTCATCCATGAAACGGATGAAGGATGCATCGATGTTTGCATGGCTGGCATTGGACAAGGCAAGTATGACCGGGACGTTTCTGACCATCCCGGAGCGTGCTGATGTGCCGCTCAATGCCAACGAACAATTGATTGTTGAGTTGTATTCGAAATGATGAAGACCGGCTTAGCCGGCAACCACCTTTTGCATGCTTCGCCGGATGTCATTCCGGCGCCTTGAGGAGAATGATGATATGAGCAACGCTCTTTTGCAAATGCCTGAAAAAATTGAATTGGATGAGAACAGTTCGTCAGGCACGTTCGGCCGTTTTATCGTCCAGCCCCTCGAAAAGGGCTTTGGGGTTACCATTGGAAACTCGCTTCGCCGGGTTCTGTTGTCTTCTCTCCCAGGGACAGCGATTACCGCGATCAGAGTCGAGGGAATCCACCACGAATTTTCGACCATCAAAGGTGTGGTGGAGGATGTCTCCGATATTGTCCTCAACCTGAAACAGGTTCGCATCAGGCCTCTGAACAAAAAGGCCGCAAAGGTCGTCGTGAAGCTTAGTGGCTCCGGCGATTTCCTTGCCCGTGACATTCAGAAGGCCTCCGCTGAAATCGAGGTCCTGAACCCGGAGTTGCGCATCGCCACCCTCAGCAAGGAGGCGGACTTCGAACTTGAACTGCGGCTCGGGCGTGGAAAAGGATATGTCCCGGCCGAGGAGAACAAGATGGCGGATCAGCCGCTGGGGACCATCGCCATCGACTCCATTTTTACGCCGATTCGCAATGTGCGCTATTTTGTCGAGCCAACCAGAGTGGGTGGGCAAACGGATTTTGAAAAACTCATCCTCGAGGTCGAAACGGATGGATCGGTATCGCCGCGCGATGCCCTCACCCATGCCGGCCGGATCCTCCAGGACCACATCAAGCTGTTCATTAATTTTGACATGGAACCGGAAACCGAGAAGGTGGAAGCCGAGCAGGAAGCTGAGACATCTAAGGTTCGCGAAAAACTAAGAATGTCCGTAGACGAGTTGGAACTGTCCGTGCGTTCCCATAACTGCCTTCGTTCTGCCAACATCCGGACACTGGCGGATCTTGTGCGGCGTGATGAGGGAGAACTCCTGAAATTCCGCAATTTCGGCCGAAAGTCCCTTGCCGAGCTTTCGGCGATCGTTGAAGAAATGGGGCTGAGCTTCGGGATGGATGTGGACAGGTACTTGAACGACGGAAACGAATAAGCCCAAGAGGAAGAATCAATGCGTCACAGGAACTCCGGACGAAAACTCGGAAGAACAGCCAGCCATCGAAAGGCCACGCTCTCTTCCCTGAGCAATGCTCTCATCAATCATAAGCGCATCCAAACCACCACCGCAAAAGCGAAAGAGGCGAGGATGGTTGTCGAAAAGTTGATTACCCGTGCAAAGCGGGCGGTCATGAAAGAGGGGGAAGGGAAACCGAAGGATGTACACGCCCGTCGTGAGGTATTCTCCTTCCTGCGAGATAGGAATGCGGTATCCGTCTTGTTTTCGGACATAGCCCAGAAGGTTGCCAACAGGCAAGGAGGGTACACGCGTGTGGTGAAACTTGGTCAACGACGCGGAGATGGGGCCCAGATGGCAGTTCTGGAGCTCGTGGACTATAACACAGGTCAGGAAAAGGTTCCGAAAAAAGGAGCGGAGAAAAAAGCCAAAACAGCGGGCAAGAAGGCTGGCGGAAAAGTGAAAGGTTCTGAGAAGTCCTCGGAAAATGCGGACTCGGTCGCGCAGGAGAAGAATCACTAATGCAGTCCGGGCGGAATTGTTCGCCACGGCACGGCACGGCTAAGGAGAGTTACGATCCATGATAAAGCTAACATCTGCTGAATTTCTTCAGGGCGTGGCGGATCTTCGCCAGCTCCCGAAGCGTGAACTCAGGGAGATTCTGTTTATCGGTCGCTCCAACGTTGGAAAGTCTTCGCTTCTCAATAAGCTCTGCAACAGGAAAAACCTCGCCCGGTCCAGTGCCACACCGGGAAAAACCAGGGAAATCAACTACTATCTCATTAACGATGATCTGTATTTTGTCGATCTTCCGGGATACGGATATGCAAAAGTTCCCGAACAGATGCGGGCGGGATGGAAGAAGCTCATCGAAGATTTTCTCAAACGAGGCGAGCCGATTGCCATTGCGATGCAACTTATCGATTCGAGACAGGAACCCACACCACTCGACTTGATGATGATGGATTGGCTCGAATACTATGAGATTCCTTATGTCCTTATTCTTACAAAATCCGATAAGCTTCCGGTCAGCAAACTGGGAAAACAGATCGAGGCCTACAAAGACCGGTTCCAGGGTCAATTGACCGAAGGGTGTTGCCGTGGGATTATTCCCTTTTCTGTCGTGTCGGGCGAGGGGAAAAACGAATTGATGAAGATGATCGAAGGATGTATGAAGCAAGGCCGGAGGGAGAAAAAGGAAGCCGTTTGAAGTAGGCGCAAGCAGAGAGTCAAGAGCCCCGAATTCTTCGGGGCTTTTTTTTTGCATGGACTTGTCGAAGGAGTGTTTCTTGCATCTAGACTCAGGAAGTGGTATTTTTTTGCTCCCTATCAGAGGATTCAGATTGAAAAAGCGATTATTCACTCCAGGTCCTACCCCCGTTCCGGAGTCCGTCATGCTTCGGATGGCTGAACCCATTATTCACCACCGCCACGTTGAGTTTACGGAGCTGTTCTCGCGGGTCCACCAGAATCTTCAATATCTGTTTCAAACCGCGGGTGATGTCATCACATTGACGTCCTCGGGAACCGGCGCCATGGAGGCTGCAGTTGCCAACGTGCATTCAGCCGGGGACAAAGCTGTGTTTGTCAATGGTGGAAAATTCGGCGAACGATGGGGCGAGCTTCTCTCTGCCTATGGAGTACAGCCCATTGAACTCACCGTTCCATGGGGTGATTCTGTCAGAATCGGAGATGTGGAAAGAGCTCTGAAGGGAAACCCCTCCGTGAGCGCGGTCTATCTTACCCATAGCGAAACCTCGACAGGCGCTGCCACCGATGTTCAGGCAATCACCCGGCTTGTCCGAAGCACATCCAATGCATTGATTATCGTTGATGGCATAACGGCAGTTGGGGCTATGGAATTGCGGATGAAGGACTGGGATCTGGACATTGTGATCACGGGTTCCCAAAAGGGGCTTATGATACCTCCTGGATTGGCTTTCGTTGCCTTAAGCGAGCGGGCTTGGGAGAGGATAAAGGCCTCAAAACTGCCTAGATTTTACTTTGACCTGATGGCAGCCAGAAAGGCCCTGCAAACAAATGACACGCCCTGGACACCGGCGGTATCGCTCGTAATCGGCGCTGATTCCGCTCTGGCGATGATTCGCGAAGAGGGCCTTGAGGAGGTTTGGCTGCGGCACTCAAGACTTGCTGCTTCCCTCAGAGCTGCAGCCGATGCTCTTGGTCTGGAAGTCCTGGCGAAGAAGCCATCGAATGCGTTGACCGCCTTACGGATTCCGAAGTCCGTCGACGCGAAGCAATTCAACTCTCTTCTCAAGAATTCCTATGGAATCACGGCGGCGGGCGGTCAGGGTGAGTTCGCCGGAAAAATCATCCGAATTTCCCACCTGGGATACTACGATGAATTTGACATGATCACGGTCATTTCGGCAATTGAAATGACACTGTCGAAGTGTCGATACACCTTCGAGCCGGGTGCCGGGATCCGTGCGGCTCAGGCGACATTCCTCGCATAATGTCTATGAAAGTCCTCATCGCCGACCAGATTGACAAGGTGTGTTCTGATGTTTTCCGGAATGAAGGGTTTGAAGTCGATGAGAGCCCAGGTCTCTCGTTGATGGCATTGAAAGAGAAGATCAAAGATGTGGATGCTCTGGTCGTTCGAAGTAGCACTCAGGTAACAACCGAAGTAATCGTAGCCGGCCGGTCTCTTAAAGTAATCGGCCGGGCGGGGGCTGGCGTGGACAATATTGATTGCGACGCAGCGACTCGACGCGGAATCGTGGTCATGAACACGCCCGGCGGAAACACGATCTCAACGGCTGAGCACACCATGTCCATGCTGCTCTCCCTCTCACGCAACATTCCGCAGGCATTTGACTCCCTTCGAAGAGGGGAGTGGGATCGAAAGAGGTTTGTCGGTACAGAACTGCAGGGAAAGACCATTGGAATTATCGGACTCGGGAAAATTGGACGTGAGGTTGCACAGAGATGTCAGTCATTCGGGGTCGTCACCATAGGATTTGATCCAGTCCTGGCAGGGGATGTGGCAGCCAAATTGAACATCGGACTGGTCACTCTCGAAGAATTGTATGACCGGTCGGATTTCATCACTGTGCATACTCCCTTGAACGAAGAGACCCGCGGATTAATTAACGATTCAGTGATTGGGCGCTGCAAGCAGGGAGTTCGGCTGATCAACTGTGCCAGGGGGGGAATCATCGATGAAGGTGCATTGCTGAGAGGGCTTGAGTCAGGAAAAGTCGCCGGTGCGGCGCTGGATGTTTTTGTCGAAGAACCGCCCGGCGAAAATCGCCTTCTTAAGAACCCCAGGGTCATCGCGACTCCTCATCTCGGGGCTTCGACCGAAGAAGCGCAGGAGAAAGTGGCGAGGCAAATCGCCATTCAGATCGTTGACATGTTAAAAGAGCGGGGGATTGTTGGAGCGATCAACGCCGATGTCGTGCAGATGTCGCTCCGCCAGGATATCAAGCCCTTTGTGAATCTTGCTGAAAAGCTTGGAAGTCTTGCAGCCCAGCTTGCCGGTGGAAAGTTGAAGCGCATAACTGTGACAACGGCGGGGCCTTCTGTCACGCAGTCAGGGGAGCTTATTTCTGCTGCTGTTTTGAAAGGCGTGCTTTCGCACCATCTCACAGAACCCGTGAATCTCATTAATGCCCCGATCCTCGCGAAGGAGATGGGAGTGGTTCTGTCGGAACGTAAGGAAGCCGATGGGGGATCCTACACGAATTTGATCAAAGTCGAGTACGAATCCGAGCAGGGCAAGCGTGTTGCAGCAGGAACCGTTTTTGGGAGTTCGCATCCCAGAATCGTTCGGGTTGATGAGTATTATCTTGAAATTCTCCCTGTCGGGAATCTTTTGTTTTATCGGAATATTGACCGCCCAGGCATGTTGGCAAGCGTGGGAGCAACGCTGGCAGCGGCGGGTATCAATATTGGCGGATTGGCGCTAGGCCGGGACAACCCGGGTGAAAGGGCTGTGACGATTATTAATATAGATACTCCGATTCCCCCGGTGGTTCTGAAAAACCTTGAGAAAATAGACGGAGTTTTTGAAGTGAAGCAGGTCAGATTATAGAGTTATGATGGAAATGGGCCAAACTCCAGAGTTTCCACGACCATTCGTCACTGGAGAAATGTGACGAACCGTGAAATTTTCGTGGTAATTCATAAAAAAGGGCTTGACAAAGGCGGTAGGTTCACCTATATTTTTCCCCACTGCGATAAGTCATTCATAAATCAATAACTTGTCAATGAGGAGGTGACCTGCAGCACGAATTCCGGTTTTTAAGCGAATTTGTCTGCTGAATTTGAGAATACTTCTTAAGAATTACCTGCCGAATAAATAATCGCCAAACGGCGAACCATAGTTGAAGCAAGCAACTCAATAAACATCTCTACTTCATGAAGGAGGTACGTTATGTTTCGCAAGTTCGTGGTTACCTTCGCCCTCGGATTCCTGCTGCCGGCACTGCTCATCGCGCAAGATGGTAAGTTGCGCGGGCGTGTGACGGACAAGGAAGCCGGTGAGCCACTCATCGGTGCGAACGTCGTTCTTGAGGGAACAACCCTCGGGGCGTCCACCGATATCAATGGGGATTACATTATCCTCAGCATTCCTCCGGGAACATACACCGTAAAAGCTTCCTACATCGGATATTCTCCGCTTTCGATTTCAAACCTTCGGTTCAGCTCCAATCTCACGACCACGCAGGACATTCAGCTCTCCTCTACAGCTATTCAGGTAGATGCCGTTGAGATCGTTGCTGTACGGCCGCTCATTCAACGCAACACCACCAACACTGTGAGAATTGCCGATTCGGAAGACATCAAGAATCTTCCTATTCGCGGTGTGCAGAATCTTGTTGCTCTGAACGCAGGTGTTGTTCAGCAGAACGGACAGATACACGTCCGCGGAGGACGCGTGGGGGAGGTTGCCTATATGATCGATGGCGCCACGACGACCAATCCGCTCGGGGTCGATCCGTTTGGCGGGTCGGATGCCACGCGTAACAGCATAGAGGTCATCCAGGAGTCGATTCAGGAGATGCAGGTGCAGACCGGCGGGTATACAGCAGAGTACGGCGGCTCAAGCGCCGGTTCCGGTATTGTTCAAACAACCATGAAAACGGGACAAGCATCAAAGTATAATTTTAGTCTTACCTTGGAAAACGATGGCGGGACGGAATCGAGTGCAAATTCGTACGGATACTCTAACGTGGTCGGAACCGCCGGCGGCGGCGTGCCGTATGTCGATGGTCTGACGTTTTTTGGTGCGGGAAGATATCTTTATCAGGCAAACCGCAGCAGGAGGTTTCTTGAGCCGTTCACCTTTACGAACCTGCGGGATGACGGACTGAACTACCCGATCGGAACGTTGCTTCCCAAGAGTCCCTGGGCAAGCGACAGCGGAACGATCGATATCAAGCGAAACACCCTTCCGAACAACTGGCAGGAGAATTACAGTCTCCAGGGCAATCTCTTTTACTCGGGACTGCAAAATGTGAAGATCAAGTTCACAGGAAGCTTTGACAGCGATGAGATACCGCTGAGCACGGGTTGGCCTACTTTCCTGAATAACTATTTCCTGAATGAGAATCGGTACATGATTCGCACGGAAGAGAATGCCTTTGCGAATCTCAGGGTTACCTATATCGCTTCCCCGACTACATTTGTCGAAGTTCAGGCAAAATATCAGACGCACAGGAGGAAGGACAGAGACCAGCAATTCTGGAACAATTGGCAGTCCTACGCCGACTCTGCTCAACATGTCGCTGTTGGGAATAAGAAAGCGGATGGAACGGGCTACTTCGTCAACCGGTATTCAGGACCCAACGACTATTCGATCATTTCCAGGTTCAGTTACCTGAACCACCCTTATTCGGCGAACAATTATTACGACGCGCGCTTTCAGGACGATATCAGCTTGAAGATCGACGCCGTGTCCCAATTAACCAAAGAATTCGAGTTGAAGGTCGGTGGAAATCTTGACTGGTGGACCTACCGCTGGTTTTATGTGGGCAGTGTTTCCGGTTATCGGACTGCTTACGATGTGAACGAGGATGGAGTGTTTAACAACCAGGACGATTACTTCACTTATACGGAATATGAGCAAAGGGTCCGCGCCAGCCGGGCGGCAACGATCTACTCCATTGGCTACAAATGGAACGACGGGAGTAAAACCGTCGATGAGGATGAGATCGATGGGAATAATATCATTAGCCAGGGGCCGGGCAAGCCGTTTCTCGCAAGCGCCTATCTGCAAGGGAAGTACGAAGTTGCCGACATGACAATCAACGCAGGCTTTCGAGTGGAACACTTTGCTCCGAATGCCAGTGTGCCCGTGACAACCCCGAACAATGACTACGATTACAACCATTATGTGGTAACACAGCCGGATTCAACCGTTTGGGATAATAATCTGAAATTCCTTGGTGCGAAAGGGATTACCAAGTCGAAATCGTTCACGATGATCCTCCCTCGTATCAATCTCTCCTTCCCTGTGACAGACAACACGGTGTTCTATTCTCAATACGGCCAGTACGCCCATATGCCGGATCTAAACTTGCTCTACTTGTCCTACAGCCAAATGAGTGCTCGTCTGAATCCGGGAACCCGTTCGCCGTATAATTTGGGAGAGTCTACGCTTGGCTTTTCAATCGAGCCGGAATACAATACACAGTTTGAGATTGGTTTCAGACAGGCGCTGACCGATAACCTGGCAATTACGGTTACCGGTTTCTACAAAGACCTGAGGAATCAGCTTCAGATCGGTAAGATTTATAACAATGACGGCGATCCTGTCGGAACCTCCTTCCAAAACTACAACTTTGGAACTGTGAAGGGATTGGAGTTTACGTTGGTGTTGCGAAGAACAGAACGGATGTCGGCGAATGTCTCTTACACGCTATCGGACGGAAAGGGAACCGGTTCGTCGCGACGCTCGTCCCAGAATTCGGTGACGGACAGTCCGTCGGATGGCGGCGCTCCAAACGTGATCGTTCCGCTTGACCATAACCAGACGCATCGTGGTTCCGTCAGTCTGGATTACAGATTTGCAAGAGGGGACGGTGGCCCGGTGCTGGAAGGGTTGGGCGCCATGATTTTGGCGACATTTAACAGCGGTCATCCTTATACGAGAGTCGACTTTGCATTAGGGCAATCGAATCAATGGAATGTTGGCATCGAGCCTTTGTCGGATTCCCGGCAAAGTCACCCCGTTGAAGCCGTGAATAACTCCATCACCCCCTGGTTCTTCAATGTCGATCTCAACTTATCGAAGGTGTTCTATCTTGACGCCTTCTCGCTTGAGATCTACGCGGGCATCACCAACCTGTTCAACACGAAACATGTGATAAACGTTTACCCGACCACAGGATCGCCGAACGATGATGGTTGGTTGAAGAATCCTAATGCATCCCAATATACCGGCGCAGCGAACTATGAAGAGTTCTATCGGGCAATCAATCTGGACAACCGGTGGGCATTGCTGGGTGTTGCTTCGGATGTGTACGGCAATACGCGTCAAATAAAATTCGGCTTGCGATTTGAATACTGAGGTTTGAGAGGATCGAATCAACTCTTTCAACTATTATTAACGAGGAGTAGGAAACAATGAAATCCATAGCGTTTTCCGTTTTGTTGCTTGTTCTTTCGCTGGGATTTGCTACAGCGGCAGACAAGGATCCGGACAAGAAGGATGGAGACAGAAGCGCTTCTCTGAGCAAAGGAACAGCGCTCAATCGTCAATATGGCAATATCAATATCGGGACGGTCGGCACATGGCATCGGGCTGACGGTCAGGCGAATCAAAGCGCGGGTGCAAGTGACGGAATGACATTTCCCACGGGGAGGGTAAATGTGATTTATCAGGACGGTATCATCTGGGGTGGAAAGTTATTCACCAATGCCGGGTTGACAACAAGGCCGCCAAGCCAGGTCCTTAGAGTTGGTGGAACCGGAACCTACAGTATCAGCACGAGAGCCGGTAACGTTACCGGGCAGGGCGCAACTGCGGAGCGGGCGTCGGAAGTCAATTTCAGGGTCTGGAGAATACGACGGGATTTCCTCGAGTTCGAGGGTGATCGGCTTGTCGGTCTCACTGCGGATGCTGCCGCCGCAAACGAAAAGTCGCAGGCCAATGTGACTACCGCAGATTTGACGGAAGTCCTCGAAGCGTACAGGCAGGATTGGGCGGAGTGGCCGGTTCAATACGGCGCTCCCTTTGTTGACAGGAATGGAAACGGGATCTTCGATCCGATGAGCGGCTGGGAGGATATGACGGGTGAAGAATTGGCCGCTGCGAATTCTGACGAGCCGGGTATTGCGGGCATCGATCTTAATTCGCCGGCAGACCAGGTGATTTGGATGGTCTTTAATGATCTGGACACGGACCAATCGAGAACGAACTATGGCTCACAACCTCTTGGTTTGGAGGTCCAGAAGACTGTTTGGGGTTATAAACGCACCGATGCATTGGGGCAATCGTATTTCGCGAAGTATCGTATCATCAATAAAGGGGGCGTTGTTGTAGATGCCAGTAACAACAAAGGTGCGTTTTGGATTGACAGCATGTATGTCGCCCAATGGTCGGATCCTGATTTGGGAGACGCCGGTAATGACGTGGGAGGTTGCGACACCGTCCTGAGCCTGGGCTTCTGTTACAATGGAGAGGCAACCGATGCCAGGTTTGCCGCTTTCGGCTTGCCGCAAGCGGCGTCGGGCTACGATTTCTTGCAGGGACCTCTCGTGGCGGGAGCTGCGACGGACACGGCTGTGTGGGACCTCAAATACCGACCGGGGTATGTGAACCTGCCCATGACGTCGTTTTCATATTTTGCAGCAGGTGGCGATTACTCAGATCCGCCGCGCGGTGCATCTCAATATAACGGAGGCACCGGCCAATGGTGGCAACTCTTGCGCGGGTTTGCCCCAACTGCAACAGTCGTCGGGGCTGCGGACAAGAACTTCCCAACTCCGCCCGGATTCAACCCGAAATATATCTTTCCGAGTGATCCCGAGAACCAACAAGCTGCGGGTTGGATCGATGGTGGTGTGGGTGGTTATACCGGCAATGATCCAGACGGTTTGACGTATTCGCCGACTCCGGGTGATCGTAGAATTATTCTGGCGTCCGGTCCGTTCACCATGACTCCGGGCGACACGCAGGAAATCGTCGTTGGCACGATGGCTGCATTTGGTGCCGACCGATTTTCCGCCGTCACCGCCCTTAAAGGGATTGACAAAAGTGCGCAGGCCGTGTATGATTTGCTCTTTCAGGTTACGAGAGCACCAGCGGCGCCGAACGTTAGCGTGGCTGAGCTGGATGGAAAGGTCATATTGGAGTGGGGAAGCGATATAGTCAGACTCAACAGGACGGAAACCGAAATCAATCAGCCTGGCAATTATGCGTTTGAAGGGTATAACGTCTACCAATTCCCCACATTGTCCTCCACGATCAACGATGCGAGACGCCTCGCTACGTATGATCTGGCTAATGCCATCTTGACAGTGTTTGACAAAAGGTTCGTCCCCGAGTACGGAGTGGAAGCCGACGTCGCCATCCAGTTTGGAAAGGATGGCGGTATAATGCACACGTTCGTGTTCGACCGGGACTACACGGGAGGAACCGATAAGTTGTATAACGGCTCACCATATTATGTTGCAGTCACAGCCTATTCGGTAACCCCTGAACTGACGGGTTATACGAAAGCGCTGGAATCATCTCCGAGTGTGTTAACAGTGAGACCCCAGCGAACTTACGGAACAACCGTCACCTCTTCGTTCGGTGAT
>JBBDYD010000020.1:26297-28792 GCA_040901865.1 Bacteroidota bacterium | reverse complement strand
GCAGGTCCGTCCGGAGCCATTAACCCTCCGACCTATGTTGGTTTCTCCACATTTAACAACCACGGATTCCCCGATCCCTCGGGCGGCGGTTCCCCGTCCAATGACTTCGGTGGAGGGTCATGGGGTGTTCAGTCGGGTGGCGGCGCCAACGGCAGTTATGCCACGTTCAAGTCCCGGGTTTTCCGTAATGACAACTTTGCTAGGTTTGTACCGAAAGATTATGAAATCCGTTTTACGGCCAGCGGTGGCTTCGGGTGGCAGGCTTTTACGAACGGGCTTGTTGTGAGCGTGCCGTTTGAGCTCTGGTGTATTGGAAGCAACACGCCGACTGACCCGTCGGATGATTATCGGATGATCCCCTGGGTTCTTGACGAAGACGGCGACGATGCCTTCGGCCTCCAGCAGGCTGATCATAATGTTTCCGGCGGTGATAATGATCCGTATACGGACTGGATCTATTGGTACGAGCCAAATCCACTTACGCCTGGAACAGCCGGATACGATGCGTTCGTAGCCGCGGGTGGAGCGTACGATGGGAGTCAGGGAACAGGTGACGAGGTTATGGCGCGTGTAGTGTTGGTCAGCGTAAACGGAGGCAGTGTCAGTGATGTGACTTGGCCGGCAAACCTTGCCGCAACGATACCGGCAACCGGAAACGTGATCCGGATTGTCAGCACAAAGCCGCTTACCGTGGCGGACGCCTTCACAGTCAATACCGCTGCCTATGCATCGGTTCAAAGTGCGACGGCTGAAACTGTCAGTCTCAATCGAATCAATGTCTTCCCCAACCCATACTATGGTTCGAATCCGTTGGAGACGAACAGGTTCCAGCGATTTGTGACTTTCAATAATCTGCCTCCCAAAGCAAAGGTTCGCATATTTAATCTGGCGGGCCAGTTGGTGCGAGTGCTGGATAAGGAAGATACCTCACAATTCCTTCAATGGAATCTGTTGAACTTCTATAACGTTCCAGTTGCGAGCGGATTCTATATTGTTCATATGGAATTCCCTGAGTTGGGCGAATCAAAGATACTGAAGCTCTCAATCATTCAGGAACAAGAGGTCTTTGATTCGTATTAATCAACAGTATCCTTTCAATCAGGAGACGACAATGAAGAGTCTATCAGCAATCACAGCCTTGGCGTTCCTAACGCTTTGTGCGACGAGCGAGGGATACTCGCAACTGAACAGGAAAGTTGGCACGGCATCAGCAACCCAGTTGTTGGTGCCCGTGGGTGCGAGGGACTACGCGTTAGGTGGGCCCATCGCAACCACCACCGGCGTGGAGTCAATCCACTGGAACCCCGCCGGGATGGGCCGAATGACGGGAGATGTCGAAACAATCTTCTCGAATATGCAGTACGTAGCCGATATTCGGGTCAATTATGGCGCCGTGATCGGCAATTTTGGCAACATCGGTGTCATTGGGCTGAGCCTCAAAGCGTTCAACTTCGGCGACATTTCGTACACAACGGTCGACGACCCGGAAGGGTTGGGGGGCAGAACGTACTCCCCGAATTATTCGACATTCGGGATTTCGTATTCACGCCTGCTCTCAGACCGAATTTCTGTTGGCATCAACATGAAATTAGTCTCCGAGAAGGTTCAGGATGTCAGCGCGAGCACCACCGCCTTTGACGTGGGGGTTCAGTACTTCCGCTTGGCAGGAATCGGCGGATTGAACCTCGCCATTGCGGTGAAGAATATCGGATCTCCGATGAAGTACGAAGGTCCAGGGCTCCTTGTGAGAGCCATCGGAAGCGAGTCAAACCGTCCCGAGCAGTTCTATAAGGTAGAGGCCGGAACATTTGAGCTTCCTTCGTCCGTGGAAATTGGAGTTGCCTACTCGTCCATGTTCAATGAGATGCTGGGGTATAAACTCAGCGGCGTCTTTTCGAACGATGATATCTACCAGAACAGTGTGAAAATCGGGACCGAGCTTTCGTTCTCAACGCAAGGTGTTGAGGTTGCAGTTCGCGGTGGGTTCCAGTATGTCTTATTTGGAGAAGAGGCGACAAGGGAGCCCTACGAAAGCGCAGAGCTCAATGCTCTCGAAAACCTGGATATCTTTAAGTCTCCGGTACTGGGTTTCGGGGTCGCATACGATTTGGGTGGAACCGTTGTGGGAGCCGATTTTGCCTACCGTTCCGTAAGCCTCTTTGGAAGCAACACTGTTTTCTCGGTCAGACTCGTATTCTGATCGCTCTCCATAGCTGACCACCAGGAAGCCATCTTTGCACAAAGGATGGCTTCTTGCTGTATACGGTGCGATTTTCGCCTGAAACGGTGACCGGCCGGTTAAGGGAATTGTTTATGGATGACATGTGGAAGAACATGAAGTGGGTCGTTTGCTGCCTGGTGACGTTGTTGAACACGGTTTATTCCGACTCCGAGCAATCGATCGGCAGGATTGCCAGTACAGAGAGAAACATGGTTGTCGTTTGGGATGGTTCAATACAGGCCCAGGACTTCAGGCGTATGGGCATTCATGCCAA
>JBBDYD010000020.1:0-26197 GCA_040901865.1 Bacteroidota bacterium | reverse complement strand
GCGCTGCGACGAGAAGGGGGTGGCGGCTCAGCCCATGCTGTGTGGAGTTTTGGACTTCGCTACCGACAGGCGCAAAAGAATTCTGTCGATTCCTACGCGAAATTCGTCAAGGCAATCGTCAAGTGGATTTCGGATGACAAGGTTCCGCAAAAGGAAAAGATCAGAACATCGTTTGCCGCGGTGAAGTGGATTGAGGACTCCATGAAACGAGACACTTCGCGGGTATTTCGCGCTCTCCTGACCGACAAGAAATGGTTGTTCGAAGAGCTTCGTTCTGGATGGATCGGGTTTGACGTCGAATGCACGCTTAAAGACAGTGCGGTGACCGCCGTTCAGGCGACTGAGTTGAAGATCGGCGCTTTTCGTAACGCCGGCGATTCCCTCTATGCAGTCTTCCCGAATTACAGGGACAAGTGGCTTGTGAATGCCCGTATCCGCTCGTCGGATTATGTGCATGAGAACTCCACCGTACAGTTGTTCACCCCTCAGGAAGTTCGCTATACGGTCCCAACCGACGGCAACTTCGAGACCGAGTACTTTCGATACCCTTTTGAGATCATTTTTATCCGGTTCGATGAGCGTGCGGAGTATAACTGCCTTGTCAGAAAGGTTTTTTATGTGGATTTTGCGCCGAAGATCACTCTCGCATATTCCCCCTCCATTCTGTTGACCAGCATTGATCAAACAGTGGAATTCACCCTGACGAATTACAGTCATGATCCTCTTGCTGACAGCATCTACGTGCAGGACGGTGTCGTCAGCAGTATAAAAAAATATTTCCGATTGCCCATTAAGTACTCTCAAAGCACTGAGAACCTTAATCTCACTTGGAATCAAAGGATACCGAGAGACGAAAAATTTGCCCACCCCGTATTGATCGGAGGAATACGGGTCGGTGTTATTCCGAGTGATGTGTTGACGGTATCTGAGCAGCGGTCCAATCTGTTTCTCCACTCACTGTTGAAGAAGAGCTCCCTACGGGATACGTTCACGAGAACACGATACGACTTTCACCCGTACCTGCAGCGCGAGATCGTCAGGACTGGAGACAGAATTCTTATTGATAGGAACTCTCCGCTGAACGCGGATCAACAGAAGAAACTTCTTGAGCAAGTTCAGGGAGGTGCCGTCGTAATTTGCTTGTTGGAAGGCAATTCATGGCTCAGAGATCTGTCGAAGACCATGGGGATAGATTGGCGCATGGAGAATCGCTTTTTTTATGAAGTCCGGGCGATCGTGGATTCAACAATGTTCAAGGGTCCCACGAATTACTTCGCCAACTGGCTGTTCCATTTCACGAGTTACCGGGTTACGAATATCAAGGACAGCGATGTCCTGATTCAGGATGACCACAACGATAACCCGCTCGTCTTTTCCAAAGAGGTCGGAGCGGGGAGGATTGTCTTCGTTAATCTTGCCTTATCAACTCAACTTGTCAACACGAATGTCAATGCCATGAAATTGTTGTTTGATCTCTGCAACACCACGAAGCCTTCATAAGCCGGTAAAAATCACGCAACGGTCGCCTTTCGTTTACTTGCAAACATTCAGGTGTATTGATATATTGATTACATGACATTTCTGAGGTTTTGATGAAATTCAGACACTATGCCTTCGTATTTTTGCTTTCGGCAAGTTTGCTCACCGGGCAGGACAAGATTCATCCGACCTCATCCTTTGTGATCAATTTTGATCTTGCCCGTTTCAAGCACAATGATAGCACGCAATATGTGGAAATGTATATTGCCTGTTTTCCTCACTTGGTTACCCTGGAAAGGTCAGGGGAGGGATTCAAAGGGCTTGTGGAAATCAGACTCCGGATGCGGGACAAGGAGACGGGGATTCTGGCTCTCGATAATCGGTCGCTGGTGCCGGTGGTGGTACAGGACACAGCCGGGCAGGCGTACCGGAAAACACTCATCGCCCAGATGGGATACGTCGTTCCGGTGGGATCCTACGAGCTGAATGTGATCGCCATCGATTCCTTCGCTACCGGGAGACGAGACTCGCTTTCCATACACTTTAACGTTGAACCGATTACGGCACAGCTGGGGGCCAGCGATATTGAACTCTGCTCCAATATCCAGAGATCGACGAATCAGGGCGACCCTTTTTATAAGAATTCCCATGAAGTTGTCCCGAATCCCACCCTGTTGTTCGGTGCGGCAAACCACTCCGTTATTTTCCACTATCTCGAGTTATATAACCTGAATAAGGATGAGACTTATACGGTCAAGACAATTCTGGCCGATGCAAACGGCAAGCCGTTGCATCAAAGCATTCGAAAGCGCAAGTTTGGTGTGGAGCATGCCATTGACGTGGGTACAACCAACGCCACAAAGCTTGCTTCCGGCAAGTATCGTTTCCAGGTGCTCCTTCTGAGTTCCGCGTTGGACCCCCTCCTTTTGAGTGAAAAACAGTTCTATGCTTACAACCCGCAGATAACGGCAGTAGTCGTGTCGGAAGCGGAGATGGTGGAAACGGAACTTTCCGGCCTCACATCGGAAGAAATTGTGCAGGAGTTTGATGCCGCCAAGTATTTCGCGACTCAGCAGGAGATTGAAACATTCTCCAAGGTGACGTCGGTCGAAGGGCGAAGAGGGTTTCTTGCGAAATTCTGGAGTGAAGTCGCGAATGGAAAGATGGGATATAAGCCGATAAACAGGAATGATTATCTGTTGAGGGTGAAGACGGCGAATGAGCGATACCGTGTGATGTCGCGGGATGGGTACCGGACCGACCGTGGCCGCGTGTTCGTTCTTTACTCCGAGCCCGATGAGATTGATCGGAGGCCAAGCAGTGAGGGTGGAAAACCCCACGAGATATGGTCATATTACAGGATAGAAAACGGCGTAGAGTTTGTTTTCGTGGACCGAACCGGCTTCGGGGATTACATGCTCGTGCATTCCACGAAACGCGGCGAGCTGCGGGATGACAGTTGGCAGCGTTTGCTCCAATAATCACCGGAATCCTCCTCGGTTTTGCGACCGGCGATACGCTGCTGGTCGAGGACCGGGTTTTCGGGTCCTTTGATCACGCCTCAAGAATTGCGTTCGATATCAGAGGGCGTTGTTTCGTAATCGACCGTGGGACGAGTTCCGTAGCTGTGTTTTCCCCGCAGTTTGATCTTACCAGCACCCTCGGCGGCTTTGGGTGGGATCTTACCGCTTTCGATGGACCCACGGGGATCGCGTCAGACGGCCTGAGCACCTTCATAGCGGATCACGGAAATCATCGGGTGATTCGCTTTGATCAGTCTATGGCCGCCCTCTCCACTCTCTTGACCAGGGATAGTTCTCATGCTCCGGCCAGGTTCGGATTTCCTCTTGGTGTTGCACTATCAAGGCAGGGCGAACTGTATGTTCTTGACGGGGAAAACAATCGGGTAGTGAAGTTTGATTCACGATTGAGGTTTGAGCGATCCTTCGGCGGGATGGAGGCCGGCGCCGGCACTCTGCGTCAGCCGATGGATGTTGTGGTCGGGGAACGAGGCCAAGTGATGGTTCTGGAGTCTCATCGGATTGTTGAATTCGATTATGCCGGAAATTATTTGCGAAGCGTCGGTGAAGGTTCCTTGAAAGGAGCGCGAGGTTTCGGCGAAGCAGGCTCCGGCGTTGTTGTTGCCGGTTCCTCTGAATTGTGGTTTTTTGATGATCGGGGGGAGTTAACAATGAACATTCAGTATCCTCTCCTTGTTTCTGATGTCAAGGAGGAACTCAGTGACGCTGTCGTACGCGACGAAAGAATATTTGTGCTGACGGCGCGTTGTGTGCGAGTTTTTCGCCTCATAGAAGTCGGCCGCTGATAGCTTGACATTCAGGGTCATTTCTACTACTTTTGAACATACACCCCCTGTTGTGGTCTTTTTTTTATTTGTGGGAGGCATTATGGCACGCAGTGTCAACAAAGTGATTCTTGTCGGGAATCTTGGTAAAGACCCCGAATTACGTTACACGAGCAGCGGTGTTGCCGTGGCAACGTTTAGCATCGCCACGAATGAATCCTGGAAGGATCCTGAGGGAAACCTGCAGGAGAGAACCCAGTGGCACAACGTTGTCGCCTGGCGAAAACTCGCTGAAATATGTGGAGAGTACCTAAAAAAGGGCGGAAAAGTCTATGTTGAAGGGAAGCTTCAGCATAGAAATTACGACGACAAAAACGGTGTGAAACGGTACGTCACAGAAGTCGTTCTTGATGAATTGGTGATGCTCGACAGCCGTGGCGGTGGCGGTGGCGGCGCGAGCGGATCGTCTGTGCCAGAGTACCAGCCCCCGGCCGCGCAGGAGCAGAATGCCGAGAAGGCTGACGATCTGCCTTTCTGAATCATGATTTCCAATTCGACCCCAACGATGTTCGTGTTGGGGTTTTTGTTTCCTGGATCCTACTTGACACATCGGGTGTCGTTTCCTACATTAGAGCGTTGACTGTTCTTTTCCAACTGATGTTTTGGTGTCTCGTCATTCGGCACTTGCCGGAGAAATGACGGGATGAAAAGGGAATTCCGTGACCCAGCACATGGGAAATCGGAAGCTGCCCCGCAACTGTAATCCCGATTACGCACAGCGTAATCACGTTCCTGATGTTGAACAATCACTGTTCCGCCGAAGGCGGGATGGGAAGATTTCAGGATGGGAGAGCCAGGAGACCTGCCAGAACGTTGTTTTCAGAGTCCTTCGCGGGAAGGTGAATCCATAGAACGTTTTTCTTTATTGGCCCCCATCTTCAGGTTGAAGATGGGGGTTTTTTATTACCCATACAGGAGGTGCTATGACACGAATACCAGCTTCTGCTCTTGTGCTGTTCTACTGCGGAATTGCCGCGGCGCAGGACACAACCAGGATATTTGACCTACCGGAAATCACCGTTACGGCCACAAGGTCTGTTCTTAATGCACTCGATTCACCTTCGCCGGTAGACGTCATCATAGTTGACGAGACTGCTTCGATCTACGGTGGTCATGTTGGCGATTATCTCCGATTCACGAATTCCGTGTTCCTGCAAGACCTTGGAGGAAGCTCTGCGTTGAAAACAGTCTTCTTGCGCGGTACGGCCCCACAGCATCTTCTCGTGATGGTAAACGGCGTACGACAGAATAGCTTCCAGAATGGTCTCGTTGATTTCAGTCTCATTCCGCTTAGTGATGTCAAGCAAATTGAGATCGTGCGGGGCGGAAGCTCGGCCCTCTATGGCGCTGATGCCCTCGGCGGTGTCGTAAATATCCTCACCCGATCTGCAAGACCGGGATTTGAGATGCGGGCTGAGGGTGGAGCAGGTTCATTTGGTTATCGGCGTTGGAAAATCGGGGGGCAGGGTCGGTCCGGCGTGATAGGGTTGATGGCCGGTGGGACTTACGAAGAAGGTGACGACGAGTTCCCTTTTCACGGTGAGGCCGGGGGGCCATCCAGCAAGCGTGTCAATGCGGACTTTCGCCGGACGAATGTTTACGTTCACGGTGATACCCAAATCGAAGAGCATTCAACCGTGCGGGTGCTCTCGCAGGCGGTTCGGTCTGTCCGGGGAATTCCCGGTTCTTTGTCATTCCCTTCCTCCGCGGCCCGTCAGGCGGACGATGATGTCAACCTTGGGCTTGAACTCCGCAATGGCTCCCTGCACGGCATCGAATTGGCGCTCAAGACTTCCTATCACTACAGTCTGCAAACGTATCGTGATCCCAATCCATTCTTTCCCATCGATGCAACCTATCGAAACGGTCTTGTTTCAATCAATCCGGAACTTCACCTGACTGCCGGCAGCAAGGGGAGGTTTCTCTTAGGCGCCGAATGGAACGAGGGATCATTGAAAGGAAGTGATTTTGGCGGTGTCATTCGAAGGACTCAACGGTCCGTTTACATTTCCAACGAATGGCGCTTTGTTCACGACCGGCCGATGTGGGACCTGATTTCTTTGTACGGCATGCTTCGGTATGACGCAATTTCAGATGTTGACGATGTCCTCATGCCGAAAGTGGGAATCAACGTGCGAGTGCTGAGGGAAGGAGATGTGCGATTGCGTGCGAGTTACGGGAGGAGTTTTCGATCTCCCTCCTTTAACGATTTGTACTACGTCGGTTTCAGCAACCCCGGTTTGCGCCCTGAGTATTCCACGGGTGCGGATGTGGGGATTCTTGCCGAAATGCGAAATGCGGAAGCTGTTCATCGCTTTGGAATGACGTATTTTGATATCCGCACGCGTGACCGGATCCTGTTTGATCTTACAACGTTTCTCCCGGTGAATATCGGTAAGGTGGTCTCGACGGGGGTCGAGGCAACATACTCTGGCACGTTCCTGGATGGCCACGTCGTGGTCGAATTCAACTACAGCCTTGTCAACGCAGTCAAACGAAACCAAATATCAGCGAGCGACCCATCGTTCGGCAAACAACTGGTGTTCATCCCGCGACACTCCGGCAGCACAATCGTCACTTTTTTCCTTGCACCGGCGAGTATTTCCATCATGCACGCAGCGGTGGGCAGGCGCTTCACGACGGACGATCACCAGAGTATCTTGCCGGAGCATCATTTGACAGACCTCAGGGCTGGATACTCAGCTGGCCTGGGGACAGCAGTATTGACTCTGGGAGTCGAAATTCGGAATGTGTTCAACCGATCATACCAGGTGTTCCCGGATTACCCCATGCCGGGGAAAGCGTTTCGTATTGGAATTGGGGTCGATTACTAAGCGGATCCGCAACCGGAAGCTTCTTATGGATAGCAGGAAGCGTTTTGATTTTCCAAGAATGGCGAAAAAGCCATTGAACACCACGGTTTTTTTTGGTTTTTTGGACAGGTTTTGTGGCGTATTTCTTGATTCTATTTGACAAATCCTTGTCTATATTTGTCTCACCTATCACACCCAACTTGAGCCAATTCCCATGTCAGCAGCGACCCATCAACCCGGTTTTTTTGACACTGTATGCAAGAATTTCGACAAAGCAGCGGCATTTACAAGTCACCACTCCGGATTGCTCGATCAGATCAAGGCGTGCAACAGTGTGTATCATTTTCAGTTTCCCGTGCAGACGGAAGAAGGCTACGACGTCATCTCTGCCTGGCGCGTGGAACACAGTCAGCACAAACTGCCCTCAAAGGGGGGGATCCGATTCAGCGAGGAAGTCAATGAAGACGAAGTAAAGGCTCTTGCTGCGTTGATGACGTACAAATGTGCAGTTGTTGATGTTCCGTTTGGAGGCGCGAAAGGCGCGGTAAAGATCAATCCTGCAAAATATACGCTGGAAGAATTGCAGCGCATCACCCGCAGATATACCGCGGAGTTGGTCAAGAAAAGTTTCATAGGGCCGGGGATCGATGTGCCAGCACCGGATTACGGAACGGGACCACGTGAAATGGCCTGGATCATGGATACCTATCAGGCTCTCCGTCCGGATTCCATTGATGGCGCTGCCTGTGTCACGGGTAAGCCGGTGAGCCAGGGCGGTATTCGCGGGAGGAAAGAGGCAACGGGTCGTGGAGTATATTTCGGGATCCGGGAAGCATGCAGCATTGGCGAGGATATGAAGGCCCTGGGTCTGTCGCCGGGACTGGAGGGCAAACGCGTTGTTGTCCAGGGATTGGGAAACGTCGGATACCATGCCGCAAAGTTCATTCTGGAGGGAGGGGGGATTATTGTCGGGCTCTCAGAGTTTGAGGGGTCGATCTACAATCCGAAAGGTCTCGATGTTGATGCAGTAGTAAAACACCGCAAAGAGACGAGGAGCATTCTGAACTTCCCCGGAGCAAAGAACCTTGCGACAAGCGGCGCCGTTCTCGAGTTGGATTGCGACATTCTGATCCCCGCCGCTCTGGAAAAGCAGATTACGGAAGAGAACGCTGGACGCATCAAGGCGAAGATTGTCGGCGAGGGTGCAAACGGGCCGACAACGGCGGGTGCTGAGGACATTCTTTTGAAAAAGGGCACGATGGTGATCCCCGATATGTACATCAATGCCGGCGGCGTGACTGTCTCGTACTTCGAGTGGTTGAAAAACCTTCAGCATGTCCGAATGGGCAGGATGGGACGGAGATTTGCGGAGAGGTCGATGGGGAGTGTCATTGAGATTATCGAGACTTCGACCGGGAAAAGAATTACCGATGCCCAGCGCACGATGCTTGTCAGAGGCCCGAATGAGGAAGACCTTGTGAATTCAGGGCTCGAAGACACCATGATCGGGGCATATCAGGAAATACGGTCAATCTGGAAAAAGACAAAAGGTATCGATCTGAGAACCGCGGCGTTCATCAGTTCCATCGACAAGATTGCCACGTCGTATTCTGAACTGGGAATTTTTCCCTAGAACTTACCGGCCTTCGTTGTTCATACGTTTCCGCAACCTACAGAGACGCATCACTGTCTCACCGAATACCTTCCTTACTAAGGAAGAGGAGTACTCCCATGTCTGATTCTATAAAAGATTTCATGACGCATGTCAAGGGGAAGAACCCCAACGAGCCCGAGTTTCATCAGGCGGTTCAGGAAGTGGTGGACTCGTTAAAACTTGTTTTGGAACGGTTTCCTGAATATCACACTGCGAGAATTCTTGACAGGATCGTGGAACCGGAGCGTGTCATTATGTTCCGGGTTCCATGGATGGACGATCAGGGCCATATCCATGTCAACCGCGGATTTCGTATTGAAATGAACAGTGCGATTGGACCTTACAAGGGCGGGTTACGATTTCATCCGTCGGTTACACTGGGAATCCTGAAGTTCCTGGCTTTTGAACAGGTCTTCAAGAACAGCCTGACTTCGCTGCCCATGGGCGGAGGAAAAGGTGGATCGGATTTTGACCCTAAAGGAAAGAGCGACAATGAAGTGATGAGGTTTTGCCAAAGTTTCATGAACGAATTATACCGACACATCGGACCGGATACGGACGTGCCGGCCGGGGACATTGGGGTTGGCGGAAGAGAGATTGGGTATCTGTTCGGCCAGTACAAGAAGCTGCGGAATGAATTTACCGGAGTGTTGACAGGGAAGGGGTTGAACTGGGGGGGTTCGCTGATACGCCCAGAGGCCACAGGATATGGTTGCGTGTATTTTGCAGCCGAGATGCTTGCCACCCGGGGAAAGACCCTGGAAGGGAAGACCTGTCTCGTGTCCGGGAGCGGCAATGTGGCGCAGTATACCGTTGAAAAGCTCCTGCAACTTGGGGCCACGCCGGTTACCCTCTCAGACTCTGTGGGCTATATTTACGACCCCGCGGGGATTGACCGGAAGAAGCTCGATTTCGTTATGGAACTCAAGAACGCACGTCGCGGAAGAATCAAGGAGTATGCGGATGCATTCAAGTCTTCCACGTATTTCCAGCTGGATCCGTCATCTGAAGCCAATCCACTCTGGAATCACAAGGCAGATTGCGCCTTTCCGAGCGCGACGCAGAACGAAATCAACCGCAAGGACGCTCAGAACCTGATCAAGAACGGTGTCACGGTTGTTGCCGAGGGCGCAAACATGCCAACTTCGATCGAAGGGGTTCAGGTGTTCCTTGACGCGAAAATTCTTTACGGTCCCGGCAAGGCGGCGAACGCGGGCGGAGTTGCCACTTCGGGACTGGAAATGACTCAAAACAGCATGCGGTTGCCGTGGACTCGTGAGGAAGTGGACGATCGGCTTCGCCTCATCATGAGGAACATCCACAAGACATGTATGGATACTGCCGAACGCTTTGGGACGCCGGGGAATTATGTTCATGGTGCGAACATCGGCGGATTCTTGAAGGTTGCCGATGCCATGATGGATCAAGGGCTGGTGTAGGAACCGGCAAGCGGCCGGAAGGACGCGGCGCGGTTTCGCCGTTGAAGGAGAGATGTGAAGAATGGCTCAACCTCAATCTGTGGATCCCATGTGGGTGGAGCATGGTTACGGAACCCGGTTCCAGGGATTCCAAAACCTCATGCGCAGGCGGGTCCGCGATGTTCTGCTGGTCTCGAGCCTTTACGACCTCTACTTATTTGAAGAAGACGGGAGGTTGTATGAGCTGATCAGGAACGAATACCAGGGATTGCATTTGAGTCATTCCCCGGAATTGACGCGGGTTTCCAGCGGAAAAGAGGCGATCGCTCTCGCAAAGGAAGAAAACCGTTTTGATCTGATCATCACCACGCTCCACATCGAGGACATGACGGCCCTCCGGCTGGCCCAACTTGTCCGCGAATCCGGCCTCAACATTCCTGTCATCCTCCTTGGGTACGATAATCGCGAGTTGAAGGATCTCCTGATGTATCATGACACATCGGTGTTTGACGGTGTGTTCATCTGGCAGGGAGATTTTCGGCTTCTGATCGGCATTATCAAACAGGTTGAGGACAAGCTGAACGTTGAACATGACACCCGCATGGTGGGAGTTCAATCGATTATCCTGATTGAAGACAATGTCCGGTACTATTCGTCATTCCTTCCCATCATTTACACCGAGGTCCTCAATCAGTCTCAACGATTGATCCTCGAAGGAATCAATCTTTCCCATCGCTATCTTCGTATGCGCGCGAGGCCCAAGATTCTTCTCTGCAAGACCTATGAAGAGGCCATGGGGTATTTCCAGGAGCATGAAGACCATATTTTGGGGGTTATTTCGGACATTGATTTCCCGCGGAACGGGGTTCCGGAACCGAGGGCAGGGCTTGTCTTCGCGAGGGAAGTGAAAGAGCGTTATTCCGACATTCCGATCCTCCTCCAATCCACGACCCGGGACTATGAGCCGGAGGCCCACGAACTCGGCGCTTCGTTCCTCCTGAAAGACTCGCCGACCCTTCTCCTCGAACTCAGAGCTTTCATGGCGCAGTATTTCAGCTTTGGAGACTTCACGTTCCGGATGCCGGACGGTACGGAAGTGGCGCGTGCGACGGATTTGAGATCTTTGGAAGATCAATTGCGCTATGTCCCCCAGGAATGTGTTCGGTACCACGCAGAGCGAAACCATTTCTCCCGCTGGCTCAAGGCACGGACTGAGTTCTGGCTTGCGTACCAACTGCGTCCCCGGAAGGTATCAGATTACCCCTCTGTCGAAGCTCTCCGGGAACACCTGATCCAATCGATGAGTGAGTACCGGAAGATGCAACAGCAGGGTCTCATCACCGATTTTTCCAAGGAAACGTTCGACCCGGCAAGCAGTCTGGCCCGGGTAGGTGGAGGGTCGCTGGGGGGAAAAGCCCGAGGGCTGGGATTTGTCAATATTTTGATCAGCAACTACCGGCTTCGGGAGAAGTTCGAGGGGATTCAGATCACCGTACCCCCGGCGCTCATCCTGGGGACGGAAGTGTTCGATCAATTCATCGACGAGAACAATCTTCGGAAGTTTGCCCTTAAGACAAACGATGATGACGCAATAACGAGGAAATTCCTGCAGGCGACGAAGTTCCCGGAAGATATTCTTGGGAATCTTGCTGCATTCCTGAGTCTGATCCGCGAGCCGCTGGCTGTCCGGTCTTCGAGTCTTCTCGAAGATTCCCAGTACCATCCGTTTGCGGGTGTGTACGAAACCTACATGATTCCCAACAATAACGCAGATCCGTTTGTTCGTCTGAGCGAGTTGGTTTCCGCCATCAAACGTGTGTTTGCATCGACGTTTTACAAGAGCGCAAAAGACTATTTCAAGGTAACGTCGTACAGGTTGGAAGAAGAAAAAATGGCGGTGATCATTCAACGAATGGTAGGATCGCAACACCGCGAAAGATTTTATCCGGATTTTTCGGGTGTGGCAAAGTCGTACAATTTCTACCCCCTGGCGCCGCAAAAACCGCAGGACGGGATCGTTTCGGTTGCTCTTGGACTCGGAAAAACGATCGTCGACGGCGGGATCTCTGTGAGGTTCTGCCCGAAATATCCAAGGCACATCCTTCAGTTTTCGAGCACCACCGAGGCGCTCCAAAACAACCAACGGAAGTTTTTTGCCCTTGAGCTGACGGAGACCGTTTTGGATTCAATTTCTTCGCATGATGCCCTTGTAAAGAAATATGAGCTGGCCGCAGCCGAGGAGGATGGAACGCTTCAGTATGTCGGATCCACGTATTCACGCGAGAATGATTCGCTGTCTGAAGGGTTGTCGAGAAGCGGGACGCGCGTGGTGACCTTTGCTCCGCTCCTTAATCACAAGACATTCCCGCTGCCGGAAATCGTCGAGTTGCTGTTGGATATGGGAACATGGGGTATGGGAACGCCTGTTGAAATCGAATTTGCCGTGACCATGTCAGGCGCTTCGGGGAAGCAAAAAGAGTTCGCATTGCTTCAGATGCGACCGCTTGTGCTAAGCAGGGAAATGGAGGAACTTACCATTGAAGATGTGAGCCGGGACGAGGTCCTCTGCCGAAGCAGCCACGTTCTGGGACATGGAGTGCTGCGCGATCTGCGGGATATCGTTGTGGTGGATATTGACAGTTTCGACCGTTCCAAAACCCAGGACATTGCCCGCGAGGTGACACAAGTGAACGAAAAGCTTATCGCCGAGGGAAAATCCTATGTTCTGATAGGAGCCGGGCGATGGGGGACTCTTGATCCGTGGCTTGGTATCCCCGTTAAATGGGATCAGATTTCGGGTGCGCGGGTCATTGTGGAATCAGGTCTGAAAGACATGGACGTGGCGCCGTCGCAAGGGTCGCATTTCTTCCAGAATATTACTTCGTTTATGGTTGGATATTTTACCGTAACATCGGCCCATGAGACAGATTTTGTTGACTGGGAATGGCTTGGCGGACTGGAAGCTGTCGAAACGAAGCGGTTTGTCCGCCATCTGCGGCTTGATGAGCCGCTTGTCGTCAAGATGAACGGACACGAGAACAAGGGCATCATTCTTAAACCGGAAAATGGCACTCTCTGAACATCTGACGAGTGTTCCTGAAACATGTCCGCACTGCGGGACACCTCTCAGTCCGTGGGAGCAGGTACTCCTGAGTGTTGATCACGCCCTGGTTTGCCGGCATTGCTGGTACAGAATCATCCTTGATGTGTTTGAGCCGGGAGAACAAGGAGATGGGAAGAATCCTCAACAGCCTTCAAAGGATTAAGTCATGGGCACGTACAATTCGTTTCAAGTACAGCAACAGCAAGTCCTGGACGCCGCGAAGCTCCTGAACCTCGACAAGCCCACGACCGACCTGCTGCTTTGGCCTCAGCGTGAATTCAAGGTTACCATTCCGGTCAGGCTCGATTCGGGCGAGGTGAAGATCTTCCACGGACACCGCATTCAGCACAACTTCGCGCGTGGTCCCGCAAAGGGCGGGATCAGGTTTCATCCCGACGAGACTGTGGATACCATTCGGGCGTTGGCGGGTTGGATGACCTGGAAGACAGCCGTTGCCGATCTTCCGCTAGGTGGAGCGAAGGGTGGCGTGGTGTGTAATCCAAGGGAATTATCGGAGCGGGAGCTTGAGAGCGTTGCACGGGGCTACATACGTGCCATTGCGCATTCCATCGGCGTGACGAAGGATGTACCGGCACCCGATGTTTACACGAATCCGCAAACCATGGCCTGGATGATGGACGAGTTCGAGACAATTCTTGGCATGCACCAACCGGGAGTAATGACCGACAAGCCGAAGCAGATCGGGGGAACGGAAGGACGGCGCGATGCCACGGCGCGGGGAGGGGTCATCAGTGTTCGTGAGGCGTGCAGGGTGCTTGGTGTTGATCCCCACGGGTCGTTTGCCATCCAGGGTTTTGGAAATGCGGGCCAGCGCGCGGCCCTTCTTCACGGAGAGATCCTTGGCGGTGGGAAATTGGTCGCGGTGTGTGATTCCCGCGGAGGAGTCTATAATCCCGATGGCCTTCATCAGAAAGAACTGGTGACGTACAAGCTCACTAAGGGATCTCTCGAAGGGTTTCCCGGCGGTAAACCGATTCCCCGTGAGAGCGTCCTTGAACTTGACGTCGACATCCTGTACCCGGCAGCGCTGGAAAATGCTATCAACGAAGTGAATGCCTCGAAGATCAAGGCCAGGATCGTCTGCGAACTCGCAAATGGTCCGACGACGCCAGAAGCCGATCAAATTCTCCATGCCAAGGGTGTTCATGTGATTCCGGACATTCTTGCCAGCGCGGGCGGCGTGACGGTATCGTATTTTGAAATGGTGCAGGATCAATATTCATACTTCTGGGACGAATCTGTTGTGCATGAGCGGCTGGATGCCAAGATTACCGCCGCTTCCAGGGCTGTGTACGAGGCAGTGAAAGAGAAGCACGTGCATCCGCGCCTTGGGGCGATGGTTGTGGCCGTTGCGAGGGTGGCAGAGGCATGCAAACTGCGTGGATGGGTGTGAGGGCGGGAGGGGGGCGCTAAATTTAAATCGATTCTGAAATATTACAACCCAATAACTAATAACCAATAACTTCATCATGGCTTATATCAAAGAATCGACCTGTAAGAAGTGCGGCATGAAATTTACATGGAAAATCGAACGGCCCGGGGACGGCTTTTGGGACCGGTGGAAGAGCGACGATGGGAATATCCTGGCAACGTGGTTCCTCTCCAACAACCTCTGCTGGGACCATGCGTTTGAATCAATGCCGGAGCAATTCAGGCCGATGATTCAAACCGTGCTGTATCACGAAGAACCCCCCATGCAAACATCCTGAAATTTCAAGGAGTTCGCGCCATGAAACGACTTATTCTTTTTACCCTGACGTTGTTGACGATTGGAATCGTTGCTGCTCAAACGAAGAGGCCGATCACGTTCGACGATCTTATCAAAATGGATCGCATCACCGACCTTCAGATCTCCCCTGACGGAAAAACGGTGGCTTTTGTCGTGACACGGCACGATAAAGTTCAAAATAATACCAACAGTAATATTTATCTCGTTCCGATTGCAGGTGGCGCCGTTCGGCAGTTGACATCTGCCCCAAAGGGAAACAACAGCCCGCGATGGTTGCCGGACGGCTCATCGCTCGCCTTTGTGTCGAGCCGCGACGGTGAATCGCAGATATGGATGGTCCCCGTGAGAGGCGGGGAAGCAAGAAAAGTTTCGACAATTTCTACCGAGGCGTCCGGATTGACGCTTTCGCGGGATGGCAAACTTGTGGCATTTGCATCTGAAGTATATCCCGACTGTCCAACGGACGATTGCAACAAACAACGTAACGAGGAACGGGCAGCCCAAAAGGTCAAGGCAAAAATCTTTGACTCCCTGCCTTACCGGGTATGGAATTATTGGAAGGACGGCAAACGCAGTCACGTATTTGTCATGCCTGTGGGGGGTGGACAGGCGGTTGATGTTACACCTGGGAACTACGACACACCACCTGTGGATCTTGGAGGCCGATGGGAGTACGATTTCTCTCCCGACGGTAAAGAGATTGCGTTTGTGAGGAATACCGATCCGATGGCGGCCATTGGCACCAATAATGATATTTTTGTGGTCCCCACTTTGGGTGGATTGGCGCGTCGGATCACCGACAATCCCGCAAATGATAGTCAGCCCCTCTATTCCCCTGACGGAAAGTACATCGCCTATCAAAAAATGGATCGCGCAGGGTTTGAAGCCGATCGGAAACAACTTGTTCTGTTCGAGCGCAAGACGGGAAAGCATCTGAATCTGACTCGTGATCTCGATTTCAGTGTTGACGAAGTGGTGTGGGCTCCTGATGCACGGTCCCTTTTCGTGACCGCAAACGACAAAGGAAACAATAGTGTCTTCAGGGTGTGGGTGACAAAAAAGCCTGCCGAGACGATTCTGAACCAGGGGTACAACCACACGGTGCGAGTGTCCCCTGACGGAAAGACTCTTCTTTTCCTCAAGGAGTCCATTGAGAAGGCTGCCGAGGTTTATCGGGCAGACGTCAACGGCAGGAATGCCCGCCAGATAACGAACCTGAATGGTGACCGGATCACGATGCTCGACATGGCCCCGAAAATTGACTACTGGTTTAAGGGGGCAGGTGGAACCAGTGTGCATGGATGGATCGTCACACCGCCATCGTTTGACAAAACAAAACGTTATCCGGTAATCTATCTCGTGCATGGAGGTCCACAGGGCCAGTGGGGAGACCAATTCCATTACCGGTGGAGCCCACAGATGTTTGCTGCACGCGGCTATGTGGTGCTGATGGTGAATCCGAGAGGGAGTACCGGGTACGGTCAGAAGTTCACCGATGAAATCACGCGAGACTGGGGCGGAAAGGTGTATATTGATCTGATGAACGGTCTCGATTCGGCGTTGGCAACGTTTCCGTTCATGGACGGAAAACGGGTTGCCGCGGCGGGCGCATCGTACGGCGGGTATATGATGAGCTGGATGGCCGGGAGTACGGACAGATTCCGTGCGATTGTCAACCATGACGGAGTATTTAACCCCAAGAGCATGTACGGGACGACGGAGGAACTGTGGTTTCCGGAGTGGGAATTTGGTGGGACACCGTACGACAATCCTGAGCTGTTTGAGCGATGGTCTCCATTCAACCTGGTAAAGAATTTCAAGACGCCGATGCTTGTGGTGCACGGCCAACTTGATTACCGGGTGGATGTCAGCGAAGGATTCCAGCTTTTCACAGCACTCCAGCGCAATGGCGTTCCCTCGCGAATGCTCTATTTCCCGGACGAAGGCCACTGGGTGATGAAACCGGCCAATGCCGAGTTGTGGTACCGGACTGTTCTGGATTGGGTCGATCAATACACGAAATGAAAAAGTCATCTGTAGATTAAAGGAGGCAATTTCATGAAGACGCTCGCAGGCGTTGAAGCGAAAGCATGGAGTCTGCGCTGACCCATCATTCAAATAAACAAACACGCATTGCCGGCCGCTTATGGCTGCTATTTCTCGTTGCCTCGTCTCTCGCGGAGGGACAACAGGCAAACGAGGTAAGGCGGGTTCGTCCCACCGTCATTCTCATTTCCATCGATGGATTCCGCAACGATTACCTTGAGAATACAACGTGCCCTAATTTGCGGAGGCTTGCCTCCGAGGGTGTGCGTGCTCAATGGATGATCCCCGTTTTTCCGAGTAAGACGTTTCCGAATCACTACAGTATCGTCACGGGTCTGTATGCGGAGAATCATGGAGTGGTCGGGAATACCATGTACGACCCCGTGTTTGACGTCGTGTTCACGATGCGAAAGCGGGAAGAGGTCGTGAATAGTCGTTGGTGGGGAGGCGAGCCGATTTGGGCGACGGCAGAGAAGCAAGGTCAGGTGAGCGCCACGTATTTCTGGCCCGGGTCGGAAGCGCTGATCGCAACGAAGCGCCCTTCGCATTGGCTGAAGTATGATGGATCCGTTCCGTATGGCGACAGGGTTCGTCAGGTTCTCAATTGGATCGATTACCCGGAAGGGCAAAGGCCCACGCTGATTTCGCTCTATTTTGAAGAGGTAGATCACGCCGGGCATGATTATGGTCCGATATTTTCGGCGGTTGATACAGCAGTCAAAACGGTCGATGCGGCTCTGGGAATGCTGGTCAATGGGCTTGAAGACCGTGGACTTCTCGATGAAGTGAACATCATCGTGGTCTCCGACCACGGGATGGCGCCGGTAGAAAAGAGCCGAACCATCTGGCTTGATGACTATCTCAGTCCCGACTCAGTATCTGTTGTCGATTGGGGAATCGTTGTTTCGCTTTGGCCGCGGGAAGATCGGGTTGATGAGGTGTTTCATTCGGTTGCAAAAGCGCACCCACGAATGAAGGCCTACCGGAAGCACGAGATCCCCGACCGATGGCATTACCGGAACAACAGGAGGATCGCTCCGATTCTCCTCGTTGCTGACGAAGGGTGGACGATTGCCAGGAAGAACGGAGGGACCTGGCGACGGTCTGACAACGGCGGGAATCACGGTTTTGACAACCAGAGCGTCTCGATGCGAGCC
Organism: Bacteroidota bacterium; assembly: GCA_040901865.1. GTDB lineage: Bacteria > Bacteroidota > Ignavibacteria > UBA10030 > UBA10030 > JBBDYD01. The sequence goes on along the minus strand of JBBDYD010000020.1, from coordinate 8,412 downwards.
CTGTTCGTTGCCCGCGGTCCAGCATTTCGGAGCGGTATCGTTCTCGGTCCCTTCGAGAATGTGAATGTGTACTCGCTCATGACGCATCTCCTTTCACTCGCACCTGCTCCCAATGACGGAACATTCAGGGTTTTCGATGGAGCACTTCGATGATGTCTTCTCATCAAATTGAATAATCATCCATAAGGCACTGCCAATGAAACTCATTCACTGCGCACTTGTTATTCTCATGATATCAGAATCAGCCTCTCAAGACAAAACCACATTGAAGCCCCCGGTAGCAAAAAAGGTTCCGAAAACTGACGTGATTCACGGGGAATCGCGAACCGACGATTACTTCTGGATGCGCGAGAAGTCTCATCCGGATGTGAAATCGTATCTCGAAGCTGAAAACGCATATACGGAAGGCATTATGAAGCCCGCGTCGGGTTTGCAGGAAACGATTTATCAGGAGATCCTCAAACGTACAAAGCAAACCGACCTGACCGTTCCCTACAGAATCGGATCGCACTGGTACTACACGCGAACGGAGGAGGGGAAACAATACCCGGTGTATTGCAGGAAGAAGGGGTCGTTGGAGGGGAACGAAGAAGTAGTCCTCGATCTGAATGAACTTGCAATGGGTCATTCGTTCCTGGGGCTGGGGGCGTACACCGTATCTGAAGACGGTTCTCTCCTCGCCTATTCACTTGACACCACGGGGTTTCGCCAGTATCAGCTCTCTTTCAAGGATCTCACAACCGGCAGGGTGCTTCCTGATTCGATCGGACAGGTGAACTCTGTTGTCTGGGCGGCTGACAACAAGACGCTCTTCTATGTCAAGGAAGACCATGCCAAGCGACCCTATCAGCTTTACCGGCACAGACTTGGGGAAGACGCCCGAAAAGACGAGCGTCTCTTCGAGGAGAAAGATGAATTGTATCGGATCTGGACGTACAAGACGAGTGACAAAAAGTACATCGTTTTCATGTCTGCAAGTTCCATCACAAACGAGGCCCGCCTCCTTCCGAGCAATCTGCCGGGTGGCGCCTTTCGTATGTTCCTGGCGCGCGAGGAGGGTCATGAATACGACCTTGACCACCGGGAGGGGCTTTTGTACATCCGAAGCAACAAAGGAGCCAAGAATTTTCGCATTCTCACCACAACGGTGGATCGGCCGGGTGTTGGCGATTGGAAAGAGTTCGTACCGCATCGTGCCGATGTGAAGATTGAAGGGATCGATCTCTTCAAGAATCATGCTGTCATCACACAACGGGAACAAGGCCTTATTCAACTCAAGGTCCACGATTTTCGAACCGGGAAGTCCGATGGCATTCGATTCCCCGAGCCGGTGTATTCCGCGTCACCTGGGGCTAACCCGGAGTTTGACACGGACGTGTTCCGGTACAACTATCAGTCGTTCATCACGCCCAATTCGGTTTTCGATTTTGACATGAACACGAAGGCCGGCACGCTCTTGAAACAGACCGAAGTGCTTGGAGGCTATGACCCAACCGCGTATGTTTCAGAGCGCATTTGGGCCAAAGCGTCCGATGGCACACTGGTACCAATCTCGCTCGTCCACAAGAAGGGTCTGGTGAAGAACGGCAAAAACCCCTTGCTGCTTTATGGCTATGGATCATACGGTGTCTCGATCCCGGTTGGGTTCTCCATTCCCCGATTGAGTCTGCTCGACAGAGGCGTGGTATTTGCATTGGCGCACATCAGGGGTGGCGGCGATCTGGGCGAGCAATGGCGCGAAGACGGGAAAATGCTTAGGAAGAAAAACACTTTTATGGATTTCGTCGCTTGTGCGGAGCATCTCCTGCGGGAGGGCTATACATCGACGGAGAAACTTGTCATTCAGGGAGGGAGTGCAGGCGGGTTGCTGATCGGAGCGGTACTGAACATGAGGCCCGATCTATTTAAGGCGGCACATATGGCTGTACCATTCGTCGATGTTGTCAATACGATGATGGATGAAACCCTCCCGTTGACTGTCGGAGAGTTTCTAGAATGGGGAAACCCCAAGAAGAAGGCGGAATATGAGTACATGAAAAGTTATTGCCCCTATTCGAATCTTCGGACTGCGTCGTATCCCGCCATTCTTGTGACGACGTCATTCAACGACAGCCAGGTAATGTACTGGGAACCTGCGAAGTATGTTTCAAAGCTCCGCACCATGAAAACGGATTCCAATGCACTCCTGTTGAAAACCAACCTGGGTGCGGGGCACGGAGGAGCTTCCGGGCGGTACGATGCTTTCAAAGAGCAATCATTCATTTTTGCGTTTTTGCTGGCTCAACTTGGAATTGTGCAATAATAGGTTTTTGATTGACGCCGTGCAATCGATGGAGGATCCATGCAATTAAGAGCATTTCTGGTTGCCGTTGCCCTTGCAGGGGGCATCACGGTGGCCAGAACACAGCCGCCTGTTATTCTGACCGAGAGTGCCACCACACTGGGAAAAGGGGTCATGCACCTGGGCCTTGGGTTGGAGTATCTGACAAAGACAGTTTCGCCCACCGACGATATTCCGTCATCATTGTTCAGGGTTCTTGGGGGATCGGTCCGTCACGGTGTGGCTGATAATGTCAATTTCGATCTCTTATGGCGCGGGGGATTGATTGCAGGATTTGAAAACGGGAAGAAGTTTTACGACTGGGGAGACCTGTCCGTTTGGACAACGATCAATTTCTTTGCCGAGAAGGAGCGATCCCCGGCGGTAGCGCTTCGTACGGGCATCAAACTCCCGAACACTCGCTTCACACCGTCCCAACTTGGGAACAACCAGACGGACTACCACTCCCAGGTCCTGGTTTCCCAGTGGTTCGGGACAACGGAAATGCGGACAGCAGTCGGCTTTTCGATTGTTGGCGATCCCCACAGCGCCGCTTCGCAGGATGACCTCTACAGCCTCCAGATTGCGGTAACCACCGGTGTCGGGGAGGATGACAGGATATTTGCCGAGTTATACGGCAAGACCGGCTATCATGATCATGACGACAAGCTTGTGAGCCGCGTCGGATTCGTTGGATCTACCTCGTTCATGACATGGAGCGTCTTCGGGCTTGTGAGACTGGCCGGGACGAACCGCGATTTCGCAAGCGCGTTTGACTGCAGTGAAACCTGGAGTATCGGAATGTTTATCCACAAAGAGCTGCATCTGGATCTGTGAGGGACCACACCATTGTTGAATGCCGACTGTGTTCCATTTCCCGCGACTGATCAAACAGGAGTTTTATGGATTGGATAGTTGATCCGCAAATCTGGATCGCCTTCATTACGCTAACAGCGCTGGAAGTTGTCCTTGGCATCGACAACATGATTTTCATCAGCATCCTGTCCGGAAAACTTCCCGCTGCCCAGCAGGGGACAGCAAGAACGGTGGGGCTCATGCTCGCCATGCTCATGAGGATAGCGCTATTGTTTTGCATCACTTGGGTTATGAAGTTGACCGATCCGTGGTTCGAAATCGTTGGACAGGCCATTTCCGGACGAGATGCTATTCTGCTTGGAGGTGGACTATTCCTGCTCGCGAAGGCTACGTTTGAAATTCACGAGAGCCTTGAAGGGCAAGGGCCGGGGAAGTCGGGCAAGACACCTTCTCTTGGGGCTGCGATTTTTCAGATTGTCCTCTTGGACATTGTCTTTTCGCTGGATTCCGTCATCACGGCCGTAGGAATGACGAACATCATCGGGGTTATGGTGGCCGCTGTTGTTGTGGCGGTGTTCTTCATGCTTGCCTTTGCACGCTCCGTGGGAGACTTTGTTCAAAGACATCCGACGGTGAAAATGCTGGCGCTAAGCTTTCTGCTTCTGATCGGGGTCAGCCTGATCGCGGAAGGATTTGGCCAGCACATTTCGAAAGGCTACATCTATTTTGCGATGGGCTTTTCCGTATTTGTCGAGATGTTAAACCTGCGGCTGCGCAGGAAAGGGACTAAGCCGGTTCAGCTGCGAAGTCCTTCTTTGCAGGACTGATTGCCCGGAAAGTTGTCATTGCAGCCGGGAATCTCTATATTATCAGAGCGTTACGTATGAGGAAACGACCATGAAGCAATTTCGCGAAAGCATTTATACCCTTATTGTTGATACCGCTTCGAACCTTCCGCCGGATGTCCGACGGGCCCTCGGGCACGCGATTGACCAGGAACGGCCAGGTACGCAATCCGCCCTCGCACTTCAAACGATTGCGATCAACGTCGATATGGCCTTTGACGGGGCTGTTCCAATCTGCCAGGACACCGGAATGCCCACGTTTGAACTCAAGGTTCCCATCGGGGCGAACCAAATTCAGATGAAAAAGGAAATATTCGCCGCCATTGAAGATGCCACGAAAGCAGGGAAGCTCAGGCCAAATTCTGTCGATTCACTGACAGGGAAGAACAGCGGCAACAATCTCGGGGAGGGAACGCCTGTTGTGCATTTTGAGCAATGGGAGCAGGACGGAATTGAAGTGCGGCTTCTCCTAAAAGGTGGCGGGTGCGAAAACAAGAACATTCAATACTCACTTCCTTCGGAACTTCCAAATCTTGGGAGAGCTGATAGAACGCTTGAAGGCGTCCGGAAGTGCATTATGCACGCTGTTTATCAGGCCCAGGGTCACGGGTGCAGCGTAGGGGCCCTCGGGGTCGCCGTTGGGGGAGACCGGACTTCAGGGTATGCGCATGCGAAGCAGCAGCTTTTCCGCTCGCTTGATGACGTGAATGCAAATCCTGACTTGGCCTCGTTGGAAGCGAAGATCATGCGTGATGCCAACGAGTTGGGAATTGGGACGATGGGTTTCGGGGGTGCCCGAACCCTCATTGGATGCAAAATCGGGGTACTCAACCGGCTTCCTGCGAGTTTCTTCGTCAGCGTCGCTTATGACTGTTGGGCGTTTCGACGGCAGGGAGTATCGTTGGATGCCCGCGCGGGCTCTATCATACGATGGCTCTACAAGGACGACAGTCCCGTTATCAGAATGGCAAAACAGCGCGAACTTCTGGTGACTGGGAGGGAAGTCCATCTTGCCACCCCGATTTCTGAAAGCCAGATACGTGCCCTCAACGTCGGGGACGTTGTTCTTTTGAGCGGAGTTTTGCACACGGGCCGGGATGCCCTGCACCATTACCTGGTAAGTCATGACTCACCGGTGAATCTCGAAGGTGGCGCGTTGTATCATTGCGGCCCGGTCGCGTTGAAGCAAAACGATGGCTGGATGATCAATGCTGCCGGACCCACGACCAGCATTCGCGAAGAGCCCTACCAGGCGGATGTGATTCGTAAATTCGGCATTCGGGCTGTCATTGGAAAGGGCGGCATGGGAAGCAAGACGCTGGCCGCGTTGAAAGAGCACGGAGCGGTGTACCTGAATGCCATAGGCGGGGCGGCCCAGTATTACGCAAAATGCATTACAAAGGTTGAGGGCGTTGATTTCCTTGAATTCGGGACTCCGGAGGCAATGTGGCATCTCCACGTGAAGGATTTTGCCGCCATCGTAACGATGGATGCACACGGAAACAGTCTTCACGCGGAGGTTGACAAAGCGTCTGCCCGGGAACTTGCGAAATTCGCAGAGCCGTCTTTGTCGTAGAGCAGTTGTGATGATCAGTGATTGGGACAAGCACCGGGCGAGCATTCCCGGTGCTTTGCTGTTTTATCGTTGAACGTTTCAGAAAGGAGCCAGCAATGAAGATGAGGACGGAGAAGGATTCACTCGGTGAACTGGAGATTTCGGCGGACGCTTATTATGGCATCCAGACACATCGGGCGTTGGAGAATTTCCCGATCAGCGGAATCAGGCCGATGCCCCGATATGTCGAAGCAACGGTGCATATCAAAAAAGCTGCGGCGGCTGTGAACCGGGATCTCCAGTTGCTCGAAGTTAATACTGCCGATGCGATCATCCGGGCTGCGGACGAGGTACTTGCCGGGGGATTGCGGGAGTGGTTTCTGGTGGATGTGTACCAGGCAGGAGCGGGAACGTCCCATAACATGAATGTGAATGAGGTCCTTGCAAACAGAGCTCTTGAGATTCTGGGGAAGCCAAAGGGTGACTACCGTGCGGTTCATCCGAACGATCATGTCAACATGTCCCAATCGACCAACGATGTATGTCCGACAGCCATTCGCATCGGTGCCCTGATGGAATCGCGTCTCTTAACGGCGGCCATGGGACGGCTCGGGAAAGCCCTTGCGGACAAGGCTCGGGAGTTTGACTCTATTATCAAATCCGGTCGGACGCATTTGATGGATGCGGTACCGGTTCGCCTGGGACAGGAATTCGGCGCTTATGCGGTCAACCTGCGAAAACACCGAGAATCAATTGAGCGAGCCCTGGAGCAATTGAAAGAACTTGGGATCGGAGGTACAGCAACGGGCACGGGGCTGAATGCGCATCCTGAGTACCGGCAAAGAATGGTTGCGGAATTGTCGCGTCAGCTGGGCATGGAGTTTCGCATGGCCGAGGATTACTTCGAGGCCATGCAGAGTCTGAGGCCCATGGTGGAGCTTTCGGGGGCGGTGCGGAACTGCGCGCAGGATCTGAGCAGAATGGCAAATGATATCCGGCTCATGGGGTCCGGACCGAAAACCGGCCTCGCTGAAATCACCTTGCCGGCCGTTCAGCCGGGGTCCTCCATCATGCCGGGAAAGGTCAACCCCTCGATGGCAGAAATGCTCAATATGGTTTGCTACCAGGTAATTGGATACGACACAGCGATCCTGTTTGCGGCACAAGCGGGGCAGCTCGAATTGAACGTGATGATGCCTCTCGTCGCATACAATCTGCTGCACGGAATGTCAATTCTGGCGAATGCTCTTGATGCCTTCACAGAACGGTGTATCGCGGGACTGCGAGCCAACCCCGAACGTTGTCAGGATTATGCCGAAAACAGCACCAGCATTGTGACGGTATTGAACCCGCACATTGGCTATGCTGCCGCCGCGGAGATTGCCAAAGAGTATCTTGTATCCGGCCGGTCCATCCGTGAAATGGTTATAGAGAGAAAACTGCTTACACGGGAGCAAGCAGACATGGTGTTTAATTTGCGCGGAATGACTGAGCCGGGAATCCATAAATAGGGATTCGGCGGCCCGAACCTTTCGGTCGTCACGACGTATGCTTCATTCAACAACAGGGTAAGAACAGCCAGGCTATGGTAAGAAAGACATTTCAATCTCTTCAGGATTTTTACCGGCTCTTTACAAGCGGAATGACGAGTACGGAGATCGAGAAGCTCGTCAGCGATGACGCCAAGGGGATGTACACCTTCTACGTTCGGAATATGCCGCCGCGCCAACCCGGTGAGTCGCGGGTTGCGAGATTCTTCAGATTCTTCTGGTATTTGTTTCTCGCCTTCCTGCTGAAACTCACACCTGCCCGCAGGCTGTCGTACGCGATTGCAATTGTCCTCGTCTCGCTGGCATTTCTGGACGATGACCTGATGAAAGCATTCTATGGAATCCTGATTCTGAACTTCCTGCTTGCACTGGAACTTGCCGACAAGCTTGTCACCCGCGATGAACTGGAATTTGCGCGTCAGATCCAACTAAGCCTTTTACCGGATGCGATTCGGCCGGTTCAGGGATTTTCACTGGCAAGCCATAGTGAGGTCGCAGCGAGTGTGGGGGGAGATTACTACGACGTATTGCCGCTGGACGATGGGAGCACACTCGTGGTGATCGCAGACGTGTCCGGCAAGGGTATTTCTGCAGCCCTGTACACTGTGAAGGTGCAAACAGCGCTTCAATTGCTGTCGAAGGAATCATCAAATCCGCGTGAACTGCTTATCCGGCTCAATGAGTACCTCTACAGCCAATTGCGCAGGAATTTTTTTCTGACAATCTCCATCATGAGGCTTTTTCCGAATGGAAAGGTGCAGTATAGCCGGGCCGGCCATATGCCCGCCCTGTTCTTCGATGCAAGCAGGAAGGCGTGTTCCTGGCTGCAGCCAAAAGGGACAGCCATAGGTCTCGCGCCGCCCGAGGGTGGGAACGGGGAGCCTGAATCAGGTGCACATCGGATATTTGAAAAGTCGCTTGAGTCGGAAGAATTCACCCTGAAGGGGCACGATATCATTGTGTTGTACACCGACGGTGTCATCGAATCGACTAATCGGGTCCAGGAGGAATTTGGCCAGGTGCGGTTGATGCAAATGGTGCTTGACTCGGCGGGGAGTGAACCCGCTCAGGTAAAAGACCGCCTCGTTGAGCGGCTCAAACTGTTTCGCAATGGTGAGGAATTGCGGGATGATACGACGTTTGTTGTTTTCAGGCGAAACGGCTCACGCGCGTGATCCCAACATTGCCGGAGATGTCTTTTTTCCTTATCTTTGTATTTCATGCTGGTGTAGCTCAGTGGTCAACGACTCTATGAGTCGTAGACTCGTAGAGTAGAGCAGCGGTTTCGTAAACCGCAGGTCGTCGGTTCTCCCTTTCGAGGATTAT
>JBBDYD010000019.1:7653-8710 GCA_040901865.1 Bacteroidota bacterium | reverse complement strand
TCATTCCCTCACACCCTCATTCCCTCACACCCTCATTCCTCATACACTCATTCCCTCATACACTCATTTTCTTTTTAGTTCGGTATTTACTAAAGAGATAGTACGCAGCGCAAGCGCCTTCAGAGGAAACCATCGGTGCGCCGAGTGGGTGCTCTGGTGTACAGTCAGCGGCAAACGACGGGCATTGGTGCGGCTTTCTCATTCCGCGGAGGATCTCACCCGCCAGGCAGGGCGAAGATTCATCCCCGGGAGAGGCGGAAAGGGTGAACCTGACCGCTGCATCAAACCTGGCAAAACTCTTCCTGATCCCAAGGCCACTTGCCGGGATGGTTCCCATTCCGCGCCACACCCGATCGCAGGATTCGAACACGGTCTTCATGAGTCCGAGGGCCTTTAAGTTGCCGCACTGCTGAACGGTTCTCGAATACTGGTTTTCCACTTCGCACCGACCGGATTCAAGCTGTTCAACGGTCATAAGAATTCCCTGGAGAATATCGACCGGTTCAAAACCGGTGACCACGATGGGAATATGATATCTGTCGGCAAGGGGAACATAGTCATTGAATCCCGTTATCGTGCAAACATGGCCCGCAGCAAGCAGCCCCTGAACGGTGTTTGACGGTGACGACAGGATTGCCTGAATGGCCGGAGGGACAAGGACGTGAGAGCAGAGAACGGAAAAATTTTCAAGCTTCAGCCGCTCCGCTTCAAGAATTGCAAGAGCTGTCGTCGGTGCGGTGGTTTCAAATCCGATTGCAAAGAACACGATGTGTTTAGTCTTCTCCCTTTCGGCAAGCCGGACTGCATCAAGCGGAGAATAGACAATTCGTACATCGCCACCCTCGGCCTTCACGGAAAGCAGGTCCTTTGCACTTCCCGGCACGCGCAGCATGTCGCCGAAAGCAGTAAGGATCACGTTCTGTCTCCCGGCGAGGATATGGGCCTGGTCGATGATGCCGATTGGTGTCACGCAAACGGGGCAGCCCGGTCCATGGATCAGGTTCATGGAAGCGGGAAGGAGTTCTTCGAGACCGTACTTCACAATCGTGTGGGTTTG
>JBBDYD010000019.1:0-7553 GCA_040901865.1 Bacteroidota bacterium | reverse complement strand
TCATGGAAGCGGGAAGGAGTTCTTCGAGACCGTACTTCACAATCGTGTGGGTTTGTCCCCCGCAAATTTCCATGAGTGTCCATGGGCGCGTGGTGCATTCTCCGATTTGCCTGGCAAGGCGGCCGGCTGCTTCGCCGTCGCGGTATTCGTCAAGGTATTTCATTGGGCCTTGGAGGTTTGGTCTACATCTGCGCTATGAGATCGAGGGTTTTTCTTGCCTCGCGCTCGTTCAGCACGGCGATGGCAAATCCGGCATGAACAATGACGTACTCTCCGGGCTCTGCCTCAGGCACCAGGTCAAGGCAAATAGACTTCTTCACGCCTTCGAAGCTGACAAGACCTGTGCGTGGAGTGGGCTCCGGACTAATTTCAAGGATTTTTCCCGGAATGGCGAGGCACATGTCAGCACCCCCAGCCTGTTTTCATGATCACCTGTCCATATTTTCCTGCAGGAAGCAACGGTTCATCCATAGGTAGGTTCCGCAGGTTCAACTGATGGAACGTTGAGGATATGGGCGCGCCGTGCGGCATACAGTTGCCCGAGGGAAATTCCTCCGTCGTTAGGGGGAATGCGCTGATGCCATGAAACGCGGAAGTCTGCGTCCGTGAGAAGCCTCACCGAGCGCTCAAGGAGATATCGGTTCTGAAAGCATCCTCCCGTGAGCACAATCCTGGGTTCTTTCACGCGTCTGCAAACAGACAGGATGATCTCACACAAGGTATTGTGGAATTTCTGGGCGATGGCTTCTTGGGGAACCGATCGTTGCACATCCTTGAGGATCTCGATGATCATGGGCGTCCAGTCCACCACAAACGGGACCTGAAGATCGCTTACCAGGAAGTCATACGAATCATCCGAGGGAGGAGCGCCGGCTGCAAGGTATTCGAGTTCCATCGCAGCCTGTCCTTCGAATGTCGTCACATGACGCAGTCCCACCATGGAAGCGACGGCATCGAAGAGTCGTCCGACGCTCGATGTCTTTGGTGCGTTGATGTTTCTCAGCAACATATCCCGGATCACTGGAATCACCGGGGCTGAGAGCGAGGAAACGGAGAGCAACTCACGGTCATGAAAGATGGACTCGCCAAAGAGCTCAAAGAGGATTCCCAGCGCTGCGCGCCGCGGTTCGCGCATGGCCTGGTCCCCACCAGGGAGATGGAATGATTTGAACGTCGCAACCCGGTCAAACGAGGATTCTGATGTGAGGAGGAATTCACCGCCCCAGATTGTTCCGTCGCTGCCATATCCCGTGCCATCCCATGTCACACCCAGCAATGGCCCCTCCAGCTGATTCTCAGCCATGCACGCAGCGAGATGGGCGTAGTGGTGCTGAATCGACACCACGGTGTTCCCTTCCTGTTCCGCGTATTTTGTCGAAAGGTAATCCGGATGTGCGTCGCAAATGATTGTGGCCGGTTCGACACCCAGCAGGGTTTTTAAATCGTCAATGGTTTTCCGGAACGCCTCAAAGGACTCCTGTGATTCCAGATCACCGATATGCTGACTGACGAACGAGGATGTTTCCGAGGCTAGGGCAACAGTGTTTTTCAGATGCGCACCCACCGCGAGATTCGGCGGACCATTTAAAGGGAGAATGACGGGAAGAGGAGCAAACCCCCTGGCGCGCCGCAAAACAAGTTCGCGTCCGAGCACAACACGAACGACGGAGTCATCAACGTGTCGGACAATGGGGCGGTTGTGAACTAGAAACAGATCGGCGATTCCCTGAAGACGATCCAGCGCCTCATGTTCATCCGTGCAAATGGGCTCGTCGGAACGATTACCGCTGGTCGCAACGATTGGGAAGCCGAGATCGCGGAGGAGAAGGTGGTGTAATGGTGTATACGGGAGCATGAGTCCCAGTGTCGGATTTCCCGGTGCGACTGATGCCGCGATGAGTTTCCCTGCATCACGTGAAGCACTGCACCGATCGAGCAACACAATCGGTGATTCCGGTGAAAGCAGGAGGCGTTCTTCAAGCGGGGAAATACTGCAAAGTTCCTTCACGGTTTTGAGGGAAGGGACCATAACCGCAAACGGCTTTTCATCACGATGCTTCCGTCGCCGCAATTCACGCACTGCCTGGTCGTTCCGTGCATCCACCAGAAGCTGAAATCCGCCCAACCCTTTGAGGGCGAGAACCTTACCCTCGCGGAGGGCTTTGACCGCGTGCAGAAGCGCCTCACGATGGATTGCAGTTGCCTTTCCTGAGGCATTCCACAGCTCGAGGTGTGGTCCGCACTCGGGGCACGCGTTGGGTTGAGCATGGAATCGACGGTTCCCGGGATCAGCGTACTCGTGCCGGCAGGCGGGGCACATATCGAATTGCTTCATCGAAGTGCCCGGCCGGTCATAGGGGAGGGATTCGATGATGGAATAGCGCGGCCCGCAATTTGTGCAGTTGGTGAACGGATAGAGATACCGTCGGTTACCAATGTTGAAGACTTCGCGGAGGCAATCGGGACATGTGGCAATGTCGGGAAGAATCAGGGGAATTCCGGATCTGGTGTCTGTGCTTTCCCGGATTTCGAATCCTGAATACTCAACCGGATCGAGGAACGAGGCCTCGACACTCTGGAGAAACGACCGTGGGGGTTTTTCCTGAGAGAGGCGGATAAGAAAGGCATCCAGAAATTCCTTCGGCCCCTCGACTTCAATGTGCACCCCTGCCATGGAATTGGAAACCCATCCTTCGAGGCCAAGTTCATTTGCAAGGCGGTACACAAAGGGGCGGAAGCCCACACCTTGCACTGCGCCCCGGGCAACAATGCTCAGTCGTAATCGGTTCGATGATCCAGCAGTTTCCCGATCCCCGCTCATAGAAAAACCTCCGGAACCATTGTCAGGTTCTTCTGCGACACCATGGATTCAATCCAGGAACACCATGAGCCGATTCCCTCGTTGGTGACACAAGACGTTTCAAAAACAGTGAGGTGCGGGTTCACCAACAAAGCGTTCGCCCTGAGAGTCCCGGGGTTTGTCGGCAAATAAGGGGTGAGATCGATTTTGTTGATGATCAAGACGGAGGCTTTATGGAACATCCCCGGGTACTTCAGCGGTTTATCGTCTCCTTCGGTCGTGCTCACGATGACCACCTTGGCGTCTTCGCCGAGATCGTAATTCGCGGGACAAACGAGATTTCCCACATTCTCAATGAACAGAAGCCGGGAGCGTGAGAGGTCGATGTGCTGAAAAGCCTGTTCGACGAGGTGCGCTTCCAGATGACACCCGCCGTTTGTGATAATCTGGGCGACGGGGACTCCCAGGCGATCGATGCGTTGTGCATCAAGATCTGTCTGCACATCTCCCTCAATAACCGCCACGGGTATCCTGCCGGAAAGGTGAGCAAGGGTCCGCTCAAGGAGACTCGTTTTTCCCGAACCGGGAGAGCTGACGAGGTTCAGTGCTACGATTCCTCGCGCGTTGAAGAATGCCCGGTTGCGCTCGGCGATCAGATCGTTCTTCTCAAGAATCTTGCGCTCTATGGTGATGGTAGTCATGAGTGTTCCTGTTACTCGTCCTCAACCTCAATACCGGACAATTCCAATTCATTGCCTCTCATAATCGAGGAAGCGGGATGCGAACAGTGCGGACAAAACACAGTACCTTCGGTATTGCAGGAAGATCTCTCACAGTTCGCGCAGTAGATCTCGAACGGCACACGTTCGAATGAGAGGCGGGAAGCAGCGAGCGGTGTTCCCTCTGTAACGACGGTGTAACAGAATTCAAGGGAATCCGGAACAATTCCCGCGAGATCTCCGATGAGTATTCTCACTGACCGTACGGACGACAGGTCAGCGGGCGGAATCTCGTTTTGAATCAACTCGACGAGGTTTCTGGCTGCCGAGAGCTCGTGCATAAGCGGCTTCCTTATACCATCTTTTACGCAATTCCTGTACCCTCCTTGCCCCTTCGAAAACAGAGAGTTTTTGGTCTTAATTTCCCAACATTGCAAAGACTGAAGGAGTGAATTCCCGAAACGGAGAGGGGGGCGGGGTGGGGGGGGTCAGGAACAGTCCAATACATCGAGCAATTCCAGCTCGATCATTGTTGCCACATTTTCGACGGCCACGCGAACTTCCGGAGAAAGCCCGTGCCCGTGCTCATGAGAGTTACCCTGAATACCATACAACATGAGAGACGAGGGGAGGCGACCCATGGCGCGCGCCAGCCCAACAGCTTCCACCAGCCCAAAATTATGTGTTGAGGGCTTCCAGTGGCTTGGCAATGACCCATGCAGGAGATCAATTGCCACAATGGTTCCCGGAAGTGTTTGCGCTGAAACGCAGTCGATCAAAATGACCCGTGTGGCATCATCCCACAAATTGATCAATGATGCGCCGTCACTGGAGAATTCCATTATCTTCACAAACTCGGGCAGCTCGACCGAGCGAAGAGACCGGACGACTGCAAGGCCGGCTGCGTCATCGCCGTACAACTCCGTGCCGATTCCGATAATCAACAATTGCCCGCTCCCCGTCATGGTTCTCATTCTGTTTGCTGGCTTCGTTATCATTCTTCGGACCTGACAAATATCGGCTGGGCAAATCTCCCGATGAGCGGATGAACAAGTCTCCGGTAGTCCTCCATTCTCATCCGAATGGATTTTGTGACTGTGCAGGCGTTGAAAGTTATTTCTTCATCGTCCAACAGTGAAGCATCCAGAAGAATCGGGAGGCCGTACAGATTACCGAACGGCGGCATGGCGCCCAGCTGGCAGTCGGGAAACAAATGGCCCAGGTTTTCCTCATGGGCCATTTGCACCTCACGTGCCCCAAAAAGCAACTTGACCAGATGCATGCTGATCCCCTCATCTGCACGAAGCACCGCCATCCAGTACCGATTGTCGATGGAAAGGATGACCGATTTTGCACACTCCTTGTCGACGGCGTGTGTCGCAAGCGCGACACCATGCGCTGAAAATACGGGCTCATGCTCGATGATACTGTAGGGAATTCCGTTATTGTTAAGGTAGCGCTGGAGGTCACTCGTCTTTGGCATGGAATCCTCAGGGAAATAAAAGGTTAGGAGAGATGCTCGTCGACTTTCTCGAGAGACACAAAATGCGTCGCACAGGAGATACACGGATCGTAATTCCGGATGGCCTGCTCACACTCCAGAGTGAGGCGATCCGTGGGAAGTTCATGGTGCTTCGTGACATACTCGCGCAGGTCTTCTTCGATGCTTTTCTGATTTTGGGATGTTGGCGGAATAATTCTGGCATCGAGGATCGATCCGCGCTCATCAATGCGATACCGATGATACAAAAGCCCGCGCGGTGCCTCGGTTGCGCCCCACCCAATTCCCGCACGCGGTGTGACTTCTTGAAACGGCGGCGGTTGATACGCATTGACCAGGCGCAATGCTTCCTGAAAGGCGTACAACATCTCGACCGAGCGGACGATAATGCTCTGAAACGGGTTCACGCATTTGCCGTGCAAACCCGCCTTTTCTGATTCTTCGCGGGCAAGTGGCGTAAGCATTCCGAAATTCAGGTTGAAGCGGGCGAGCGGCCCCACGAAATACGATCGGCCGTCCTTGCGAACGGAATGCAGGGCGTTGGAATGTGCAACATGTTCCTCGATGAAGTTGGACTCGAATTCCGAAACATCGATATCCATCCCGTCGCTTGCGACAATCCTTCCCTCAGTAATCGCATATTCTTCAGGATGCCGGAGCGCAACGAACAGGTACGGGCGGTCGAATTCCGGGAAGGGGAATGTCGCGACCCATCGGATTGTCCGGATGGATGCGTCGATGGCCCATTCGAGATCTTTTTTCAGCGCGTCGAATTCGGACGGATCTGGCGATCGGTAAAACCCGCCAACCCGGACATTGATCGGATGGATCTCTCTTCCGCCCACAACCCTGACAATCTCGTTTCCGATCTTCTTAAGACGAAGTCCCTCTTTCACAATGTCGGGATGCACTTTGGCAAGCTGGATTGCATCTTGCGTTCCAAGAAAATCCGGCGCGTGCAGTAAATAAATGTGAAGTGCGTGACTTTCAATCCATTCACCGCAATAGAGCAATCGGCGGAGGTCCCTGACGCGGGGATCAACGGTGACGCCCAGCAATCGTTCGATCGCCTGGACGGAACTCATTTGATAGGCAACGGGGCAAATTCCGCAGATGCGGGCGGTAATATCAGGCACCTCGAGATATCGGCGCCCCCGGAGGAATCCCTCGAAGAGCCGCGGCGGCTCATAGATATTCAGAACAAGTTCCTGGATGGATTGTCCGCGCAACTTGATGCGGACTGCACCCTCGCCCTCGACGCGTGCGAGTGTTTCAACATTAATGGTGCGTGTCTTCATGGATTTCACTCTCTCTTCGGAACGCCTCTGCAGCGGCATTGAAACTGCGGAAAAGCAACATGAGGTCCTCATCTGTCATCCCGGCCGTTTCCCAGGTTTGGCAGAGCGAAACAGTGTTGGCGGATTCCTTTGGTCCAAAACAGCCGAAGCATCCGCGATGATACGTGGGGCATAACGCTCCGCACCCGGCCTGCGTTACCGGACCAAGACACGGCGGGCCGTGCGTGATGAGCCCGCACACATTGCCTCTCGTTTTGCACTCCTGGCAGACGCTGTAGGCGGAACTGGGCGGCTTACGGTTGTTGATCAAGCAGGCAAGAATTTCGAGCAACTGGCTTTTGCTGATAGGGCAGCCCCGGAGCTCATGATCGACAAACACATGGTCTGCGATCGGCGTGGACTTTTTCAGCGTTTCGATGTACTGCGGAGACGGGTAAACGGCAGACACGAGTTTCTGCACATCGGTGAAATTCCGCAGAGCCTGAATTCCGCCTGCCGTCGCGCACGCGCCGATGCTGACCAGTTTCCGCGAATTCCTCCTGATCTGGTGAATGCGCTCCGCATCGTGCGACGTCGTAATGGAGCCCTCGACAAGCGAGATATCGTACGGACCGCGGACCACGGCCCTTGTTGCCTCGGGGAAATAGGCAATGGTGATGTGTTCTGTTACCTCGAGAAGCTCATCCTCACAATCCAGCAGGCTCAACTGACATCCGTCGCAGGAAGCAAATTTCCAGACGGCGAGTTTTGGTGATCGGGTCGGCGGCATATCAGATCTCCCGGATTCCCAAAAGGTGCTTGATGCGCGAATAAGCGAACACAGGGCCGTCTTTGCAAACAAACACCGGGCCAAATTGACAATGGCCGCACAGGCCGATGCCGCACTTCATACTCCGCTCCATGGAAACATACATCGAGTCGGGTGCTACCCCGCGCTTCGCCAGCTCCATGGTGGTGAATCGCATCATAATTTCCGGACCGCATATCATGGCTACCGTGTTCGATGGATCGAACGGCGCCTTGGGAATGAGCATCGGCACGACGCCGACATTGCCCTTCCACCCTCCGGCTGCGCGGTCAACCGTGAGGTACACATCGAAATCAAACCGGGCCCTCCACGCTTCCAGCTCATTGCGAAAGAGAATGTCGTCGGGCCCTCGTGTACCATATAACAGAACAACCTTGCCAAAGGACTCGCGCCGGGCAAGCAGGGCATAGATCACGGGTCGCAGGGG
>JBBDYD010000018.1:7385-8753 GCA_040901865.1 Bacteroidota bacterium | reverse complement strand
CGCATGATTTCCGCCAAAAGTTTCTTGTCGAAACCGCTCTCCGCGAAGAGATTTACAACTCCTTTAAGAAAGAGGGGATTGAGATTCCATTCCCTCAGCGCGTGGTTCATCTTCCGCAACCCGATCATGCAAAACCTCAAACTTCTCAAAAGCGAAAAACGCTACGCCGGTAAGGTCTTTGACCTGATCGTTGACGAAGTGCAGTATCCTTCGGGAAATCGTGCAGTCCGCGAGGTTGCCAGTCATCCCGGCGGCGCGGTCACGGTTCCCCTGCTGGACAGCAATACCCTTCTGCTTATCCGACAGTTTCGGTATCCCATGAATGAGGTGCTGTACGAGTTCCCTGCCGGCAAGCTCAATGAAGGTGAAGACCCTCAAGTATGCGCCCGGCGTGAATTGGAAGAAGAAACTGGGTACACCGCCGGCGCAATACGAAGGCTTGGGCGGATTTACACCAGCCCGGGATTTTGCAGTGAGATCCTGCATCTTTTCCTTGCGACCGGTCTTTCGCGAACCGTCGGCGGACCGCGATTGGAGGAGGGCGAGTTTGGCCTTAGCGTCGAACCAACCTCGGTTGCAAAGGTAGCCGTCATGATCGAAAACGGGACCATAGTCGACGCAAAGACCATTTGCGGCTTTCACCTTGCACTGAAGAAGATGGGGATAAGCCAATGAACGTTTCCGGAAAAGAACCGGCGAGCCGCATTTACCGGCTCGACCTTAAGAGCTGCCCCGTCGCCCTGTGCGGTGGCGAACTTGCGGAACTCAGCTATTACGAGCGGAACAATTGGGTGACCGTGGAATACAAATGCAACAAATGCGGAAAAGAATTTACCGTGAAGGTGGAGTGTTAGAATGCCCCCAAAATCCTCCATGACCAATCTCCGAAGGAAGTAACACAATTCTCCCCGTCGAACTTATACGGAAAAAACGCGAAGGCGGTGCACTCACTGAGAACGAACTGCGCACGATGATCACCGCGTACGTGCACGGCGAATTACCGGATTACCAGATGTCGGCATTTCTTATGGCTGTCTATTTTCGCGGCATGACGGATCAGGAAACAGTGACATTCACCGATGTGATGCTCCATTCGGGAAACGTTGTCAATCTTTCGGATATCCCCGGGACCAAGGTCGATAAGCACTCGACCGGCGGTGTGGGAGACAAGACTTCATTGCTGCTCGTTCCAATCGTTGCGTCACGAGGTGTCCCGGTTCCCATGATCTCTGGCCGGGGTCTCGGCCATACGGGTGGAACATTGGACAAGCTGGAGTCCATTCCGGGATTTCGCACGGATATGCTCATCGCAGAATATCACCGCATCGTTAAGAACATCGGCGCGGTCATGATCGGACAGACCGCCGA
>JBBDYD010000018.1:0-7285 GCA_040901865.1 Bacteroidota bacterium | reverse complement strand
GGATTTGTTGCGGGATTGGATGCTTTTGAGATAGGGCAAACCTCGATAATGCTCGGAGCCGGCAGACAGAAGCTCGGCGACATTCTCGATCCGAAAGCCGGTATTCTCCTCCGAAAGAAAACCGGAAGCAAAGTGGAAACCGGCGATGTTCTTGCGGAAATACTGACCGATCGGGAGGAAGTGCTGTCAGAAGCGAGGGAGCGCTTGAGGCACGCGTATCGGATTGCGAATCAACCGCCCGAGCAGCGGCCACTCATTCATAGCTTTATAGACAACGAAGGAGTGCATCCGTGGATATCTCAGCCGGAACTCCCGGTGAAACGTGAAAAGTGAAACGTGAAAAGATATCGTATGATTTCATTGTTTAAAAACATTTCACATTTTACTTCTTACACTTTACTGCTTTTAATCAATATAAGAACATCGGCTTTC
This sequence comes from Bacteroidota bacterium, assembly GCA_040901865.1. GTDB lineage: Bacteria > Bacteroidota > Ignavibacteria > UBA10030 > UBA10030 > JBBDYD01. Next base: position 6,853 of record JBBDYD010000018.1, on the reverse strand, counting down.
CCAGCATGTGCGCAATTTTCGGCCGGTATTCATCTTTGTCGTACAGAGCGTCGACATCAACCCGCTTGACACCCTTCGTCAAGGTATCAATGGGAACTGTCGTATATTTCCCTTCCTGAAGCGCGACCATCCTTCCGAATTCCTTGCGTAGAACAAGATCCGTGGCAAGGCCCGCATAGCTGAAGGCGACCATCCGGTCCAACGCGTCCGGTTCTCCACTTCGCATCAGGTACGCCACTTGCTGATACACGGTGTGGGTTTTCAGTTTCCGTTTGAGATAATCTTCAGTTTCTTCTCCAATGCCGCCAAGCTTTCGATGTCCGTAAGCATCTTCAGGCCCGCTTTCAATGATGCCTACCCCTTTCATGTGAGCTCCTTCTGAAATCGTCATGATCGCGTAGTTACTTGGGTTCGTCCGTTTGTCCTCCTCCAACAATTGTGCAAGCCTGTCCGGATCAAACGGGACTTCTGAAATAATAGCCCGATCGACACCAGCCAGATAAGCGGAAATCAGGGAGGTTTCTCCCGAGTTGCGACCAAAGAGTTCCACGATGGCAATGCGCTCGTGCGAACCCGCCACAGTCCGCAGGGAGGTGATGAAATCAACGCTGCGCGTTACAGCAGTGGAAAACCCGATGCAGTAATCCGTACCGAACACATCGTTGTCCATGGTTTTCGGAATGGCGATCACGGGAAAGCCTTCCTTGTGCAATCGCACAGCATAGCTTTGAGTATCATCTCCGCCAATCGTGATGAGAACATCGATCTTCAAGCGGTCGATCACCTTCAGAACATGTGGCGTACAATCGATGCGGGCATCTTTCGGTTGTGGCTCCGACGTTCGGAGGAATATTGGAAGATCTTCCGGTTTCACCTTTCCAGGATTCGTACGCGACGTATGGAGAAATGTCCCGCCGGTGCGATCGATGGTCCGGGTGTTTCGTTTGTCGAGCCGGATCACCCACTCGCTGTCATCGGGGTTCGAAAGATCGTAGTCGAGAAAACCAGCCCATCCACGTTTGAGGCCAATCACCTCTGCGCCATTATCCACAGCCCGATACACAACGCCTTTGATGCAGGGGTTAAGTCCGGGGACATCGCCTCCCCCGGTGAGAATTCCTATTCGCATGAATACACCCTTCCTTTGTCGTCATTATAGCCTATATCGGCCCTTTCAATGTATCGACATTATGATCGCGATGCAAGAATCCCGCCCAAGACTTGCGTCAATTAGGAAAAGTTCTTAAGTTTTTTGACCCGAACGACACACCCCATGGAAGGAGGGCAGGGCTATGAAATCGATTGGCGAATTCATTCAAGATCGCCCGATTCACGCAGTGAGGCGCGAGTTTACGGTGGCAGAGGCAGCACGATTCATGGCTGAGAAGAACATTGGAGCGGTACCGGTCACCAAGGAAAACCGGCTCGTTGGGATCTTTTCGGAGCGGGACGTGATCACGCGTGTTATCGCGCTCGGGCGCGATCCCTCAACAACGCTCATAGGTGATGTGATGACAACGCGCATCGTTGTCGCCGAGGCGGATGAGAATCACGTATCATGCCTTCAGAAGATGCAAAAAGCCCACTGCCGGCATCTTCCGGTCGTCTCCCAGGATCAGTTACTCGGAATGGTTTCCCTGCGCGATCTTCTGATGGTCGATATCGACGAAAAAGAACGAAATCTGGAATATTTGGAAAGCTACATTTATACAATCCCCCCGGGGACCGCAAAAAAATATCAGGATCATTGATCACACTTGCCTATGCCCACGATTCATTTCCTCAATAATCACAAATCAATCGACGTCCTGCCGGGAACGAACCTCAGGAAGGCAGCTTTAAAGGCCGGGATTGGCCTCGCGAGTCCACTGCAGAGATTCCTCAGGGTGAATCTGCAGCTGGGCCCGGTCAGTATTCCCTGCACATCGGACGTCGTGGAAATTACGGAAGGCAAAGGTGTGAACGCAAGGACACCGGACGAAGAGCGATTACTCGCCGGAAGGATCCTGAAACGAAAAGTTTTGCCCAGTCACCGGCTCGCATGCCAGGTTCAGGTTAACGGGGATATTACTGTTCGCACACGGCCATCGCGGGAACTTGATCTTGAAGAAACGAAACGCCACGCAGGATTCTTCGCGGCGCTGGGACTCTTTACGCTTATTATGCTTTTGACGTTTGCGGTGATGGGATTGGATTTGGTGAAAATCCTATAAAGAGTAATCACGAAATTCGAATATCTAAATCTCAAACAAACCCAAAACTCTAATTCCTTAATCGCTTCGTCTAATATTTAGTGTTTTGATATTGTTTCGTATTTCGAGATTAGAATTTAGAATTTCTTAGCTCTATATCTTCCCCCTCTTGAGTACTCCCACCATCTGTTCATGAATCTTTCCGTTCGAAACCAGTATCTTCTTGTTATGAATAGTTGAAACCCGGCCTTCAAGATCGGTAAATTTCCCGCCGGCTTCTTCCACAAGTACTACGCCCGCCGCCATATCCCAGGGGTTCAGCGACATTTCCCAATATCCATCGAGCCTTCCCGCGGCAACATAGCAAAGATCGAGAGCTGCGGACCCCAGCCTTCGTACTGCCCTGGCCTCGAGGAGGAAGTTTCGAAAATGGTCGATATTCTCAAGGGTCGAACTCACGTTGTACGCAAATCCGGTGACCAGCACACTCTCGATAAGAGATGAAGCGTTGGAGACGCGGATTGGATTCCCGTTCAAGAATGCCCCCTTCCCGCGTTCCGCGGTGAACAATTCATCGCGCGTGGGATCATAGACCACGCCAAGAACAATATCCCCCCGGTATTCCAGTCCGATGGAGACGCAGAAAATCGGAAGGCCGTGAGCAAAGTTTGTCGTGCCGTCGATCGGATCAATAATCCACTTGAAGTCCGATTCAAGTTTTGTACTACCCGACTCCTCGGCAAGAAAATCGTGTCCCGGGTATTTCTTCGAGATGGTTTTGATGATGAGGGCTTCGGCCTGCCGATCAAGCTCGGTGACGAGGTTGGTTTCTTGACCGAATTTTGTTTCCACGCTTTTGGCATTCCCCGCGCGGTCCTTGAGCAATCGCCCGGCTTTCAGAGCGGCTTCAACTGCGAGTTCAAACATACGTGCTCCTTTTCTTGTCGTAAGATACAAAAATGCGAGGACGGTCAACAATGAAATCTCGCGGATGGCAATTGACGTGTTTCCGGTTTTAGTTGCGGGTGCTGGCAAAAATCTGTAAGTTGACATTCAACCTTCTCGTTTTCATCCCACAATGAACATGCGATATTCCCTGGTTTTCTTCTTGGTGCTGTTTATCGGTTGTAGCCGGTTTGATCCCGAACGGCGGTTATTGGTCGAAGACCTCCGGATCGACGTATTCGGGACTTCCCGCGAGCTCGCCTTTACGAATAAGAATGCCGGGTTTCTCTACACAGAGACGAATGCGGAACACAACAGGGGATGGCATGGCTGGCACGTGATGTCCAGGAAAATCATGGATGACTACCTCATCACCATTGATGATCGCGAACTGCTGAAATCGCAAGTGCATTTGACCCAGGTTTATCCCAATCGGGTTCAACGGGCTTATCCGATTGGTGTTCAAGAAACGGTGACTCTGCTCGATTCCATCGACGCAATCGTCATCGAACTCAGCACTATCAAAGGATCGGCGGTCGGACTTCGCCCTCTATTTTCAGGTTCACAAAATCCCGCCGACTACGTCACGAGATCTCACGGTGATGTCATTCTTATTGCCCGGAAAAACCACCTTCAAAGGACCCCCTCTGCTGATTACCCCGTTTGGATCGGCGCCACCGTCATCGGCGCGGACCGGAAAGTCAGCGCAACATCCGTACAGGGCGGCTTCCGAGTCGGCCCTGCCCTGGCACAGGCAGCAATCGTGAACGGCGTTTCTGTTGCAATTCTGGCGGCCGGAGATACCGAGGAACAAACACTTGAGCGGACACGGTTCGTGGCCACGCGCTACGGGGACCTGATTCAAAGCAGAAAAGATCGCATGCAGCACCTTATGGACCGCACAGCTCTCCGCACGACTGATCATCGCCTCGACATGGCCTTCCACTGGGCTTTGCTTTCCATGGACGCCTTGATCATGCAACAACGGAAAAAAGGGATTTTTGCGGGGCTTCCGTGGTTCAGCAATTATTGGGGGCGCGATTCATTTATTTCGCTCCCCGGGGCCACGCTTGTTCAGGGAAATTTCTTCGATGCGAAGGAAATTCTGCAATCCTTTGCCGAATGGCAGGATGTGAATCCCGCCAGCCCAACCTTTGGCCGCATTCCGAACCTTGTCACGCCATCCTCCATCAGCTACAACACGGCAGACGGTACGCCGAGGTTTATCGGAGCTCTGGGTGAGTATATCAACTATTCAGGAGATACGGCATTTGCCCGATCGGTCTATCCTGTCGTTCGAAGAGCCGTTGAAGGATCCCTCAAAAATCGGATCGACCGGAATGGCCTGCTCACACACGGAGACGCGGAAACCTGGATGGATGCGGTCGGTCCCGAAGGCCCCTGGAGCCCCCGCGGAAACCGGGCGAATGATATTCAGGCACTTTGGTACCAACAACTTCTGATTTCATCTTGGCTGGCAGGTCTTGCCGACGATGAAAAAAGTTTTCGGGAATGGTTCTCATACGCCGAACAGGTTCGGATTTCTTTCAACCGCCTGTTCCTCGATCGCTCAACCAACCGCATCTATGATCATCTTAATGCCGATAACACTCCCGATGGAGAGTTCAGACCAAATCAGATCTTTGCCCTTAGCCTGATCGATGATCCGCAAATCCGGTTTAATGCCTTCAAGGAAATAACTGCGGAACTGGTTTATCCGCATGGCGTAGCATCGGTTTCGCAAAACGATCAGAATTTTCACCCCTACCATCATCATATGCCCTACTATGTCCAGGATGCCGCCTATCATAACGGCATTGTCTGGACATGGCTGGCGGGACCATGGATCAGCGTGGCAACGCAGTTCGGGTATGCCGACACAGCTTATTTTGTCACGCAAAACATGATTCACCAGATACTCGATCGCGGGGCCGTTGGAACAATCTCAGAACTCCTTGACGCCGCGCCGCGCGAAGGCGAATCGGAGCCGAGACTGTCGGGGACGTTCACACAGGCATGGAGTCTGGCGGAGTTTCTGCGGAACACGTACCAGGACTATCTCGGAGTTGCGGTTGATGCCGTGGAGAACAAACTGGAACTTGCTCCTCATCTCCCTGCTTCTGTCTCGGATGCGGCATTCAACGTTGCCGTGGGCGCCCATATCCTTCGGGTCCGTTATCACCAGTCTCCGTCTGAAGGGATAATCAGGCTTTCGTCGCCGGCCGGGGCTCCCACGATTGATGTGGTGGCAACATGGCGGCTTGAATCCGGGATTGAACATAATTTTGCCTATATGCTGGCTCCACTCACGGAAGCAGAACTCACCGTAAAGTCGGATGGCGTGTATGTGGAGGACGCAAACGGATCACGCAGGCTTCAAATGGATATCATACGGGCCTTTGATCCTGATTCTTCCCTGGTTCCTATTTCACTCGCTGTACCGGTTGTCAGGCCGGGCCTCAAGGCATTACGGGGCCCCGACCACCGTCTCCTCAACAATGAGGAAATCAAATCTCCCAACTCTGGCGCAACCGTACTCTATGACCGCACGGACCCCAAGGGTGATGACCAAGGACCCGGATCCTTTACCTACCCGAAGATCGCCCAGCTTCGGCCGGGAAGCCTCGACATCACCCGGTTCACCGTATCCGCCGACGAAAAGAGGGCGTATTTTAAAGTCCAGTTCCACACACTTTCCGATCCCGGCTGGCATCCCGAATACGGTTTTCAGCTAACGTTTACCGGTATTGCGATCGACACTGACGGCCGTGCGGGATCAGGCCAACGAACGGTCGGGCGGAACGCCCAATATTCCTTGCCTGCACGGCACGCGTACGAAATCATCGTGTATGTCGGTGGGGGAATTCGGATTGAGGATGGGAAAGGAACCGTTCTTGCAGAGTATCTTCCCGTTCCGGGTGACGAGGCGAATCCGCTGGGAAGAGCTTCGTCAGGAACACTCTCCTTTGCAATCCCGTTTGAAGTGATTGGGAAACCGGGAGCGAACTGGAATTACGCTGTGCTCGTGGGCGCCCAGGATGATCACGGGGGCGCGGGACTGGGGGATTTCCGGACTGTGGGCCCACTTCCAACCGAATGGACGGGCGGGGGAAAAAGATCTTTGCGTGATCCGAACGTGTACGACGTGCTTCTCCCAAAACCATAGGAGTTATTTCCGGATTCTCAAAGCTCACATCCCACTGAGTGTGTTATCTTGCTCGTGGACTCAATTCTTAACCTGTATAAATAAAACGGAGGTCACATGTTATTCCTTCTCAGTGTCATCATCGCCATCGGAGCATTCTTCGTGTTCCTCTCCGCCCGAAAGAAGGCGGAATTCAATGTCATGCTGAAGAAAACCGCGAATATCGCCCTTGCCGCCATGGCCGGCTTTTCTCTGCTGGCTATCGGCCAATGCCTCACGGTAATTCCCGCGGGTCATGTGGGCGTAGTGGATTTTTTTGGCATCGTGTCGGATGAACCATTGCTGGCCGGCATTAATCCGATCAACCCGCTGGCCCGTGTTCAGAAATACTCCATCCAGACAAAAGAACACAAAGAGACCATGGAGGTCCTTTCACGCGAAGGGCTCACCATCCGCCTGGAGATCAGCGCGTTGTACCGCCTGAATCCGGACTCTGCAGCCCGCGTGTACAAAACAATCAGCGGTGGGGATTATGAGGGCGTCATTCTCGTTCCTCAGTTCCGCTCCATCA
>JBBDYD010000017.1:49589-50987 GCA_040901865.1 Bacteroidota bacterium | reverse complement strand
CAGGGGTTCATGGCACACACAAGCATGAAGTTTGCCGGATACTCGACGGACATTTTCGATCGACTGATGGTCACTTTGCCGTCTTCCAGGGGCTGACGGAGTACCTCCAATACGTTCCTGGCAAATTCCGGTAATTCATCAAGGAACAGTACGCCATGATGCGCCAACGAAATCTCGCCCGGTCTGGGAATGGATCCGCCGCCGACAAGAGCTGAATCGGAGATTGTATGGTGGGGTGATCGGAACGGCCGGGTGGAAACAAGAGCGGTATCTGGCGGCAAGAGGCCGGCAACAGAATGAATTTTCGTTGTCTCCAGCGCCTCGTCAAAATTCATGGGCGGAAGAATCGAAGGGGTCCTTTTCGCAAGCATCGTCTTCCCCGATCCAGGAGGACCAATAAGTATGGCATTGTGTCCGCCGGCCGCCGCGACTTCCAGCGCCCGCTTGACGTTTTCCTGCCCCTTCACATCTGAAAGATCAATTGAATACTTTGGATCCTGAGCAAACACCTCTTCAAGTGAAACCTTAAATGGCTGCAAGAGCCTGTACTCTCCCTCCAGAAACGAGACAGTTTCCCGAAGAGACTCCATGGGATACACGCCAATCCCTTCCACCATGCCCGCTTCCTTCGCATTTTCCCGCGGCACGATAATCCCCTTCATTCCCCTCGCCTTCGCCTCCAACGCCACTACCAGCGCACCGCGAACGGGCCGAATGACACCGTCCAAGGCCAATTCTCCCAGAAACACATACTGATCGATGATCTCTGAGTAGAGTTCGCCGGTCGATACAAGAACGCCCAGGGCAATCGCGAGATCAAACGCCGAGCCTTCTTTTTTCATGTCGGCCGGGGCGAGATTAATGCTCAATCGCCCGCTCGGATAATGAAACCCCGAATTCTTGATCGCGGCAAACACGCGCTCGCCGCTCTCTTTCACAGCATTGTCCGGCAAACCAACAAGATTGAATTTCGGATTACCAGGCGCGATGTTTGTTTCGACGTCAACGAGAAACGCGTTGACGCCAAGCGTGGCACCACTGAGAAGGTGAGCAAACATGGAGTCCCCCAGAAGATGGTGAAGAGTGAAGGGTGAAGAGTGAGTGTGGAATCCCCCCGGATGTGAATATCAGTGAGAAGCGAGAAGTCAGAAGTGGAAATAACACCACCCTTCTCTTACTTCTTACTTCTTACTGCTTACTTCTTACTGCCTCTTAACGATGTTTATGCAAGAAATCCAGCCGATTCTGAACTTTCTCAATCGGAACGAGCAATTTGTCCTTCCCGAAAATGGCTTCCTGCTGACTCTGGAACACGAGCTCGTATTCCTGACTCATGATGATCGCCTCTTCCGGGCACACTTCCTCGCAGAACCCGCAGAAAATACACCGGACCATGTT
>JBBDYD010000017.1:38501-49489 GCA_040901865.1 Bacteroidota bacterium | reverse complement strand
CCTCTTCCGGGCACACTTCCTCGCAGAACCCGCAGAAAATACACCGGACCATGTTGATCTCGAATTTCTCAGGATAGCGCTCTTTCGGTTCAGGCGTCTCTGATGCCTGCACTTCTATGGCAAGAGCCGGACATACGCGCGAACACAACCCACATGCTACACAGCGTTCCGTTCCGTGTTCTTCAACCAGGACCGGTCTGCCTCGAAATGAAGCCGGCGGATTGAAGCGCTCTTCCGGATACTGAGTGGTGATCTTCGGCCTGAACATCATACCAATGGTGAGCCGTAATCCTTTCAGAATTTCCGGGATATAGATCCGCTGCCAGAGCGTCAGGTCCTTTTTGCGCGTGATATTGCCGTTTTGGGACATGGTTAGTTCCACCACTTGACTGCAGCGAGTACAGAAGCGGTAACGACCAGGTTCGCCAGCGCGATCGGGAGCATGACTTTCCAACCAAGTTTCATGAGTTGATCATACCGAAAGCGCGGAAGTGTCCATCGAATCAGAATGATAAACAACATGACAAGCATAACTTTTGCCGCGAATGTTCCAAACTCGGCTGCGGCGAGCGCATTTCCGGAAAGGCCAAGCTCCTCTGCCCAGGGAAACGCATATCCGCCGATGAAAAGGGTGACAATAACGGCACTCGCGACAATCATGTTGACGTATTCCGAAAGCATGAAGAGTCCGAATTTCAATCCGCTGTACTCTGTATGATACCCGCCGACCAACTCGGGCTCAGCTTCGGGAAGATCGAACGGCAGACGGTTTGTTTCTGCAAAGGCGGCAACAAAAAAGGTGACAAAGGCCACCGGCTGAACGAGAATGTTCCATGCGGGGATTCCCGCGATGATGGTCTTTGCCTGACCCTGAACGATTTCATCAAGCCGCAACGAACCCGATACCAGAAGTACCCCGATGATCGACACTCCCATGGATAATTCATAGCTGATGAGCTGAGCTGACGATCGCAAACCCCCGAGCAATGAATACTTGTTATTCGATGACCACCCCGCGAGCGTGATGCCATAGACTCCCATAGAGGTCAAAGCGAGGATATAAAGAATGCCCACATTCACGTCCGCCATCATCAGGCGGACAGTTCTTCCGAAGATCTCGATCGATCCGCCAATGGGAATCACCGCGAATGTGCTCATCGCCACACCGATCGAAATAATCGGCGCCAGGTCGTGGATGCGTTTGTTGGCATTTTTGGGAACAATGTCTTCCTTCATCACGAGCTTCACGACATCCGCAATGGCCTGAAGCAAGCCCTTGGGCCCCACCCTGTTCGGGCCGATCCTGTTCTGCACAAACGCGCTGATTCGCCTCTCAGTGTAAATTGTCAGAATAACAATCGTTAGCAGAGTGACAAGCGTCAAAACAACTTTGATGAGCGGCTCAAGGATGACCATGTGTCCTTTATGCCTTTACTGGGATTTTCTCGTGCGTCGTCAGCATCGCGCCAGACTTACCGATCGACGAATATGAAAGACCTTTGAAAGCCGGGATTTTCTCAGCAATGTCCCGGAAGACGTCTTCTGCGGATGCATATTTCCATTTTGTGCCATAAACAGCGGCAACCGCATGCAGGATTCGCCAGGAAGGCCTGCAATCTCGCTTGACGCCCTTTTCCCAACGGTCATTGAGTGCCGCAAAGCGATCCAACCGTGACATTGCAAATCCATCAAGCGCCCGGTCCTGCTCCAACGCCGTAACGGCCGGCCGTATCCTTTGCACCCGACCCTGGAAATTGACAAACGTCCCGTGCCTTTCTGCATAGGTCGATGATGGCAGAACAATATCCGCACGTCGGGTAGTTTCATTCATCACCGGTGAATGGGCAATAAGCAATTCAAGATTGCCGATCACCGATTTGAATTCGGGATTCCCCACAATATCTTCATCCATGACATAGAGGGCTTTAATTGCTCCTTCACGAATGCCGCGGAGGATTTCCGCGAGATCGTCCCGATCGCTACCCGATGACACACCGACTGCTTTCGCCCCCGCGGCGTTCGGAGTCCGGTCGGCTCTCAACAAGAAATCATCGTTCTGTCCTTCTTCGTGTCTGGCCACGCCGACATATTTTGTCCCGACGACTTCCTTCAGGAAACGCTGAAACACATAATTGTCCTCGTTAGTGGCGTAGGCTGATCCCACGCCTGCTATCTCACCCTTCTTGAACGACTTCAATTCCGATACCACAGTCGCAAGAGCTTCATCCCATCCCACCTCTGCAAGCCCGCCATCTTTTCGCATACTAGGCCCGCTGATCCGCCCGGAACCGGCGACATGTTTGAATGTATCAAGTCTTCCGTGGTCGCACATCCAGTACGAATTCACGTGTTCGTTTTGCCGGGGGGTCAGTCTGAGAATCTCATTGTTCCTCACCCACACATTCGTGTTACATCCACGAGCGCATCCCGTGCAGACACTCTCGGTTGAGGACATTTCCCACACACGCGACTTGAATCGGAAGTCTGTGCTCGTCAGCGCACCCACCGGACAGAGCTCGATCACATTCATCGAATACGGACTATCGAATTGCGTGTCGGGGAAGGTTGTCAGCACAACATGATCGCCGCGTTGCGTGAAGGTCAGGACGGGTTGTCGTGCAATCTCATCGGCGAACCGAACACAGCGGGAACACATGATGCAGCGCTCGACATCCAGAATGATCCGGGGACCCAGGGGATACCGCTTTGGCTTGTGAACCTTGTCCTCATCGAACCGGCTGTACCCGATGCTGTGCTTGTAGGCATAGTCCTGGAGCTTGCACTCTCCAGCCTCGTCACAGATCGGGCAATCGAGCGGATGGTTGATCAGAAGAAACTCCATGACGGCATGCTGTGCCCGAAGAACACGCTCGCTCTTTGTCTTCACCACCATCCCGTCTGCCACCTGGGTAGCACACGCAATTGCCAGCTTCGGCATCTTCTCGATTTCAACAAGGCACATCCTGCAATTGCCGGCGACCGAAAGCTTCGGATGATAGCAAAAGTGCGGAATCTCAATCCCCTGTTCCGCCGCTGCCTGGATAACACTGAGCTTCGAATCAACCTCGTATTCCCGATCGTCTATTCGGATCTTTGCCATCAGGCCCTTAGAACCCCTTTTTTCTGTAGGTTGCGAGCGCCGACTCCAATATTGCGAGAGCTTTCTTCATCTCTCCCGTGTTCAGCATGAATGCAAGACGAACTTCGTTTGCACCTTTTCCTGGAGTGGCATAAAATCCCCGGGCCGGAGCAAGGAGCACTGTTTCCTTGTCTTTCTCGAACTCTTCGATGAGCCATCGTGAGAAATGCTCAGAATCCCGGACTGGAAGACCGATGACGATGTAGAATGCGCCCTCGGGTTTGTACAAGGTAACGCCTTCTATATGCGTCAGGGCTTCATAGACCGCGTCGCGCCTGATGCGAAATTCCTCGACGATGGGCCTGGTATACTGATCCGGCGACTTCAACAATGGAACAAGCGCCAACTGTTCGATGGTGGCAACAGAAAGGCGTGCCATCCCGAACTTGAAAGCCGTCTTCACCACGTCCGCGTTGTGGCTCACAAGCGCCCCGATCCTTGCGCCGCAGACGTTGAACCGCTTTGAACTGCTCTCGAGCAATATTGCGCGATCCGAAACTTCAGGAAAACTCATGATACTGTGAGCCGGCTGCTCGTAGGCAAATTCACGGTACACTTCATCCGAAAGCAGAAATAAATTATGCTTGCGGGCGAGAGCAGTGAGCGCTCCGATTTCCTCCCGGCTATAGACCGTACCGGTTGGGTTACTCGGGTTGCAAAAAAGAATGCCTCTCGTCCGCTCAGTGACATACTGTTCGATCACATCCTGAGGTGGAAGATGAAATCCCTTGGTTATTTCCAGCGGCACCGGACGAAGCACAACATTCGCCAGCGTTGCAAACCCGTTGTAGTTCGTATAAAACGGTTCGAAGACAATAAGCTCGTCACCGGCGTCGCAAACCGCACACATCGCGAAAATGATCGCCTCGGAGCCTCCGGCGGTGACAATGATCTCTTTTTGATCGACGATAATCCCTGTATGTCTCAGATACTCTTGCCAGGCCGCAATGGCTTCCGGGATACCATTGGATGCGGCGTAAGAAATCGTCTTCAGTTTGAGGGATTGGATGGTTTCATTTACGATGGCAGGAGTCGGAAGGTCCGGCTGACCGATGTTCAGATGATAGACTTTGATGCCGTGTTTCTTGCGTTCCTCCGCAGCGGATGCAAGCTTTCGTAGCGGGGAAGCCTGCATTTCTCTCGCCCGCCGCGAAATCCCCAAGGACTGTGCGCCCACCTCCCCAACGCGTGAACGAGACAGAGTGTCAATCATAAGCCGCGCTCCCTTTTCATGGCTGCGAGCGCGATTCCGCTCTCAGCTGCCTGAGGCCGACCGGACGGAAGAAAAACGATTCGTGAGAAATCTTCCGCCTTGAACAAATTTGATGCAAGTGCCTGGATTTCATCAGGCGTTACGGCATCGATCCGCCGAATGATGCTATCAAGCGGACTAAGTTCATTAAAATAGAGCTCACTACTCCCCAGCCGCATCATCCTGCTCGGAATGCTCTCCAGACTCAGCATCATACTGCCCTTCAGCTGCTCTTTCGTCCTTCGCAGTTCCGAGGCGAAGACCGGTTTTTTCTTCAGCCCCTCGAGTTCCTTCACAACGAGCTCCATGCTGGCATCAACATGGGTCTTGTCGGTTCCAACATAGACGCCAAAAGAGCCCGTATCGCTCTGAAGACTTACAAAGCTGTAAACACTGTACGCAAAACCATACCGCTCTCTGATGTTCTGAAAAAGTCGGGAACTCATTCCATCTCCCAGCAGGGTGTTCAGAACCATCATCGGATAGCGCTGCTTGCTACGAATGCTGAAAGCAACTGTCCCCATGCACACGTGTGCCTGCTGAATCGGTTTTTCGATTTCCACCTTTTGTCCCGGTCTTCCCATCGGTTTTTTTCGAACCCGTTGTTCACTTTTCCCGACTCCCAAAGGGAAGAGAGAACCGGCAAGGTCCACTACTTCGTCATGCTCGATATTTCCGGCCGCGGCGATAACCATACCCCCCGGCACATAGTGTTTCTTCCTATACTTCAGCAGGTCATTCCGATGGAAACTGCGGAGGTTGTTCTCCGTTCCGATCACAGGAAATCCCATGGGATGCGATCCGTAGAGTGACTTCTCAAAATAATCGTGGATGATGTCGTCCGGGTCGTCTTCTGCATTCCGGAGTTCCTCGATAACCACCCCCTTCTCCTTCTCAACGTCCTTTTCAGGAAACAACGCGTTCAGGGTCAGATCGGATAGGACATCCAAAGCGAGGCGCGCATGCTCATCAAGCACCCGTGCATAAAAGCAGGTGTGCTCCTTGCTTGTAAATGCGTTCATGTATCCACCCACCGATTCGATGCTTCTCGAGATTTCCCGAAGTGACCGCTTCTTCGTCCCCTTGAAAACCATATGTTCAATGAAGTGGGTGATGCCATTGAGGGAAGGATCTTCATCGCGGGAACCGACATCCACCCACACTCCGACCGACGCCGACCGTACATGAGAGATCTTCTCTGTAACGACCCGGAGTCCGTTAGGGAGCGTTGTCTTCTTATAGACCGAGGGGGCTTCAGTCTGTGGGGGGAACCTGCGCCTGGTTTGTCGCGATGTGGTTTTCACGGGGAAAGATACAAAATCGTTCAAAAAACCTGAATTTCTTGAGAAATTAAGATACCAGTTTTTCCATGGAGAGTCAAGAAAAGGCCCGTTTCAGTCATTCCCGAGGCCCCTCACTGCCAACAGAGATTTAATTTTCGTTACAACCATGTCGATGGCCACGGAATTCTCGACACCCCGCGGAACAATGATGTCGGCCCAGCGCTTGCTCGGCTCGACAAACTCCAGGTGCATAGGCTTTACCGTTTCCAAATACTGATCGATGACGGAATCGGCAGACCGTCCCCGTTCCCGATTGTCCCGCCTGATCCGCCGAATCAGGCGCTCATCGGAATCCGTATCGATGAAAATTTTGATATCCATGAGGTCGCGAAGTTCTTTCGCAACGAAAATGAGGATCCCTTCAATGATAATGACATCGGTAACATTCAAGGGTTGGAGGTCGGGCTTCCTTCGATAGGTCGAAAAATCATACACGGGAATCTTAACGGACTTCCCACTGCGAAGTTGTTTGATGTGAGAGATAAGAAGGGGGGTTTCGAGAGAATCGGGGTGATCAACGTTTATTTCAACGCCAGGGAGAATGCCTGTGTCATAATAGTACGCGTCGTGGGGAATTACGGAAACCCTCGTCGAGTCGAGAGATTCGAGGATCCTGTTTGTGACACTCGTTTTGCCCGAGCCGCTCCCCCCGCCGATTCCAATAATTAAGGGTTTCATTGGACCAACCATGCACTAAATATAGCTGAATCTTCCGCGGAAGACAATTGGACGGTCGTCCAATTAGTGAACAACCATTCCCTGGCACCTCTGATGAACTCCCCTTTCATCTCAGTGACTTTCCAGCAAATGTTTAAAGAAAGAGGGTTCACAGGGTGACACAGACAAGGCATGGAGGAACACTGACGGGCTTTCCCCATTTCGAAAGGCAAATTGAGAAACACAACCAAAAACCGGGTAGTGTCTCAATTTCGCATTCTAAAGATCAACGCAGAGACGCAGAGGTCGCAGAGTTTCAATAAATAGGGGTTTTTCACTCTGCGTCACTCCGCGTCCTCTGCGCCTCCCCGCCTGACCGTTCATTGTGCTCTCTCAGTCGGGCAGGTGCGATTTTTCTTGAAACTGAGCCACGACCAAAAACCGGGTATTCTTGAAAAAGAGGCGTTTATTTCCGACTTTGTTCCGATGCCTGCCTTTGAGTTGATCCCGGTTTTCCTTTCGTTCGCCAGTATTCTTTACATGGGGACTTTCATTGCCCTTCTTATCGGATTGTCGCGTACGGTATCAAAGCATTCCCTTGCGACTCCCTTCGTATCAATCATCGTCGCGGCGCGGAATGAGGAGCATCACCTTCCTGGATTATTGGATTGCCTCCTGAGCCAGGCATACTCAAACTATGAAGTGATCATCGTTGATGACCGATCGAACGACAGGACGGCTGAAATCGTCCGATCGAGACAATCGGCACACAGGCATCTTGCGTTGATATCGATTACTTCAACTAACTCTGATATGCCGCCGAAGAAAAGCGCATTGACAAAAGGGATACACACGGCTAAAGGCGAAATCCTCCTTTTCACGGATGCAGATTGCCTGCCTCCGCCAACCTGGATCAGCGAAATGACGGCGGGCTTCGACGTCATGGTAGGAATGGTCGCCGGGTATTCACCGTACCATCACGCATCATTCGGAATCGAGGTACGATCGGTTTTCCAGAAGTGTTTCCATGCGTTTATACGATACGAGGAACTCAAGGGATCCCTTTGGGCTGCCGGGTCCATTGGAATAGGCAGGGGCTGGCTCTGCACGGGTCGAAATCTTGCCTACCGACGGAAGGTATGGGATGAAGTTTCAGGATTTGAACACATAAAACACTCTGTCAGCGGGGATGACGACCTGTTCCTTCAGTTGGTTCAGCGGACAACCACATGGGGCATTCGATATATCACTGATCCCGCGACTCATGTTCCGACGAAGCCACCCGAAACCGCAGCGGAGTTTGTTCAGCAACGAACACGACACTTCTCCGCCGGACGGTTCTTCTCTCCATCCCTCAAAATGTTTTTTGTTTTGTTTCATGGTTCCAACTTCCTTCTTTACCTCGGCCTTGCCGCTTCATTTATCACCCCGGCATTCGCATGGGGATTGCCTCTCTTCCTGGTAAAGTTGGTAGTTGATCTCATCTTCCTTATCGTTGGGAGCAGAACATTTGGTATTTCACCGCCGGTGCTCTTCTTCCCTTTTATGGAGATCGCACTCCTTCTGTACAACATTATCATGGGCCCCCT
This sequence comes from Bacteroidota bacterium, assembly GCA_040901865.1. GTDB lineage: Bacteria > Bacteroidota > Ignavibacteria > UBA10030 > UBA10030 > JBBDYD01. Next base: position 41,509 of record JBBDYD010000017.1, on the reverse strand, counting down.
CGGCGCCCTTGGATCATTCACATGGAAGCTTGACCCAAAGTGACCGGCATTCGCGCGGGAAAATACCGATTGTTCTTCCGAACGGCTCTCAGGGTCGCTCTCGCCCTGATTCTCCTCGCCATCCTCCTTTATTTTGTCGAGTTCGAACAAATCCGATCCGCTTTTCAGCAGGCCAGAGGGGCATACATTACCGTGGCGGCTGGATTGCTGGTTTTCAATCTCGGTCTGCAAATCCTCAAATGGCACTACCTCTTACATTCCGCCGGCTTCTCCTTTTCCTGGACCAGCATTCTGCAGTCGTTTTTCTTTGGATTGACGGTGGGGACCCTTACACCGGGTCAACTTGGCGAATTGGGAGGAAGAGGTTTTCATCTTTCGTCAGAAGCACCGGAAAGGATCATCGGCCTGACGATTTTCGATAGACTCCAAATGCTTGGTATTATGATTATCGGGGGCGGACTCAGTCTCGCGATTCTCTTCAACGTGCCTCCCCTTGTTCTTTTTCTGGTCATCCTTGGATCGACTGTTGTTCTCTTGTCTTTGATTCTTCCGCAGTACACGGCAATGCTCCTTCAGAGAACCCCCCTTGGGGGCCTTCGCAATAAGTGGGTTCAGGGGTTTCTCACGGTCCTCGGTTCAATCAAAGACCCGCGCACCATTATGACCACCTTGGCCCTGACGCTTCTCTTTTATGCGACAATCTGGATACAATTGCACTTCCTCCTCAACGCGTTCTTCCCAGTGTCCTTTCCCGACAGCTTTTTAGGATATGCCTCCATGATGCTCGCAAAATCCGCTCTCCCGATAACCTTCGCCGATCTTGGAACACGGGAGCTAGGCCTCGTATTCTTCCTCTCATTACGGGCGGTCCCCGAAGCAGCCGCGTTCAATTCCGGAATTCTCCTGTTTACCATCAATGTCCTTACGCCCTCTCTGATTGGATTGTTGTTTATCCCACGATCGTTTTCCCTGAGACCGACATCATGACGTTCGTACTTGGATTCGGACTTCTCCTCCTCTTCCTCTTCCAGGTATATGTTTTCTTCCTCCTCAAAGTCCTTTCCGGTCTTTATCGGGCGGCAACTCCTCCACGATCACAAACCGCCGAAATGGTCAGCGTGATCATCGCCGTGCGCAATGAAGAATCAACCGTTGGTGCATGCATTCAATCGATTCTAGCACAGAAATATCCAAAGGAGTCTTACGAAATCATTGTCATCGACGACGGTTCGTCTGATACCACACGCAAAATCGTTCATGATCTCCAAAACAAGCATTCGCAGGTCAAACTCGTCCTCCCTGTCGCCGATTCACCGACCGGGAACAAGCGGGCCGCCGTGATGACCGGCATCACGGAAGCGAGAGGGGACATTCTCTTGTTTACCGACGGAGATTGTACAGTGCGATCCGGGTGGATTTCCGGAATGGCGCGTGCTCTCCGCAACCCGACACGATTTGTTGCAGGTCTCGTCGTAGAGGCTGATGCTCAAGGCTTTCTCCAGAAGCTGAGTCGTATCGAATTCCTTGGTATTATAGGAGTCGCAGCAGGCCTTATAAGGGGAGGCAATCCCATCTTCTGCAATGGCGCCAACATTGCTTATCGCAAGACTGCATTTGAACAAATTGCCGGATTTGGTTTGAATGTACATTTCTCAGACGATGAGGTTATTCTGCAGCGGTTTCACGCGCGCGACAAGGAGTCCGTATTCTTTACGTTTGATCCCGACACAATCGTCACCACGGGCTCACCCCGATCGCTGAAGGGATTCTGGCACCAACGTGTTCGATGGTCGTCTAAAAGCGGGGTCTACGAGAATAAGTCAATTCTCGCGCGGTTGGTAGTCCTTTACCTCTTCTTCGTTGTCCTCCTTGGCGGAATCGTGCTTTCGGTGCAGAAGCCCGATCTGCTTACGGTAATCATTCCGGTCCTGGCGGTCAAATTCCTTCTTGAGTGGATCGTCCTTCACAAGACTGCCGTTCTTTTGAACCAATCCGTTTCCGTTCCGCATCTCTTCATTGCAGAGGTTCTCCATGTTCCGTATATTGTGCTTGCCGCGCTTCAGGGCCAGATTGGCTCTCTTCGATGGAAAGGGGCACCCGTCCGCAGATGAGGTTTATCACAACGAAACCGCTTCAGATTCTTTTTCCGCAAATTCGCTGGAAGGGCCCCACGGATCATGTGTATCTCACATTCGACGACGGCCCCCACCCTGTTGCGACACCGATCGTACTCCGGCAGCTTTCTGAACGCGGAGTGAAAGCCACCTTTTTCCTCCTCGGATCCAATGTCGAGCGTTTTCCTGACCTTGCCTCTCAGATTGCCTCACAGGGTCACACGATCGCAAATCATACTTTTGATCACCCTTCTCTCCTGTTCAAAAGTCCAAGCTTTGTTTCGGATCAAATTGACAGGACCCGGGAAGCCATTCAGCGCTCTACGGGAAAGACAACACGATATTTCAGGCCACCGTACGGGCTCGGTGGACCTACGATGTACAGAACTGCAAGGGAGCATCATCATGAAGTCGTGTACTGGGACGTGGATCCGGGCGACCATGAAAACCATGTCGCAGAGACTATCGCCCGTCGGTCCGCCGGGCCTTTATGTCCCGGCTCGATTGTGCTTTTTCACGACAATGAGCGAACGAAGCTCCGGATTGCAGAGGTTTTGAAGTTATTCTTTGAAATTGCCGGACGCCGGCATTTCAACTTCGCTCCCCTCCCCGCATGACCTACGACTTGCTGATGTACTGTGTTACTGCTGTGTACCTTGTTCAGGTCAGCGTTTTCCTGGCCGGTCTGCGAAAAAGGAATCCCAAGCTGAGCACTGCCACGCCGTTTGTATCAGTTATTATTGCTGCACGAAATGAAGAAAGCAACATCGGTTCGTGTCTCAGGTCGGTCTGCACCCAATCCTATCCGTCAGTGAACTATGAAGTCCTTCTTGTTGACGACCACTCTGAAGACAGGACACGGGACATTGCGGCGACGATGGCCCAAGAGCATTC
>JBBDYD010000017.1:0-38401 GCA_040901865.1 Bacteroidota bacterium | reverse complement strand
CAGACCTGGCGGGAGCTCATCAGCCAAAAGCATCGCTGGGGAAAGGGCGGATTGGACATGAAGTTCAGCGGGTTTCTTATCATGGCAGTTGGATTTGCCCAGCATGCATTGATTTTGATCGGCCCGTTGTATGGATCCGTGTTTGCAGCACTGACCGGATGGCTCCTGAAAGCAACCGGCGACTACGTGTTCCTCCACCGGGTTTTGAAGAAAGTGAACCAGCCCGGTGAATTGAAATACTTTCACCATTTTCAGCTTTACTACCTGCTGTACGTCTTGATTCTCCCTTTCATGGTCTTCTTCGGACGCAAGGTCGTCTGGAAAGGCCGGTCCTATTGATCGACCCGGGATCCTTTCCGATTGAATGGTTCTCTTTGCTTTTGTACGCAGAGACGCATTACCGTTTTCGTTATTTCTTCAGCTTCTTGAAGAAGGCCGAGCCCGAGATCATCGCCGATGCGCCATTCCGTGTTGAGCCCGGGAATACCATTCCGGTCTTATTGCTTGCCAAAGATGCCGAGAAGTATCCGGGGAAGCTCCTTCGGGCAACGGCGCTCATCCGAGCCGCCGGTCAGGAACACCGCGTGAAACTAATTCCCAAACCGATTGTCCTCAATACGAAGTGGTGGTGGAAGATCATTCAGGTCGATGCCACCGGGCTTCGGGGATGGGTGGATGTTGACGTCGAGTTTGAGTTCTCAGGAGCAAAGGGGGTTCGCACCTACCGAAATGACAACCATCGCACATCCTCCCGTAAACCTTTGCGCGTATTCGTCGCCGACCAACCCCTCCCGAAGCTGAAGAACACCCATTTTGGGGATCTGCATTCACATTCACAGTACACGGAAGATCAGGTTGAATTCGGGGCACCACTCGAAGCGTCGCTCCTTCTTTCCCGCACGCTCGGTCTGTCATTCTTCGCAGCGACCGACCATTCCTACGATCTTGATGACCGAATGGACGACTACCTTTGCAATGATCCGGCATTGCCAAAATGGACCACTTTTCAGCGTGAGGTCGATGTTCTTAACAAGCGGTTCAAAGGCTTCTCCATTCTGCGAGGCGAAGAAGTGAGTTGCAGGAATCACTCTGGGCAGAATGTTCATCTGCTTTTGCTCGGGGGAAAAGAGTTTATTCCCGGGTCCGGCGACAGTGCAGAACGGTGGCTTCAAACGCGCTCTGAGCATTCTGTCACAGATGTCCTCGCAAGGAAGGATTCGGGCGCGGCGGCATTTGCCGCTCATCCTGCCGAGGATGTTCCGTTTCTCCAAAGGGTACTGCTTCACCGCGGCAATTGGGCGGGGCGGGATGTTCATGCCGGGCGGCTTATCGGTGTACAATTTGCTAATGGATCACAAACAGGCTTTCAGCGCGGAATCGCACAATGGGTATCCGCTTTGCTGAAGGGAAACCGTCTTTTCGCCATTGCGGGGAACGATGCTCACGGTAACTTCAATCGTTTTCGCCAGTTGAAGATCCCGTTTGTCGCAATAGACGAATCCAACGAACATCGGTTTGGTGAAATGAGGACAGCGGCAATTCTTGGCTCCGTGGTGACAGAGCGCAGCGTTCTTGATGCGATTAAATCCGGGCGATGTGTTATTACAAACGGGCCCATTGCAACCCTTGCCGCACGCAATGAGGCGGGAAAAGCTGGAGGTGTGGGGACTTCTGTTTGGGGATCCGAATTCGGGATTACAATTGAAGCAAGGTCAACGCCGGAATTTGGGGCATTGGAAAAAATATGGCTGTGGTGGGGCACCATTGGGAGCAGAAGTGAGGAGTGTATTCTGAAGGAAGGAACTGGTGACTATTCGTTTTCAAAGCAGCTGTCAATAAACATGAAGGACGCCGGCTATATTCGACTCGAGGTCCGGACATCGGCATCAAATGATTTCGATCAAGCCCCTCATTTCTGCCTTACCAACCCAATCTGGATTAATCATTCCGCGATAAGACAATAAAACAAAAAAGCCCTCGGAGACGAGGGCTTTTGAATTCGATGCAAGAAGCTATTACCGGGTCCTGGCGCTGGCGATCCCGAGCCGTTTCAGCTTGTATCTCAGCGTCTGCTCGGTCATGCCAAGAAAGTGGGCTGAGCGGGATTGGTTAAATCCGAATTTCGTCAGCGCACGCTCGATAATCCCCTTCTCTATGTTGTCCAAAGAATTGTCCAACACAAAGGATTGGCCCGCAAGAACATTGTTGATCATCTTGACCACTTCGGTCTTTTCATCAGCCAATTCCGGCGGCAAGGAGAATCTTCCGCCCGTTGAGAACAGAACGGATTTGTCGATTACGGCCTTGAGTTCCCGGATGTTTTCCTTCCAAGGGTGACGGACGAGCACATCGACCGCGTTGATATCCAGGGCGATGTCTTTGATGCCAAGGTCCTTCGAGATTTCCGAAACAAAATGTTTTACCAGGATCGGGATATCTTCTTTCCGGTCCCTCAGGGGCGGAATGGAAATCGTTTCGAGGGAGTTAATCTTCTTAAAAAACTCTTCGTAGAGCTTGTTTGCCGTAAGGAGTTCAGAAGGAGTCTGGCGTACAGTCATGATAACTCTGACATTCACGCTCTTTGCCGACGTACCGCCCAGTCGTTTGACCTTTCGTTCTTCGAGGAAAGCCAGGATCTTAATCTGATTTCTGAAGCTCGCCTCTTCGACCTCTTCGATCAGGACTGTCCCCTCGTGGGCAAGTTCGAAGATTCCGCGTTTGGTGGTCGGCGGCATTCCCGGTACGCCTTTTTCAAATCCGAACAACACTGCTTCGAGCTCACGATCATCGATGACGGAGCAATTCACGGAGACGAACGGGTGGTCACTCTTGCCGTTTTCTTTGAATTGCTCGGCATGAATGTTCTTCCCAACGGCGCCCTTGCCCGTTCCCGGTTCCCCAACGATGAGGATGTCCTTCTGAGTTTTAGCGATCTTTGCAACTTGTTTTCGCAAGTCGTCGGTCGCTTTGCTTTTTCCTATGATCGGATACTCCATGATCCCTCCGGACTCTCTACTGCTTATCTTCCTGTTTGCCGAAAATCTTCAGCATGAATCGTTGCAAAAAATTAGGCGCGGGATTTTGACTCGCGCGGTGCAAAAAGCCTTCCATGAATCGTTTTCGGGTTAAGAAAATGACGAACAACAAGGCTATCAATACCGTCACGCCAGCGACTAATATGTTCAGAATCAAGAACCAGTTCTCGTTCATAAAACTCGCCTTTGATGCTTGTAATAAAGCTCAGGCGTAGACTAAAGAAAATTAGAAGAAGAAAAAGGTTGAAGACAACTAGGTACTGTGCGGTTGAATAGAGTTCCAAATATGAGGCGTAATTATTGGAAGTAACGTATGCAAAGAAATGGAGAATATCAAGGGAGAAGTATGGTAAGAAAAGGAACACAATCTTCTCGATGTAGGCTCCTTGGGGCGGATCATTCTTGTACTGATATCCAAAAAACACAAAAACGAACATGAGGGAAAGAACATTCATGAAAATAATGTTCATGTGGATCGGTTTAAACAGCAAGAGAATAAAATTATCGCCTTCTATATAAGGAAGGATAGTCGTTATTCTCTGAATGTTCTCTTTCTCAAACAACACCCCAACCTGTTTCCCTTCCTGCCATGCACTGAGTTTAATTCTAGTTGCAATTTGTTCTGGTTTTGGTTGTTCGAGACCCTCACGAATCAATTCTCTAATGACGTTGTCGACACTTTTGAAATCGGTAATGTCTTCAGTCTTATATGAGTGCTTTGGATCTGAAATGAAGGGAGAGTAGTAAAAAGCCGCGATTGGAATTACGATAGCAGCCACAACTATATATTTCTGGGGTATGGATAGCTCGTTGAACAAAGTATCAATAGCGACGTAAACGATCGCCAAAGACAAGACGACAATAGTCAGACCAGAAGGGACATACTGATAGAAGTAAAGCGCTGCAAATTGATTCCCTGGAAGTATCGAGTTGCCTATAAAAGGGTAAATGAGATTTGCAATCGAGAGGAGGAAGAAAATCGAGAAGTTCAGAAAAACTGGCTTGTTCTTCTTGTTTGGTTCCCTAACAAAGATCATCAGCGAAATGATGCCCAGCAGCAATAGAAGAACATTGACCACGATGCTAAGCAAATTCATTACGCTGTGGTCGAATGAGAAGTATGCGATCGCAAACACTCCCACAACCGCGAGCCAAGACGACAATATTTTTCTTGCCAGGGTCATTGTGTGTATTCGTAAGATGAAACGAATTTAACAAGTTGAAACCTGCGAGTCAAGATGAAAATTGGATATATTCCTGCAAGTGACGCAAAACACCAGAATAGGTGAGTCATGTAACATCTTACTGTTAAACGACTTAGTGAATTCGCGGAGATTTCGACTGAGGTTGATTTGACTTTCGTTGGGAATTCGCTAATATTTACATGCTTTTTAACCACTCAAGGGAGATAGAATGCCTGCCAAAAAACAAGAGTTGGAGTCAAAGCTACTCTGATCATGTTCGGATGACGATTTAGAAGTGAAAATCAAACCAGCCCAATTCAATTCTGAAAGGATCACAACATGAGAAGTCAAGGGATTTTCAAAAGAGTCAGAATCATAGCAGTCGCAATTACTCTTACATTCGTAGTAAATTTTGCAGTATCCCAGGTTCTTGAAACTGGTGGCGTTGAACTTCCAAAGCCTCCTCGGCCTACACCTACGGCTATTGAGACCGGAGGAGTTGAATTGCCAAAACCGCCAAGGCCTTGAAAAAAATAGGGTCAAAATCAAAACAAATCAATTATGAAAGGATCACAGCAATGAAAAGTCACGGGATATTAAAAAGAGTTAGAATTATAGCAGTTGCGATTGCTCTCACATTCGTGGTAAATTTTGCAATGTCTCAGGTTCTTGAAACCGGTGGTGTTGAGCTTCCAAAGCCGCCGCGCCCCGCACCGAGCATGCTTGACACTGGTGGTGTTGAACTTCCGAAACCACCCCGACCCTGATTTCCTTTTGACCTGCACGGTGGCATCAAGTATTGTTGATGCCACCTCTGCAGTTCGAGATCCCATCCTTCTGATTCTAACTTTCCTTTCGCAGCATTTTTCCGTAGGTTTCTTCCACTACGGAGAATAGAATGAGTTACGAATTTCCTGAGCAGAACCCTTCCGCAAGAAGTCTGAACAACATAAATCTCTCCCTCTTTCTCCACCCTCTCCTCTTCATCATCACTTTTTTTACTGCTGCATTCGCAGGTGTTCAATGGGCCGGGCGGGATCCGTTTGAGCTTACCAACTTCTCTTTCGGGCTTAATTACGCATTCGCAATTCTTTTTGTCCTCGGAATGCATGAATTCGGCCACTTCTTTGCAGCAAAGTATCACGGAGTGAAAGTCACCCTTCCGTACTTTCTACCCTTCCCGCCGCTCCCCTTTCTCCTTAACTTTGGCACCCTCGGCGCGGTTATCAGAACAAAATCCGTCGTCCCTTCGAGAAAAGTCATGTTCGATATCGGGGTCGCTGGCCCTCTTGCGGGATTCGTCGCTTGCATTGCGGTTCTCTCGTACGGATTTCTCAATCTCCCCGGACCCGAATACATCCTTTCGATTCACCCCGGTTATGATTTTGCCCTCAATGCCGATCCGAACTCTCAGGGATTACCCCTCGAATTTGGGCAGACGCTTCTATTCTCATCTCTCCAAAGTCTCTTTACGAATTCGCAGCAATTCGTTCCTCCGATGACGGAGATCTACCATTACCCATTCCTGTGTGTCGGATGGTTTGGCCTCTTCGTGACAGCCATGAACCTTATCCCCATTGGCCAGTTTGATGGCGGACATCTTGTCTATACAATGTTTGGGGAGCGCCACCGAGTAATTGCCCGGATTGCCTTCGCCGGGCTTCTGGTTCTTGGGGTCCCCTCTGTTCTTGATGCTTTGCTCCGGTGGGCCATTCAATCGCTGTCGGGGAATGCTGTTTCGCAGGTTATTCCGTTTGCGGAATATAGCTGGAGCGGATGGTTTCTTTGGGCAATGATTTCATACTATTTTGTCCGCCTGTATCATCCACCCGTTCCCGATGAATCGCCACTTGACTCTACCAGGATGGCTGTTGGGTGGGTTGCCTTCGGAATACTAATTTTATGCTTTTCCTTCGCCCCATTTACCATTCCCCTATGAATTTGCTTTTGTTGCCAAAGTTGGCTACATATCACTAACCAATCACTCCAAGGACAACCCGATTTCTGATTGTTACGATTTCCCGGAACGTTAACAACTCAAGGCAATCGGTGTCTGTTCGGTCCGTCCTTCCCCACTTCTCTTTTCGCACAACCCTCATTATTCTTACTGGGTTCACGCTTTCTATTCTATCCTGCGAACTCCCACAGGACGCTGTTATAGACAATATTCACCTGGCGCCCGCAGTGCTTTCTGCGTCTGTCACCCCAACCGTCGTCAATACCGATTTAATCAATATCGAGCCCATTCAACTGCCCGAGGATATTCTTCCGATAACCCTTGTTGCCTCGGCTAAACTCACTGTCGCGTCTGATTGCGTTGTCCGATATGCCATTTTCTCTGACCGCCGGCTGGATCCGATCGCCGAGGGAGAATTGAACAATATCGGAGTCTTCCCCGATATCTCCCCCTTAGATTCGGTTTTCACGGGAGATGTGAGATTTCAGGTTCAACGCTCATTCGTTGGGAATCTCATGCTCGAGCTCCTGGCACAGAGCAGCCAGGGCGTTACCGGGACGTCCTTCGTTCAAACCATTCTCATCCAGCGTCTGAATCAACCGCCGGTATTATCCAACCTTCAGGCCCCGGACACGGTGAGAACTTCCCTGCAGCAATCATTTCTGATTACCGTTCAAGCCAGCGACCCGAACGGAGCTGCCGATATTGTCTCCGTCTCGCGAATAACATCAATAATGAATACTTACTTTTTGAATGACTCCGGGTTATTTGGCGATGCAATTGCCGGAGATGGAGTCTTCACAGAAACAGTTGGCCTTACACCCCCTCCGAACCCAGGTTTGTACCAGTTCTCTTTCAGGGCCCTGGATCAATTGAATGCCCGAAGTAATGTGCTTCTTCATACCATCGTTGTACTTCCATGAAACGATCAATCAGAACATCAATCTTCGCGGTGTTGACGTTCCAGGCATCTCCAGCCCAGGGGATCCAATCGTTTGAATTTTCCACATTCCCGTCTGCGAGGCCATACAGCAATGCCGTTGATGTGCTCACGGTCAGCCGCGACACCGTTTGGGTCGGAACAGGAAAAGGGCCCAGCGTGTCCATCGATGGCAGTTCCTGGCACCACTATGCAAACGCGGCAGGGTTCGGTACACGGGGAGTTTCCGCTATTACCATTGACGACCGGATCGTCTGGATCTCGAGCGCCTACGTCGAGCGGCGCGATGAGAACTTCGTTCAGACCGGGGCAGGCCTCCATTGGTCTTCGGACCGGGGAACCACATGGACGTCATTGGGACAACCTGTTGATGCCGGGACCGTGGATACCCTTGTTTACGGAATTAATCGGATCCGAGCCCTTGCAGTCACTGTTCCGCAACAGAATATCACCTATGATATCGCGTTGACCGCGGATGCGGTTTGGATAGCAAGCTGGGCAGGCGGTCTCAGGAAGTCCACGGACCGGGGAGCAACATGGACGCGGGTAATTCTTCCGCCTGATAACCTCGATTCCATAGCTCCGACCGATACTCTTGATTTCGACCTTGCTCCGTCAGGCGGGGCTCTCAACTTGCGACCCAATTACAACCATGTTGCGTTTTCTGTTCATGCCAGTGACGACACGACTCTCTGGGTGGGAACAGCGGCCGGCATCAACAAGTCGACCGATGGCGGCATCAGCTGGAGGCGATTCTCGCACCAGAACCTGGCCCAGGCCATTTCGGGGAATTTCGTCGTAGCCCTGCATGAACAGCGCGTGGGTACAGAGCAGATCCTGTGGGCGGCGACGGTGAATGCGATTGACCAGAGCGAATACCCCGCCGCAAGCTATTCAACCGATGGAGGCACGTCGTGGTCCGTTACACTTGCCGGGGAGCGGGTTCACAATTTTGCATCCAGGGATTCCATTGTCTATGTGGCATCAAGCCGTGGCGTCTTTCGATCCTCCGACCGCGGCATCTCATGGCTGCGTAGCGGCTCTGTCTACGATGAAACCAACAACCAGCGCTTCGTTCGACAAGAGCTGTACGCCGTCGCGGCCAAGGGGGATACTGTGTGGGTGGGGGGATCAGAGGGAACGGCCTATACAATAGACAGTCCATCACAGGTCTTTGGTGCTTCCTGGCGGGTCTTCAGGGCCTATGAACCCGTTGGCAATTCCCCGATAACCTATGCCTTTCCCCTTCCCTTTTCCCCGGATGATGAGGTTGTGCGTCTGCACTATGGCACAGGCGGACTCGCCCGATCAGTGACAATCCGCGTCTATGATTTTTCCATGCAACCGGTGAAGACCCTTCTGCAAAACGCTCCCAGGTCCGGTTCGCAGGAGCATGACGAAATCTGGGATGGAAAAGACGACCGTGGGAACCGCGTTTCCAATGGGGTTTATTTTTACAGGGTTGAGATTGAAGACAAAGAACCGCTGTGGGGGAAGATCCTGGTTATCAAATGAAACACTGTCTATTTCTCGTACTCTCGTTGGCGGTTTCAAGGCTTCAAGCCCAACCCGTGTCGGCCATCGCAGGATTGCCGGGGGCTCCCATGCGAATGGGATTTGGATCGCAGGGAATCGGGATGGGGAACGCAATGGTGGCAACACCGACGCAGACCAATGTGGGCTACTATAACCCGGCGCTGACGGCATTCCAGGAACGCCCGGTCGGCGCTGTTTCCGTAGGATTTCTTTCGCTTGACAGAGGACTGAATTTCCTCAGCTTCAGCACACCCCTTCCACCATCGGCAGGACTCTCCCTTGGAATCATCAACGCCGGCGTATCTGAGATTGAAGGCAGGGATCGTGATGGCCGGCCAACAGAAACCTATTCCACCTCCGAGAACTCATTTTTTCTTTCCTTTGGGCTTCGAATCGATACCAATCTTGTTGTCGGGATTTCGACAAAGATTCTGTATTATAAGCTGTTTACCGACATGACAAGCACAACAGCAGGCTTCGACCTGGGGATAGCCTACAGACTGACAGATGAATTCGTCCTCGGGGCCTGCTTTCAGGATATCGGCTCCAAATACAAGTGGGATTCGTCGGACCTGTACGGATTGGAAGGAAATTCCATTGAAGAACACTTCCCCGTCAGAAAGCGGATAGGACTGAGTTTTGCCCCCCATACCATGCCTGTTCTGGGTGCCGCCGAGGTCGAGTATACCGCCGGAATGGTTTTCTTGAAACTTGGAGCCGAGGCCTCACTTACGAATTCGTTTGCGCTCAGAGCCGGTGTTGATCATCTTGGTTTGACGGAATCTCTGGTTGCGAGACCCAGCTTTGGTTTCTCGCTTCAGACTTCCACCGGGACGTGGCAATCATCCCTTTCGTATGCGATCGTTATCGAGCCATATGCGCCCGCATCACTTCATCTTCTGTCACTCGGAATAGAGTTCCAATGAGAATCCGCCTGTTTGCGACTATTCTCCTGTGCTGGTCCTCGTTGCCAGCCCAGGGAACCTCAAGAGGTTTCGGATTCCTTGAGCTCCCGTTCTCGGCACGGAACGCAGCCCTGGGTGAAGCAACGGTTGCCGATTATTCGTCTGCACTTTCGGCTCATATCAATCCGGCCATCCTGGCTGGAGTTCAATCGTTCTCCATTTCCCTGTCCCATCAACAGTGGGTGCAGGATGTTCAGAGTAATTTTCTCTTTGTTTCGATTCCGACGTCATTTGTTAATGCGGGAATAAGCGTGTCGATGACTTCGATTGGCGGAATCGAGATCCGCGACATACCCGGGCCGCCATCGGGAGTGTTCAGTTCTCGCTCGGCCACGATTGCCGGGCTGGTTGCATTTCAGTATGATTCCGACCTCTCGTTTGGGGCTTCGATCAAGCACGCATACGAGAAGATCTATGTCGACGAGGCGGCCAGCGTCCTTTTTGACGTAGGTGCAATGTATAGAACGCCGATTGAGGGACTCTTCGGAGGTGTATCCATCAGGCACTTCGGCATAGTCGATCAAATGAGAGAGAGCCGTTCACGCCCACCGACTCAAACGTCGTTCGGACTTTCCTACAGGACTGCTCTTGACGATTTCGAGATGCTGGGAGTGCTTTCGGCAACATCCGGAACGGTAACAGGCGCAATTCGCAGCCAGGTTGGCTTTGAATGCCAGTATTCGAAGGTTGTTTCCCTTCGGCTTGGGTACCAGTCGGCCTACGAGGTTCGTGGGTTTTCCTTCGGCCTCGGAGTCGCGTACGGCCTCTTTTCATTCGATTACGGTTCTGTTCCATTCACCACCGGCCTTGGCAACGGCCACCTGATCACCGTGGGCATCCAATTGTAACATGATTGAAGTTATCCCATATGAAGAAAAATGGAAAGAGCGTTGGGATTCTTTTGTTCTCAATTCCAACAACGGCACGATGTTTCATTTGCAGCGGTTTCTCGAGTACCACAGTCGCCCTTTTCCCTGGCATCATCTCCTCTTTTTGAAGAAGGGTGAAATCCAGGCCGTTCTTCCCGCTGCCCGAATGGGCACCGTTCTTGAATCCCCCATCGGTGCATCGTATGGGTCCTTTGTAACACCCGACCTACCCTTTGATTCTGCCATTGAACTCGTTGATACGTTTGCCGGGTATTGCCGCGACAGCGGAATTGAGAGAGCCCTCTTAACGCCGCCGCCGTTCATTTATCAATCAGTTGTTTCCCAGAACATTGACTATGCACTTGCCTACCGGGGATTCGATTTTGACAAACACTATATTTCCCACGCCATTTCGCTTACCGGCAGGAATTTTTTCAAAACCTTTCAAGCAACGGCGAGGAGATATGTCAGGAAATATCTTCGTGAACGCGAAATTACCATTGAAATCAGCGACGATCTCGACGTATTTTATCCCATCCTCGTCGAAAACAAACGCCGGCATGATGTTACACCCACACACAGCCTTGAGGAACTCCGCACGCTGAAGAAGCTGTTCCCCGACAGACTGGTATTGTTTCTCGTCCGGCGCGGCAAGAAGCCCATCGCGGGCTCGCTTGTCTTCGTCTGCAACTCCCGGGTCGTGTTGTGTTTCTATAATATGCTTCTGTACGAGTATGAGCATTTGAATCCCATCCATGCCGTCATGTATGAAGTGGTTGCCTGGGCGGCACAGCAGCAGTGCTCCTGGGTTGACATCGGAGTATCGCAGGATACGAAAGCCGTAAATCAGATGACTCCGGCCATGAGCCTGATCCGATTCAAGGAGAAATTCGGCGCCCGCGGCATTCTGCGGAGTACGTTTCACAAGCGGTTCATTTGAAATGCAATCACTCAGAAGCGCCGAGCCCACCATCTCTTTGCATGAAGATCCTCCACGTCGCTCCGATTAATGTCGCGGGTGTACCGTATGCCATGATGGAGATGCAGCGGCGATTCGGCCATTCCGCCCGCCTTGTGACACTCCACCGGAACACTCTCACGTTTCCCGAAGATATTTGTCTTGACCTTCCGCTTCCCCGCAATCCGTTTGCTCACTGGTGGAGACAGTACAAGCATCCTTTTTCCCCCACCCCTGATCACAAGCCACAGCTGCCTGTCCTGCAAGCGCGCAATCCAGCCGAGCGGCTCTATTTTCGATTTGACGATTGGCGCCGTTCGAAGACGGTTGCCGATGCCATTGAGCGGTACGCGCTTCACGACTTCGACGTTGTGCATTATGACGGTGGGTTGGATTTTTTCAGGGACGCGCACATTGCCCGTTTGTGGAAGCATGAAGGCAAGAAGATTATTTGCCACTACATGGGCAGCGACCTTCGCCTCCGTGGAGTCCACCCGCTCCTTGACTCCCTGAGCGACCTCAATCTGACGAACGAAAGCGATCATCTGCTTCTTCACCCCGACATTCATTATATTTTCATCCCATTTGATACCCCCCCATATTCTCTGAGACAAAAGGAAAATGCAAAACTTCGAATCATCCATTCTCCATCGAATCGTCATCTGAAGGGGACGAGGTTCATTCTGCCTGTGATTGAGCGGCTAAAACAAATGCGTGATGTTGAGCTTGTGCTTGCAGAGAACATGCCGCACGAAAAGCTCCTCGCTCTAAAGATGACATGTGATATTGCCATTGAGCAGGTGGGTAATCTTGGCGGAACGGGCTACGGACGCAATTCACTCGAAACCCTTGCCATGGGAATCCCCACTATTACAGAAATGACACCGGACTATATCGCCTGGTTACCGGAGAACCCATTCATCCTGGCGACTCCCGAAACGCTTCTAGAGCGACTGCTGGAAGTCATTGATAACCAGGACTTGCGCTTGCAAAAGAGGCTTGAGGGCCGTGCTTGGGTGGAGAAGTATCACTCCTACGAAACGGTCTATGAACGTCTTATGTCACTGTACAGAGACCATGGCATTTTCTGATTTTCGCACAATGGAGTTTCTGGCGCTTGTGGGGCTTGCGCTTCTTCTACGGGTCAGCTTCCTGGTTTCGTATGATCATGTTCCGGTGTCGGATGAAACAGACTATCTCGAGCTCACCACGAGCATCGTGGACACCAGGTCATATTCGATTGGAGGAGTACCATCGGCCTTTCGGCCTCCGGGATATCCTGCGTTTCTCGCGGCCATTCGTGTAATATTCGGACCGTCGCTTGTAGTCATCCGAATTATTCAGATGTTCCTGGATATCGGGATTGTTGTCGGTCTTTATGCAATGGGACTCAATTATGGGCGCATTGTTGCCGCATTTGCCGGCTTGCTTTGGGCCCTTTTTCCACCAGCTATTTTATACAGCAGTCTTGTTCTCTCAGAAACCTTTTCTGCATTTCTTCTGGTCGCTCTGTTCGTTACGCTCACCTCGCAGGCATGGCCTGCAAGCGCCGTTCGGTTGCTGGTCGCTGGATTACTTGCAGGGGTGCTTGTTCTCGTCAAGGCTTGGGTTCTCCTCTTTGCAATAGGAGTTATTTTGCTCCTTTGGATTCGGACTCAAGCCAGGTCGAAGCTTCTCTTATTCAGTGCGGGACTTCTTCTGATCATCGCCCCTTGGATGATGAGGAACGTGATAGTTTTCGGTTCACCCTTGATTTCGACCAACGCCGGTATCAACCTGTACATGGGAAACAATCCGAGTGCCACCGGCGCTTATAAAGCAGGGCTGCCTGACACGTTGCTTGCAGTCTCCCATGATGAACTCGAATTTCATCGATTATCGCTTTCCTTAGCGATCGGACACATATTGCAGGATCCAGCCTCATTCGTAGGGCGTATTCCCGTCAAGATAGCTCACACCTTCCGCGGCGAAGGAGAACTGCTGGTGTGGGCGTTCCATCCGAACATTCGGGACAAGACCAGCAGTTTTTCGGACAAATATCGCTCTCTCCCGCTGACGCTTATCCTGGGTGTGAATTTTTTTTATATGACCTTCCTGTTGATCGGAATTGCAGGCGTCCTTCGATTCTGGCAAAGTGAGCACACTTCACTGACCGTACTGCTTTCCGGAACTCTCGTGGCCGTGCATGCCATGTTCTTTGGGGGAAGCCGGTTTCATTTTCTTCTTATGCCGCTGATGACACTTTTCGCTGCAAGACTTTTGCCGGATGTCCGGCATACTTGGACAGAAATGCCCCTTGCAGGCAGAACGAGTTTTATCGCGATATCATCCCTCCTGTTGGCGGTCTGGATCCTCGAGTTCATGTATGTCTATTAGCGAATCCGCTCATACGCCATCCTGGCATTTGTACCTCCTTGCTTTTGTCGGGCTCTTCCGTTTCTACAATCTTGGCTTTCTTGACCTCCAAGCGTGGGATGAAGCCCTTTACACCGTGAGGGCGCAGGCGATCATTCGCTTCGGAGAATGGATCGATCAATCCGCTCTCGCGATCGACGGCCTATACTCGTCGCTTCATCCGCCTCTCTATGTATGGCTTACCGCATTCATGTTTCAATTGTTCGGTGAAGAAGAGTGGTCTGCCCGGTTCATATCCGCCCTCGCGGGAGCCGCAACGCTTCCAATCATTGCTTTGTTGGGCAAACGACTGGCCAATCCAGAAACTGGACTTGTGGCAGCGCTTTTCTTCGGATTGAATCCGTTTGTGACTTTCTTTGCGCGACAGGGCCAGCTCGATTCGCTCCTTGTGTTCCTCCTGACGCTTTCTGTTTATTACTTTGTAAAAGCTCTCGAAGAGGAGGGTCCTAAGGCCCCCTTGTTGGCCGGATTGACCCTCGGATTGGCGTTGATGACCAAGTTGTTCGTGGCGTTTGTCATTCCAGCTGCTGTGTTTCTATTTGTCATCAGAGGAACGAACAGGCCAGGAAAAATCGTTATCGTTCGCCTTGTCACTGCCCTTGCTGTTGCTGCTACAATCAGCATTCCATGGCATGCGTTTATGGCACTGACTTATGCCGATGGTAATCCTCTGTTCTTTTTTGTTCAGTCTTCCCTCATGGAAGAGGCCCTCTACGGCATTGAGGGACATGTTCAGCCGCTTGGGATATTGTATTATATCAATCAGATTATCGTCCTCTTGCCGGCCGCGGCATTCTTGTTTTTCTCAGGAGTCCGGGAATTTCATACTTCGAGAGATTCGACAGCAGGGCTCCTTTGGAGCTTGTTCATTCTCTTGTTCCTTATTTCTTCACTCATGAAAACAAAGCTGGCTGTCTACACTCTCCCGATGCTTGTGCCGATCTCCCTTCTCGCTGCCACGGTACTCTGGAATCATGTTGTGAAACCGTTTCAGCGCAAATCGTGGTTTCTTCTTATGGCAGGAACTTCTTTTTTCCTCATTTGGTCCTTCAGCCAGGAATGCCGAACAGCGGTCAAAGATGTTCTTCGTTCTTTGCTGTCTTTTCAAATGGCGGAAATGGAAAGTATGCTCCTGACAGGATTGCTCACCGGTTCCGGTATCATGGCCATCGCCTTCACCTATTGGATGATCTCCCGTCCATGGTTCCCCGAAATGCGCAGACACATCGTGATCATACTCCTCGCCTTACCGGGCGGATTCACTGTCATCAATGTCGCTGTCAATGACAGCACCCGTTATAAAGACGGAGCGAATGAGGTCGCATCATTCGTTGAGGCCCGCGGCTTTCGGAGGATCGTCGTTGCGGGTTCCGGCCGAAATTCACAACTCACCTATTACCTTGACGGTGCCGATATCGACTGGCGAAATGATATTTCGGTCCGGAGGATCATTCCGCCCTCATCCCACACCGCCTACACCGCCTGGTTGACCGATGAACTAGTTGGAGAGCCTTCGACCACATTGCTCCTGATCGAAAAGGACAGGTTTATACGCCATCAGACTATCGACCCTCAGCACTTCGTTCCCATTGATTACGAACTTGTGTTGGACACGAGGCGCTATTCCGCCTATCTCCGCCCTCCCGCAGACCTTCTTGCCTCATTGATCCAGGAACCTTCCAATGATCCGCCTCGTTGATTCAAGTATGATTTTCTCTTCATTTTTCGCTATTGTATTGGGTCCACCATGTCCAAAACAACACTTATAACAACTGCAGTACTCCTTGGCGCTCTGCTTATTGGATTTATCCTCCAATCCGAGGGCTCCTCTGAATCGATTGCAGATTCCGCAATTTCATGGTATTCATTTGAAGAGGCCGTCACCATCGCCAAGCGGGACAATAAAAAAATCCTTCTTGATGTTTATACCGATTGGTGCGGATGGTGCAAGAAGATGGACTCCGAGGTGTATTCTAACCCGTCGGTCATCAATGCGCTTTCCACTTCGTTCATTGGCGTCAAAGTCAACGCGGAGTCAGCGAAGCCGTTGGCATTTCAAGGGAAATCCTATACCGAGGAATCCTTTGCCGCCGGGGCAGGTGTGACCGGCTATCCGACCACAATCTTCCTCGACAGCGAATCCGCTCCGATCACCCTGGCGCCGGGGTACATCCCTGCAGACCGCTTTCTTCCCATCCTGAAGTATATCGGTGAAGACCATTACAAGACTCTTTCTTTTGAGGAGTATCAACAGAGGAGCTCGCAGGACGGCAAATGAAGGTGAGCGGCTTTTCCTTTGTCCGCAACGGCATTGCCTACGATTATCCTTTTCTCGAGTCCATTCGCTCTCTTCTTCCGTTGTGCGACGAATTGGTTATTGCGGTCGGCCAATCTGACGATGCCACGTTCTCAAGTATTCAATCCCTCCACTCTTCCAAAATTGTCATCATCCCAACGGTATGGGATGACTCTTTGAGAAGCGCCGGCGCTGTACTAGCCCAGCAAACCAATGTGGCCCTTGAGCGGGTAACAGGTGACTGGGCCGTGTATCTGCAGGCAGACGAGATTCTGCATGAGAACGATCTGCCGGAAATCCGAAAAGCCATGCAGGAGAACATTGGCAACACCCGCGTTGAGGGGCTTCTTTTTTCTTACAAGCATTTTTACGGTAGTTATGAGTATGTGGGAAGTTCCCGCCGGTGGTACCGTAACGAGATTCGTATTGTAAGGCCCGGTACAGGGGTTCGATCCTGGGGTGACGCCCAGGGGTTCAGGATTGGCGGTAGAAAGCTCAATGTCCGGCCCGTGGCAGCTTGTATTTATCATTACGGATGGGTCAGGCCCCCGCAGGTGCAACAAACCCGTCAACGATCATTTCACCGGCTCTGGCATTCAGACGAATGGGTCCAACGGCACGTGGGCTCCGGTTCGGAATTCGACTATCGCAACAGCGGGCGGTTGACGCGATTTACCGGAACACATCCGGCTGTCATGCGCGATCGCGTCAAACGGCAGCACTGGCCCTTCTCCTACAATCCCTCATTGGATAAGGTGCGACTCAAAGATTGGATTTTGGATTGGTTTGAATCAAAGACCGGATTTCGGATCGGAGAATACAGGAATTATAGAATTCTATGAATCCCGAAACACCCCCGCCTCCTTCCCTTTCTGTTGCGCTGATTTGCTTTTCGCACGCGTGGGGCGGATTAGAGATCATGGTGACAAAAATAGCCGCTGCGCTGAGCACGAGAGGCCACAGGGTTTTTCTGATTTCTCCTTCCGGAAGTCCGATTGAGGCAGAGGCCGTGCGACAGGGGCTCACTCACATTTCGATGACTCCGCGGATGAAGTATCTCGACCCGAAAATCATTGGAGAACTCGGACGTCTTTTCAGGCGCCATCAAATCGGGATTGCCCTCGCAACGCTCTCCAGAGACATCAGCACAGTCGTTCTCGCCGGACGGTTCTCTCCAGGCACTAAGCTCGTTTACTTTCAACAGATGCAATTTGGCCACTCGAAACGAGACCTGTTTCATCGATGGACTTATAGCGCTCTTGATTCCTGGATCACTCTCACGCGGGCAATGAAGAACAGCGTCGTTCAGAATACCATTGTGAAGGAACGGATTCTCGATGTTATCCCGTTTGGGACGGACAGGACCGTTTTTGACCCACGCCGTTCCTCGCGCAAACACGGTCGCAGCGTCTTTCAACTACCGAACAACTCGCTTTTGGTGGGATTCATAGGAAGGTTGGATAAGCAAAAGGGTTGCGAAGAATTCATCCGCGCAGCTGCAATCGTTCGAAAATCAGCTCCAAAATCGTTATTTATTCTTGCCGGAGAGGAAACCCATGGAGAGCCGGGGTATGCGGATTCACTTCGTTCGCTGAGTGATTCCCTGGGATTGAAACAGCACATCCGTTTCCTTCCGTTCACGAGGGAGGTTCCGCTCTTTCTCGCATCACTTGACGTCCTTGCCGTTCCGAGTTACAGCGAAACGTTCGGGTATGTGGCCATCGAAGGAATGGCGATGGGACTACCCGTTGTGGGCACCAATGCCGGAGGGTTGCCTGAAATCATTGTCGACGGAGAGACCGGATTCCTGGTGCCGCCGAGAAATCCCGAAGAGCTGGCCCGGCCGATCATCAGTTTGCTCAAGAAGCCGGCACTACGAAAGGCGATGGGTACAAAGGGGCAAAAGAGGGTGAAAGAGCGGTTTGATTTTCGGAAGAATATTAAAATGCTTGAAGCGCTCTTTCAGCGACTGTCCTCAACGGGTTTTCCTTCGGCGACATCTGAACTGAGTGTGGGGGCGTGAAGAATGACCAGGGCGAGAATGCCCAGTAAAAACCTGTGGAAGAGAGAATTGAGAGGATCGATGACAAACCCTCCGACGAGTCCCGAAACATAGAACGGAGCTCTTTACTGTACGGGGATAATGTCAAGCAATCGCTCATTCTGAGCCTTAAGCTCCGGCGGAAGCGTTTCGGGAATTCTGAAGATCGGATGTCCGAGACCCAGAGTGATCACAATAACCGTCTGAAGGAGGACGTAGCCGGCCAGGCCGAGCCGATGAACCGGGGAGTCCTTGTACCACTTCTGCCCCACCCAGAGGACAACGGGGATAACGGCTGCATGAAGGGCGATCACGACCTGCCATCCCTGGAGAACAATCGGTGAAAGCGCCGACGCCGCCACGAGCGACAGCAGCATCCAGAGGGCATAGGTCCGCCACCACGTCATTTTTGGATCCCCGCCCGATTGCGGACGCCACAGTGGCTTGAAGAACCACCAGGAGCTCACCAGACTGATACCGACACTCAGTACGCACAATCCCTGAAGAAACCGAACCCACAGCATTCCGGACGACGTCTTGAGGAACACCGTCTCATTCAGGGGACGCACAACGTCAAGCCCTCCCAGCGTGAACCAATACAGCAGACCTTTCACGACCGGATAGACTTTAAGCAGACTTTCCCCCAGAAATCCCTGAGATTCACGGGCTGCTGCTCCCTCACCTCCAATCAGATACAGAACGGTGGGCAAAAGAGTCAGAGAACCAAGAACCAGACCGGAAACAAAGCCGCCCCAGTCGATTCGGATCGCCTTTTTCAAAATCATGGCCAACGCGACAGCAAAAAGGAGAAACGAGGAGTTGTGCATCTGAGCCGACGCCGCCAGAGACATCCCCAGAAGAAGCGATGGACTGAAAGCAGGTCCGTCTTTCAGTTTCCAGCAACTCCAGAAATGCAGCGCAGCGGGCAGAAACACGAATGAGGGTTCCCACAGAAAACCCCCGTTATAGAGCCTCCAAGGGGAAAGCCAATAGACAATCAAGAACAGAGCCGCGGAACCCTCTCCGAAATCTTTTCTGAATACCGCGGCAAGAATCCATCCCGCCGCGGCATGCATCAGTACGACTCCGATCATGGGGGCCTGAAAATGAGGCAGCAAGAAAAGGGGGACGCCGACAAACAATTGCAGAAGAGCCCCCGGATTTCCGCCCGCTCCAGTCATCATTTTTGCAAACGGATGCACCGTGCCTGCGACGGCAAGATCAAGGCCCAGATTCAAGAGGTGAATCTGATCGCCGCCGATCCATGAGCGTAACGCCAGAAATATGTGGAGCAGAATCCCAAGGATGAAAATGCTCAGCGTGATTGCCCGGTACGACTCGAAAACGGATTTCGCAGACTGATTAATGTTCTGGTCCTTTTATGAGCGTTCGAGGTCGAATTCCGCCCAGAAATGCCTTCGTTCTCACCGCTACTATGTCGGTCGGAATGGACGACACCGGTCTCCCGTTTTCGGCAAGCACGATGTCGTATTTCACTCCGAACGGCATCCATTCATTTGTAACGCGAAGTGGAGTATAGAAGCCAAGCACGGGTGTTTGAACGGCCGAGGCAATATGGATGATGGAAGTATCAGGCGTCACGACACATTTTGCCGATCGAATCAGGTCTGCGATGGTCAGCAGATCTGTGTTTCCTTCGGGGGTGAATTCGTGACAATTCGGTCCGCCGGCTTCGGCGACATCTGAACTGAGTGTGGGGGCGTGAAGAATGACCAGAGCGAGAATGCCCAGCAAAAATCTGTGGAAGAGAGAATTGAGAGGATCGATGACAAACCCTCCGACGAGTCCCGAAACATAGAACGCAATCATCGCAAGCAAGAGTGCGAGCACCACGTCTCTCCAGAAGGGATCACCCTTCAGGATCTTCCAGGCCGACCATCCTTTTCGAAACACTACGAACATCACCCACAGAAATCCGCCCAGCCCAAGTAGTCCGCTTTCCATATACATCTGCAGATAATCGTTGTGCCAACTTCCCACTCTTTTGTCACGAATGGCTTCGCGGCCTGTGAACACATCGTGAAAGGTCCGCGGACCAAATCCGACAAGCGGCCGTTCTGCCGCGTGTTCCAGGGCATCGAGCCATATCACATCCCTTCCGTTCATGAACTCGCTGACGCTTGAGAGCGAAGAACTCAGCCTCGATGCAACGGGCGGAGACAGGACCGCAATCGCACTTCCGATCACCAACAAAAACAACAGCTTCCGCTCGCGCAGAATTCCGATGATTCCCATCATAAGAAGCATCAGGCCCCAGTGAATACGGTTAAGCGTTGAGACCACTCCAATAACGAGAATGGCGGTGGTGATGATCCACATCCACGTCCGGGGAAAGAACGACCTGTTTCTTCCGAGAATCAAAACCATGGAAGTCACAGCGGTCAGGTACATGCCAAGGGTTACAGGACCCGAGACTGTCGATGTCGCACGCCCCTGAGCACCAAGGAAATACACAATCGACCCGTAGATCGAGGCGATCATGCCTGCCCCGATAAATGACCAGAATATCCACTTAACAGCATCCTTCTCCCTTATGGGAAATTCCTGCGTCACAACAAAGAAGAGGCCGTAGTAGATGACTTCTTTTGTGAGAGCTTCGACACTGGCTGAGAGATTGATGGAAAAAGGGATTGAGATCAACCGTGCCAGGACGAAACACGCGTAGGCAATATCAAGATCTGTCCTCTTGAATTTCCATTCCCTGGTGACTGCCCGATGGACGAGCCACAGGACTGTCATGAGGAGCGTGACGCTCTGTACAACGGCAATCGAGAGAATGAGTGACCATGCGAAGATCAGCATCAGAACCCACAGGGTGGGCTGTATCCAGTTTTCTCGATGGACCGCGAGGTTCATCATTTCCCTTTCGTTCCCGTTCTCGAGGAAGGGCTGCGTTTCCCCCGGGGGCCTTTCTTCTTCAGGGATCCCAGAAACGCCGTTACTTCCGATCCGATAGTTTTCTCTGAAATGGAGGAAACCGGCTTACCCTTATCGGCAATAACAATCCTGTTGAAAACGCCGTACGGAAGCCATTCGCTCGTTACTTGAAGCGGCGTATAGAATCCCATGACCGGAGCCCCCATTGCAGATGCAAGGTGAACGACTGAAGTGTCTGGAGTGATCACCGCTTTCGATTGCCGAAGCAGAGCAGCGATGGTCAGCATATCTGTATTGCCTTCCGGCGGAAATGGGACCACTCTTCTGCCTTCCGGGGCGGTAATCTCATTCCGCACACGTGAATCAGCAGGAGCACTGATCACGACAACGGTTTCACCACATTGTGAGGAGAGAAATCCTGCGAGGAATATGGCTTGCTGCCGGGAGAGTTGTTTCACCGTCTCGCCAGCGGAGATATTAAGGACAACAAACTTCCGCGCTTTGACACCGTATCGGCTCAAAAACGAGATCACAGCCTGATTGGCGCGGCCATCCACGATGATTTCAAACGACGGGCTACCCTTGAGTTTGGGAAGACCAAACACTGTGTCAACATACTTCAGAAGGACCATCGCCATGTGATCCTTACCCCTCTCAAGGCGTAGAAGCCTATTGAAGTAGAATCCATATTTTTCGGCTCCCTGGCCAACCTTGATCCCCCGGGGGGCAATGAGATTTGCAAGCACTCCGCCCGAAGTCGTTCTGTTGAAGATGAAATTCAAGACCACATCATACCGTTCCCGTTGCGCTTCCTGCAGAAACCGGGGCAGCTGCCACCAGTGCTTCGGCAAAATGTGAAGCCGGTCGACGAAGGGATTCGTCCGCACAAGCTCCGCATTAGCCGTGCTTACCAGAACGCCGATAGTGAGGTTTGGATGGAAATGCTTCAGTTTTCGGAACACCGGCGTCGTTACGATGATGTCACCGATGCGGTCATAACGAAGGATAAGAAGTTTTCTTACGGATTGAAGAGGGATTGCATTCTTCATCTCCCTGTTGTGGAAGGCAAGCCTCAGGAGGGGATAGACGATTCCGTGGCGGAGGAGCAATTCAAGGGGTCGCAATATCTTCTTCATCGCGAATCCGGGGTAACGTGATTTTGCAGCACGCGCGGCAAATCGTCCCTGTGCAAGAGCCTCTGAACTGCGAGTCGCACTTGATCAACGGAAATTGTCGTCAAGTCATCCACGGTGGATATCAAGGACTCTGACGGGGTTTTGTAAGGCTCCCAGATTCTGAGCTCAGGATTCGATTGAACGTACAGAACAACCGATGGCACATTGAAGGCCGCGGCAAGGTGTACGGCGGAAGTGTCAGGAGTGACGAGCAGCGAGACGCGTTTGATCCACGCAGCAAAACCATCGAAAGATGTCTCCGGAGCCAGGATCACTCCTTCTTTCCCGTTGACAATGTCCTTCGCTCTCGCGGAATCGGAGGGTTTTGACAGCACAACAACTGTTGCACCAGGATGCTCTGTACGAATGGCATCAAGAAGAGCGCGATAGTTCATGATTCCCCAGAAACGTGTTTCGCTTCCCGCTGAGATGTTCAATCCGATCAGCGGCGACGAATCAAGGCCCTGTGCCTTCAGAAAACCCTTCACTTCGTTTTCAGAAGACTCCGATACATCATACTGAATGCGCAGTTCCTCCTGGATTGGATCGATTCCAAAGACCGTCAGAAGTTGGGCGATCCGGTCAACAATATGGCTCTCTTTTCTCGACTTCAGGGGGACAACGATATCGCATGCGTACGCGTTTTCTTTTTTGAGTCCCACAGTCCTCTTCCCACCTGAGAGGAGCAAGATGACGGTAGAGGTGGCAGACGGATTGTCCATCAAGTCGACGACAAAGTCATACCGTTCCCTCCGGATTCCCATCAAAGTCTTAAACGACGAAACCAGTCGTTTTGTGTAGATCCAACGTTTACGAACGAGCCGCGAGTTGGCAAGGACGAAATGGTTGTTGGTGCTTAAGAGGACGTCAAGCACGACATGGGGAAAGCGATTCTTGAGGGAGGCAAATAGCGGAGTAGAGATCAGGACGTCGCCAATCCGGTCCTGCCGAATAAAAAGGATTTTCGAGGTGTTGATGTCAGCAGGAGCCGGGAGGGATCTTCGTGAACGCGCCAAAACGCGAAGCAAAGAGAGCAAGACCTTCCGGATCCATTGCTCGATCCACTTCCCCAATGCTTTCACGATTTTCCGTCCTCCAGTTCCCCTTCTTCGGAAAACTGGAGAGAATATAACCGTTTGTAGAGGCCGCTGTCCTTTTGCAGGAGTTCCTCATGCCGTCCTTCTTCGACGATGCTTCCTTTCTCCAGGACAAATATCCGGTCGCAACGGTAGATAGTGGACAGCCTATGGGCAATAATGAAGGAGGTTCTTCCCTGCATCAATCTGTCGAGGGCTTCCTGGACTGCAATTTCCGACTCCGTATCCAGCGCCGAGGTCGCTTCATCCAGCAGGAGGATTCGCGGGTCGCGAAGAACAGCCCGCGCGATGGCAATTCGTTGTCGTTGTCCGCCGGAGAGCTGGACTCCTCTTTCACCAACTTCTGTGTCGTATTTTTTCTCGAGCCGATTGATGAATTCGTGTGCGTTGGCAACTCTCGCCGCCTCGACAATTTCCTGCTCTGATGCTTCAAGCCGGCCGTAACGGATGTTGTCGTAGATACTTCCAGCGAACAACACCACCTCTTGCGGAACAATGGCAATTTTTGAGCGAAGTGCGGAAAGCGAAAACAACCGGCTTCCCTGTCCGTCAATGAGAATCGTGCCTGTGTCGATCTCATAGAACCGCGGGATAAGATTCACGAGAGTCGTTTTGCCGCTTCCGCTTGGCCCCACGAGAGCAATCTTCTCGCCTGCGGAGACAGTAAACGAGATATCGCGAAGGGCCTGGACTTCAGAAGCGTAGGAGAATGATACATTCTTGAATTCCACACTTCCCTTGATAACAATAAGATTTGCCTGTCCCGGTGCGTCGTCCTGGTGCTCTTTCTCAAGGTCCAGCATTTCAAAAATATAGCCCGCAGAAACAAGGCTCTTCTGGAGTTTTGCAACATTCTCCCCCATTGCTTTGATTGGTTTCGCAAGAAAGGTGATCAGAATAAGAAAACTGATCATGATCTCCATCGTCATCGATCCCTGGATAAACAGATAGGCGGTGAAAACGACGAGAAGCGCCACAACCAGTGTGTTGAAAAGCTCATTCACCGGACTCAGGAGGGCGATGGTCCGCACAATCTTCATATTGTAATGATAGTTATGCTCGACTTTCTTTCGAAATTCGCCTCGCTCAAAGTGTTCCCTGGTAAACGACTTGACGATCCGGATCCCATTAATCTTTTCCTGGAGAAAAGACGAAATATCTGCCAGCGTGTTGGTGATTTCGCGGCTGAATGACCGGATCCGGTCACCAAACTTGCGGGAAATAATTCCTGAAACAGTAAAAATAACAATCGTGAAGATTGTGAGCTGCCAATTCGTAAGGAATAATGCGGTGGAGAAAATGATGGCGTAGACGAGGTTCTGAGCCATCTCCACCATTTGAAAGAGGGACTGCTCAAGAGCGTTCACGTCATTGGTGATGCGGGACATGATGCGGCCGGTTTTTTGCTTGTCAAAATACCGGACAGGAAGGACCACCACAGTGTCGAACAGGTCAAGGCGGAAGCGCATGAGCAATTTCTGCTGAACGGAGCTCATCACGTATTCCCGAACGTACACAAAAAAGACTTTAAACAGGATAATGCTGATAATGGCTGCGGCAAACAAAGCGATGAGCCGGAAACTCTGTTCATACCCTTCAACCCGCAATGAAGAAATTGTCCACCCGTAAATGCTGATAGGAACGTCCATGACCACTGCATTGCCGTCTCGAACGAAGCCCTCGAGCTGTTGGAGAACGGCGAAGAGCCGGGCCACAAGGAATGCAGAAATAGTGTCAGCGAGACTCATCAACGCCACGGAACAAAGGCCTGCGATGATGCGCCCTTTATAAGAGAAGAAATACCGGGAGAGTCGGAGGAAGGTCTTCATCGATTCGTCGCGATGCTAACGTAGCCATTTTTCGACCTACTTGCAATCAGACATCGTTGGGAAGGGTATTGCGGTCACTGGCAAGGGTGCGCAGTTTTTCCCAGGTATACAAACCTGTAGCATGACCGTCACCCCAGGTTATCTGAAGCGCATACGATCCGACTTGCCGGATGTCCTTCAACTCATACTTCCCCGGCATATCGGGGAGGGGTTCGGGTCGGTAGGTTCTCAGGAGAACGGTTTCGCCTTGACAGCCCGCACAGGGGCACTGGTCTCGCAAGATCCTGAGCGGAATAGTCCCGGTATGCCCATCGGTCCATTCCAAGGAAAGATCCCCGGAAGAAGTTTTCTGGATTTTTTTCGGTGTTATCATAAAGCATCACGAAAAAAGGACAACCTTGCGGATTGTCCTTTCGTGGACCGTACCGGGCTCGAACCGGTGACCTCCCCGTTCCTTACGGAACGGGACGCTCTCCCAGACCTCCCTCAACGCGATCGATAGGGTTTGGATGTACTTCCGGCTCTTTCGAGCCTTGATCTCCCTCTCGCGTCCAGTGGACCGTACCGGGCTCGAACCGGTGACCTCCACAATGCCATTGTGGCGCTCTCCCAGACTGAGCTAACGGCCCATTGCCAAGATAATTTACAGAAGGTTTGTCCGAATGTCAATTTAGAGCGATTGAATGTATGAGCAATTCTGGGTAATTTGGTTCATGGCAACATTTCGAATGACACGTGTTCTTTCGGCAGCAACATTTGTTTTTTCACTCACGGTGCTTTCGTGCAAAGACGAATCACCCACTCAGGGTTCAATCGTTTTTCCCTCATCCGGCATAAGTTTCGGACAACATGTCCAGCCCTTATTCGTTCAGAGGTGCACCAGCGGCTGTCATGGAACTCCTGATGCATTGGACCTCACGCCTCCCATGTACACAAACCTCATGAGCTATCAGCCGCAGCTCGTTATTTTAGGGCAGGGCGACAATAGTCTTCTCGTCCAGCTTCTGGAAGGCCGGACACTTCCCGAAATGCCGCCTGCAGGAGCACGGTTGACAGACAACCAAATCAACGGGATTAAGACGTGGATTAACGAAGGTGCACCCAACAATTGATTCTACAGAATTCTTCCGGTTACTTTTCTCCTCCGCGGACCCTCACATCGCTGCCCCAATTCAGTTTCTTCCTCAGAACATCGTAGTAGTTTGTCGTTTGACGCTTCACAAGACGAGCCTTGAAGGGTGCCTTTTTGACCGTGATTGTGACCGGCGGCTTGAACAAGTCCTCCAGCTGACCGTCGGCCGTGAGGTGCACCTGACGTGAAGCGGCAAAGATGGTGATTGTGACCACCGATTCATCCGGCACGATGACAGGACGGGCAGTGAGCGTATGCGGGCAGATCGGGCTGATAATAAGGGCGTGGTTTGACGGAACGACGATGGGCCCGCCATTCGCAAGCGAGTAGGCAGTCGAACCAGTAGGCGTTGATATGATGATTCCATCTGCTGAATACGTTGCAAGATATTCGTTGTTCACATGGGTTTCAATACTCATCACACGCGACGTTCCGTATTTGTCGATCACCACATCATTGAGTGCATAGAATGGTTTCTTCAGGGCCGGCGTGGTTGCCTGGAGCATGATGCGCTCCTCGACGTTGTAACGCCGCTCCAGGATCTCTCTGAGGCATTGCTCACTTTCCTCGATCGACACCTCGGCGAGAAACCCGAGTTTGCCGAGGTTGATTCCGAGAATCGGGGTTTCGTGGCTTCCCACCAGCCGGGCCGTCTCGAGAATAGTTCCATCTCCGCCAAGAGCGATGATCAGATCGGATTCGGCAAGGAGGCTTCTTTCGTTGACGATCCTTGCCCGACGCAGAGCCGCCTTCCCCACAACCCGGCTCACTGCTTTGGCAACGGACGCTGAGAGCAGGAACTGAACGGATTCTTCCTGAACCCTGTTCAACAATTCCCTGACTACATTCGGGAGCTCTTTCTTTTGAAGATTTCCAACAATGCCGAATTTCACTGTTTCTCCTTTGAATCAGGCACATCAGGTGAATCGGGGACATCCGGAGCATCAGGTCCCTTTGGCGCGCTGGGGCTGGGTTTTGCCAGTTCATCGACGTAATTCAATTTCAGATCACGGAGGACACTGGCCAGATAGCCTTCCTCCTCGTGCTTTAAGTTTCCCTTCGTTTTCGTTTGAATCATTTCCAGCATGTCAATGGACATTCCAGCCTGTTCGAGATCCCGTTCAATTGTGTTGGTGACGGGATTTTGGATTTTCCCCATTTGCTGGAGGGCCGCCGTTTGAAACATGGTTACCAACCCACCGAATAGTGCAGTGAACCGTTCATCTTGATTCATAGAGCTGCCTGAGTTTTGAATATTTGATAAACACTGCCTGTGCAGAGAGGACCGCAATCGTCAATCCAGCGTACCCGTCCATAAATCCCGACTTCAAAATGTAATCTCGTACAAACCTGACGATCGGGCCGAGAATCATTTTGATCAGGGACGGCCTCCGCCCCTGATCGAACATTGTCTGTGCAGAAATCCCCGTAAAATAATCAATTTGTCGAATATGGTCGCTCAGATTGTAATAGCTGTAATGAAGCAAATCACCTTTCAGTGTCATGACGGTCGCTCCGTCGTTCAGAACGACTCTATCGTGCGGATTCGTCCCACCCCATCCGGCTTTTCGTTTGTCGAATAACCTCACTTTCCTGTCGGGATACCATCCGCCATGGCGTATCCAAGACCCGCAATAATTGGTCATCCTGCTCATTTCATACGCATCATGGCTCCAAGCGCTTTTGATCGAAAGAATGGATGCCAGCAACTCTGCTGAAACCTCCTCATCCGCGTCAAGAGAGAGGACATACGGAAAGTGCGCCTGGCTCAGGGCAAAATTCTTCTGCTCAATGTGGCCCTCGAACAAGTGCTCGACGACTCGCGCGCCCAATGATCGGCAGAGATCAACCGTCTTGTCCTTCGAAAAGGAGTCGACGATAACAACTTCATCCGCCAATTCCTTCACGGAACGCAGGCATCGATCGACGTTTCGCTCTTCGTTGAAAGTGATAATAACCACGGAAAGATCGATCATGGCATCAGGAACCCGGGACGACAAGATTCACCAGACGATCCTTCACAACGATTTTTTTGATAACCTTTTTGCCATCGAGATGCCGCAGCATATTTGCATCCGCCAGAGCGAGTCTTTCGAGCTCCGGTTCCGGTGTTCCTGCCGGTACCTGCATCCGGGACCGTACTTTACCATTAACCTGAAAGACAATTTCCACGATCGATTCGATAGTTTTCGCAAGCTCATAAACCGGCCAGGGTGCGTAGACCAGTGAAGAGGCGTGGCCGAGCCGTTTCCAGATTTCTTCGGACATGTGCGGAGCAAACGGTGAGAGGAGAAGGATGAATTGTTCCATCATCGGGCGGGGCTTCCTCTCCAATTTGTACGCTTCATTGACGAAGATCATCAATTGTGAAATCGCTGTATTGAATCGCAGGGACTCAATGTCCTCACCCATTTTTTTCACCGTTTGGTGAAAAAGCCGTTCGAATTCTTTCGTTGGCTGTTCACCGCGCATACTGTCGTCGATGCGCCCTTCCTCATTGATGAACAGCCGCCATACCCTGTTGAGAAAACGATAAACACCTTCGACACTCCGCGTGCTCCAGGGCTTCATTTCTTCAAGCGGCCCCATGAACATTTCAAACAATCTCATCGAGTCAGCCCCGTATTCCTGCACCACAACGTCCGGGTTGATAACATTTCCCCGTGATTTCGACATCTTGCGGGAATCCTCGCCAAGGATGGTTCCCTGGTGCCGAAGTTTCGTGAAGGGCTCTTTTGTACTCACATAGGCGTAGTCATAAAGCACTTTGTGCCAGAATCGGGCGTACATCAAATGAAGAACCGCGTGTTCTGCACCGCCGATGTACAGATCAACCGGCATCCATCGATGTTCCTTTTCCTGATCGCAAAAGACCTTTGAATTCTTTGGGTCGAGGTACCTTAGGTAATACCAGCATGATCCAGCCCATTGCGGCATCGTGTTGGTCTCACGTCTTCCCTTTTTGCCAGTCCGCTTGTCAACCACATTCACCCATGTCTCTGTCTGGGCAAGCGGTGATTCGGTCGTTCCGCTGGGCTGAAACTTCGCAAGATCCGGAAGAATGAGCGGCAATTCATCCTCGCTCAGTGCGGAGACAGTGCCGTCTTCCCAGTGGATAATCGGAATCGGTTCTCCCCAGTATCGCTGTCGTGAAAACAGCCAGTCGCGCAATTTGTAGCTTACTTTCGTTCGCCCGAGCTGTTTTGATTCCAACCATTGAATGATTTTCTTTTTCGCCCCGTCCACGTTCAGCCCATTCAGGAATTCACTGTTGACGGCCGGGCCATCGCCCAAAAATGCCTTTCCCTCGAAACCGTTGGGAGGTTGGACTGTTCGCACAATGGGTAATCCGAATTTCTCTGCGAACTCCCAGTCGCGCTCATCTTGTCCGGGTACTGCCATGATCGCCCCCGTTCCGTAGCCCATCAGGACGTAGTCTGCTATCCAGACAGGAATCACTTTTCCGGTCCCAGGGTTTCGGGCGAATCTCCCTGTGAAGAATCCTGATTTTTCTTTTCCCTTTCCACGGTCCAGGTCACTTTTTCGTGCGGCGGATTGCTGATACGCTGCCAGCGCGGGGTGATGCTCTGGAAGCGTTATTTCGAGGGCCAACGGATGCTCAGGTGCAAGTACCATGAAGGTTGCCCCAAATACCGTGTCCGGCCGTGTCGTGAACACTGTCAACGAATGATCGAGCCCTTCAAGCGGGAAATCGATTTCAGCACCCTCGGACCGACCGATCCAATTCCGCTGCTGCTCTACGGTTGATTGCGGCCAATCCAGCTCATCGGCCTCCTTCAGCAGGCGTTCTGCATACGCCGTAATTCGCATCATCCATTGACGCATCGGCCGTCGTTCCACGGTGTAGCCTTTTTCCACCCATTCATCCACTTCCTCATTCGCCAGGACGGTACCGAGCTGTTCACACCAATTGACGGGGATCTCTGCGCTATAGGCAAGGCGGTACGAAGCCAGTATCTCCTGGCGTTGTTTCTCATCCATTCCGCGCCATTCCTGGGCTGAGATGCGTATCCCGACTGGAAGGTCGGCTGATCCCTGCTTTTCCAACTCATCGATGAGCGATTCAATGGGGCAGGCGCGGCTCACGCGCGGGTCGTACCACGAATTGTAAATCTTCAGGAAGATCCATTGCGTCCACCGATAGTACTCGGGGTCTGTCGTGTCAACTTCGCGGTCCCAATCATAGCTCAGCCCGAGCATTTTGATTTGACGGCGAAAGGTGGCGATGTTCTCTCCTGTTGTTATTCGCGGATGGATATTCGTTTGCATCGCGTATCGTTCGGCAGGCAAGCCAAACGCGTCCCAGCCAATCGGATGAAGGACATTGAAGCCCCTCATACGCTTGTACCGTGCAACAATATCGGTGGCAGTATAGCCCTCGGGATGACCGACATGCAGCCCCGCGCCGGAAGGGTACGGGAACATATCGAGGATGTACGCTTTCGGTTTCGAGGGATCTTCCGTCGCTTGAAACGAGCGATGATCCTCCCAGTACCGTTGCCAGTATTGTTCTATTTCAGCAGGATTATACTTCATGGAATTGCGATAGCCGTAATGGAAATGTATGCAAAAACGGAAGGATTTTCAATGGAAGGTGACGCAAGGGACGAATAGATGCATCAGGCAAGCTTCAGCACCAGCATCGTTATATCGTCTGATTGCTGAGTGCCTTTGCAGAAGTCTTCAACAGCAGAACGAACTTCCTGGATCATGTCACTCGCCGTGCAATCTGAAAGGCGGCCAACAAGTTTTTCAAGGCGTTCCTCGGTGAAATCTTCGCCCGCCGCGTTCATCGCCTCACTCACACCGTCGGTAAACAGAAAGAGTGTGTCGCCGGACTCCAGCGGTACAAATCCCTCCTTGTACGGCTGCATCGTTTTCATGATGCCCAAGATCAGCCCCCCTTCCGTTAGCCGCAGCATAGACCCATCCTTGCGGATGAGAAATGGGGGATTGTGGCCTGCGTTCACATACCGAAATCGTTTGCTTTGCGTATCGACAACGCCCCAGAAAAACGTAATGAACTTGTCGCCACCCGTATTTTCAAACGTGATGTCGTTAATGCGGCTGGTTGTTTCCGGGAGGTTATCATGAAGGGGAGCCAGAGCGCGCATGACGGCCTGGACGTTTGCCATCAACAATGCCGCAGGTGTTCCTTTTCCCGACACGTCTCCGATCGCTATGATATACTCTGTTTCCGAACGCGGAAGGACATCATAATAGTCTCCTCCGACCTGTTTCGAAGAGACGTTCACGGCAGCAAGGTCATATCCCGGGATCTGAGGGAGCTTCTGAGGAAGGAGGCCTTGCTGGATCTCGCGAGCGATTTTCAGCTCATCTTCCAATCGTTGCTTTTCCAGTGTTTCCTGAAAGAGTCTCGCGTTCTCGATGGAGATGATTGCCAGGTTCCCAAGCGAATAAAGGAATTCGAGATCACCTTTTGAGTACGCACCTCCGCCCAGTTTTTGTCCAAGGAGAATCAGCCCCTTTGTTCTGTTCTGCACCTGCATTGGGATAACAAGCTTTACACCTACCAGCTGTAATTGTTCAGCCGGGCCCGACATCTTCTTATCCTTCACAAGATCCTCTACCAATGTGGGGTTCACGAGATCACACAGTTTCTGAATCGTCCGGGGCAGTTCTGTTGATTCTTCCAAACGAGAAGCCACAATACGGACCGAGGCGCCCTCCGAAAGGCACACGGCGTACCGGTTTACCCCCACCTGGCCGAGCAGGGAAAACGTCAGCAATCGAATCACTTTTTCGGCATCCAGAACCAGATTAAACTCTTTGCTCAATTCGAACAGGGTTTTTAATTCCTGGAGTTTGCGATCCAGATTCCGATGCGCGTCCTTCAGACGTTCCAGCATCACCGCCTTCTCAACAGCCGAGGCGGAGAGATTGACGAGCGAAGTAATGAGTTTCTTATCGGACGACGAATAGGACTGTTTTCCCATCCGGTCGCCAAGGGCAAGGTACCCGGTGGTTCTCCCTTCGGAGACGATCGGAACAACCAGCCGGACTGATTGGAGCGAAAAGAAATCAGCGGTTTTGTTTCTTCTTCTTTCCACGTCCTGAAGTGTTCTTGGTTGGTGTTCGAGGGTGGTATTTTTCCCGACGCAGTCCCCCATTCCCTTTGCAGCGACAATCTCATAGGAATTCCCCTCACGCCTCAAAAGTACCGCTCCCTTGGAGACGAGCATTTTTCCCATCACCGTGAGAAGAACCGTCCCCAGAATAAACTTCAGATCAATGGACGAATTAACAACGTTGCTGAATTCAAAAAGCGGGAGGACATCGGAGGATGTGCCGGATGTTTTCGAACGGCGGGCCTTGGCCATAATGGGGGAGGGAGAAGCGAGAGGAGCTTTTATTGTGCTCCGGATTGAACCGAGTTAAAGAATTTCGTCAGCCGGACTTCGTTCTTATGGCCTTCGACCGTGTTATACTCGACCTTGTCCATCAACGTCTTCATGAGGTACACGCCCAATCCACCCCTTCGGTAATGTGTAAGATGTTCTTTCAGATCAAGCGGCTTCAAGATCGCAGGGTCGAACCTTCGTCCGCTGTCCACGATACTCACCTCGAACCTATCGTTTTTTCTTTCCACTGTCACTTCGATCTCTCTCGTAGGATCATTCTGATAGGCATGGCGGATGATGTTCGTGCATGCCTCATCGACGGCAAGAGCAATCTTGGACGTCTCTTCGTCCGAAAAGCCCTGCTCCCGCGCCGCCGCGGAGACAAATTCCCGCACCTGCAGGAGATTGTCTGTGGCG
Organism: Bacteroidota bacterium; assembly: GCA_040901865.1. Taxonomy (GTDB): domain Bacteria; phylum Bacteroidota; class Ignavibacteria; order UBA10030; family UBA10030; genus JBBDYD01. The sequence continues at coordinate 5,274 of JBBDYD010000017.1, read as the reverse complement.
CTCAAAAATTTTGTTTTCTTCAACTTCGTCATTCTTGCCGCGCTCAGGCCTTTTTCGTCTGCTGACGGAATTTGCTGATTGCTTCCTGCTCATCCTTGAAAATCTCGTAGAGGACGGGAAATCCCAGCAGGTCAAACACATTATACACCTTGGCGGACATGTTCGTAAGTTTGATGTCGCCTTTGTTCTTCCGCACATCCTCGATATACGCCATGAACACGCCGAGCCCCGCGCTGCTGATATACGTCAGGTCCCTGCAGTTGACCACGATGTTGAACTTCCTGTCGGTCAACAGTTTCTGGAAGGTGTTTTCCAGATCGGGGGCGGTATGGGCGTCGAGGTATCCCTTGAGTTCGAGGACGCTGAACCCCTCTCCATCCCGGTGGTGAACTTTGAATTCACTCATGGTAATCTCCTTAGTGCTACTATCCTTCGGACTTATTTCCTTGCCATTTGACCACGACCAACGTCAGGTCGTCTTCAAACCCGACCTTGCCACAATATGCTCGAATTTCCGATAAAATACGATTCTGAATTTCCAAAGCCGACAGGTGATGAATGGCACCGGCCAGTTCCACCAGCCGATCATAACCAAATTCTTCTCCGGTTGAATTTCTTGCCTCGGTAATACCGTCTGTATAAAGAATACAGACATCTCCGCGTTGCAATGTCAGCGTTCTTTCCTCTGTAGACGCCTGAAAGAGATCTCCCTCCGTCAATCCAAGTCCCAGGCCATTGGGTCGAATCAATTCATACCCTCTTGCTGAGATCAGGATCATCGGACAGTGGCCTGCGCGTGCAAGAGTGACTGTTGACCGGGAGGTATCGTAGATCGCATAGAGAAGGCTGATAAAAGCTTTTCGCTCGAGGCTTTCCATCAGGGTCTCATTTGCACGGATCAATAATTCACGCGGGGACTTCACCATCTTGCTCAGCGATTGAAATATGCCTTTGACCTCCGCCATGTAGAACGCGGCGGACACGCCTTTCCCGGACACGTCCCCGATCACCACACCCACCCTGTTCTCATCAAGCGTAACAAAATCAAAATAGTCCCCGCCTACTTCGAAGGAAGGTTCCGAAACGGCCGCGACATCCATGCGTTTGTTCTCCGGGAACCTCTGCGGTAACAGTCGTCTTTGCATATCCTGAGCAACCATTAATTCCTGGCGCAAACGTTCCCGCTCAAGAGACTGTTCGATCAACCGCGAATTTTCAATGGCAATTGTCACGTGGTCGGCAAAGGCAGACAAGACATCGATATCGTCCTGGTCGAACCCGAACACGATGTCCTTTGTCGCATGGAGGACCCCGATCATCGATTGATGCGACAGAAGGGGAACGCTTAAAAGGGAGGCAATGGGGAGTCCCAGCGTTTTGACATGTTTCGTTCTCCGGTCGCTTGCCACGTCATCGATCAGCAGTACTTTCTTCGACTCAATCATAAATTCGCGGAGGGAGAAATCCGGATGGGTCATGACCGATGCAATCTCTTCCTCGCTGATATTATTTCTAGAGACAACCTCGATCCGCTGTTCCGATTCCTTACTCTCGACATGGAGCAACTCGAGCCAGGCACTTCGGGCTCCGCACACTTCGCGCGTCATATGCGTCACGGTGTTGACAAGATCTCGAAAATCAAACACCTGGGTAACCAGGCGGCCGAGGTTATGAAGAGAACTCAGTTCCGATTGCTTCCGCTCGTAGACCTCGGCGGTGGGGAGATGAAACAGGGTCGTGATGAATGCCATCCCGAAATACACGGCTCCATACATGCTGTTCAGAATCACAAATCGTTCGACGGGGCCGCTGAAAAACAACATGGCTTTGTTCAGGAACGTTCTGTTCGTCAACAGCAAGCTTACGGCGAGAAACGCCATGAACAGCAATGCGCTGTAAATGATGCAGTACACCTTCTCCCGGCGGGAGAGGAAGACGATCCAATTCTGGCGAAAGGAATTGACAACCATCATGATGATCGCCAGGATCATTGTCATGGTTGCAAACCATGTGAGTTCACTACCAAACGGGGGAAGTGCAAGAGCGCTTGCCGCAAGAACAAGAACGAGGTATAGAACGAAATTGCGTTTTGTCCCCTTCTTGCGCTTATGATAGACGAGCTCTTTGATGGTCAGCAGGCCGACCAGCGATGCCATGGCGACGCCGAGACTGATCATCATGGAAAAGAAGACCGTTAGGGAGTTCAGGGGGATCGCCGCATCGCCAGTCTCCGAAAACCCCAGCCCGGGCAAAATCTGAACGAGGCCGACAAGGAGCACGGCGCTGACAACAATGATTAGCAAGCGCCCGATTTGCTTGATGACCACCCGTATTCCCTTCCGCGCTATATCCTCAAGTAGCAGGTATCCGAAAAAGAGGGAGGCAAGTACGGCTCCCTCACGGACGAAGGCATATCCGGCGCCCCCAAGTTCGACTGTAATCCGGACCACGTCGTAGATGAACACGAGGAGAAGTAGCAGGGTGGGAATAATAAAATAGAGGGCTTTCTTCAGGCGGGACATGTCAGACTCTGATTGTTTTCCATGATCCCGACCGAAACTTCATCCATGCAAACGTTGTATAGAGGGCAATGTACACAGGCAAACCCGCCCATGCGCCAACAATGCCAAAGTCCAATGTGACACCGAGGAGATACGCCACGGGAAGAAAAATGATCCAGTGGGTGATGACTTCGAGATACATAACATACAACGTGTCCCCCGCTGCCTGAAGAGCATTGGCAATGATGATTCCGGACCCGTAGGCAATCTGTGCAATGCCTGCGAGTTGCAGAAGAGGCTTTGAAACTGCAATGACCGAATCGTTATTCGTAATCACCATCAGGACGATTTCCGGGAATCCGACGAAGAGCGCACCGACTCCGAGTGTGAAGATCGTCCCGAGTTTTGCGGTCTCGACTCCCAAGACAAATGCCTCCTCCGGGTTGTTGTTGCCGAGTGCATTTCCTACAAGCGTTTGCGTTGCAATACCAAAACCAAAACATGGCATGAACGAAATGTAAAGAGACGTGATCACGACCTGTGTGGATGCTTGTTCCAATGTCCCGATGATTCCCGTGATTGCGACGAAAACCAAAAAGCCAAAGAGAATGAGAATATTCTGAAACGATACAGGCAGGGAAATCCGAACGATGGGTTCAAGATATTTCGTCCCAATTGCAAACAACTGATAGTATTTGTATTTCTTTCGATAATCCTTGAAAAAGGTTACAAGAACAAAAAACATAAAACCGGCCGCCATCCCAATCGACGCTGCCAAACCCGCCCCGGCAACGCCCATACGCGGAAAGCCGAAATTCCCGAAAATGAGCATGTAGTTGAAGAAAATGTTGAATGCGTAGGTAATGAGAGCGGAAAACATGAACATGTTGGTATGGCCGATTCCGGAGAAAAATCCCCTATAGGAAACTGCCATGAGAAAGAACGGCAGGCCAATCGACCGGTATTTGATATACTCGGAGGCGGCAATTGAGACGGTCTTGTCGCTCGAAAGGAAATCGATTGCCTCGAATGCGTAGCGAAACCCAAGGAATCCGAATAATGATCCGACGACAAAGCTCAGAAGAAGAGAATTGTTTAAGACAATGCCCGCTTCGGTGAATTTCCCCTGCCCGAATCTTCGGGCAACGAGAATATGCGTGCCATTTCCCATGCTGGAAAAGAAGGTGCTGAGGGTCCACGTGGCAAGTACCCCAAGTCCCATGGCCGCCAGTGCTATCTCAGAGCTCTCCAGTCGTCCCACCATCGCGGTATCGACGACGGAAACCACCATCTGAGAAGACATGCCAGCAATTGCGGGCGTAGCGATCTTCAGAATGCGGCGGGTGTACTTCCTTTTTGGGAGAATGGACATTCAGCAATGGAAATTGTCCCGCATTCCGCGGAGTGTGTGGCTCTTGGAAGGCAGTTTATAACACGGTGCGAACGAGGAGTCGATCCGCTTCCCTAGCATACGGAGAAGTCGGGAAGTTTGTCTTGAGCTTTTTCAGCGTCTCGTCGGCTTTCTCCCTGTTCCCCGCGAGGATATAATTGTTCCCAGCGTGGAAAAGGTGCTCAGCAGTGTGCAATTTCCTGTCGTCTTCCTGTGCTGCCTTCTCAAAATAGGCGGCTGCCTCCGCATGATTCCCCCGGGCCTCGTGGCACGCGGCAATCCCGGCCTTCACCGCCGCCTTAAGACCGTTGTCGACGACATCTGCATCCTCGTAGTACTGAAGTGCTTTTTCATAATTGCCGACGGAAAAGTAGGCGTTGGCAAGATAGAAGGTTGCATATTCTCCGGATTCGGTTCCGCTGTATTCATCGACAATCTGCTGTAATCCTCGCATATTTTCTTGTGGGGAACCATTAATCGCGATTTCGAAATTTCCAGCGTCGTAGTATCGAATGATCTTCCCAAGGTCGGCCGTTGCGGCCAGATTCTGTGTTGCGCGGTTATTATAATAGAACCATCCGGCGATACCGACGATGAGAACGGTGACAAAAACGGAACTCAGCCGTTTCCTGTGCCCCTCAAACCAGGATTGTGCCTGAAAATAGGTTGTAACGAGCTTATCTTCCTTTATTTCACGCTTGGAGATCTTTTTCTTGGGTTTGAGCATTAGGGCAGGTTCCAGGGTTAAGGGTTAAGGGTTCAGGGTTCAGGGTTCAAGTCTCTCGACCTAGAGAAAAAATCCTCGTACGCCCGGCCGCGATTCCCCCTTTCTGTGAATACTCCAAGAAGGGGTCCCTTCCGAGGATTATCCTCGCAAGGGAGAACGTAAGAGCGTAAGAAGTCCTCGTTGAATTCGGATTTCGGATTGAGGATTTCGGACTGCGTTGAGCCTGGCTAAATGGCGTAACCCTGTCTAGCAGTCCGCAATCACCATTCCGCAATCCGAAATCCTTTAGTGCGCCCGGCGCGATTCCCCCTTTCCGTGATCATTCCAGGAAGGGGTCCCTTCCGAGGGTTATGCTCGCGAGGGAGAACGCAAGAGCGTAAGAAGTCCTCGTTGAATTCGGATTTCGGATTGAGGATTTCGGACTGCGTTATGCTTTGAGTTCAAACATGCTTAAGGGGCGCCTTCATCCGCTTCTCGCAGTCCGCAATCACCATTCCACAATCCGAAATCCTTTGGTACGCCCGGGGGGATTCCCCCTTTCCGTGATCATTCAAGGAAGGGGTCCCTTCCGAGGATTATGCTCGCGAGGGAGAACGCAAGAGCGTAAGAAGTCCTCGTTGAATTCGGATTTCGGATTGAGGATTTCGGACTGCGTT